>NC_007973.1:2705617-3011235 GCF_000196015.1 Cupriavidus metallidurans CH34 | reverse complement strand
CCAGGTGGCCGATATGGATCTGGCCGTTGGCATATGGCAGGGCGGAAGTGACGAGGATGCGGCGTGCTGTCATGAAAAGAGCCGTTCAGAGGGGTTTTGCGCCAGGAGCGCCGGCGGTGACCGGCAGGAGGCACGGGGGTAAAGGCGCTATTTTAGCAATTGCCCCGCGTCGGTGCGCGGTTTGCGTGTGGATTGGGCGCGAACGGGGGGCGAACTTGGGCCGAATTGGGGCGAATATCGCCGAAAACAGCCCGGAAACCGTTAATTCACGAGGCAAATGGGCAAAAAAAAGCGCCGGTTAGTCACCGGCGCAGCTTTCCACAACGGAAAAGGAGGAGAAATCAGGTACCGCCCGGGAGGTCAGCCACCCATCGCGAGCCAGCAACGGTGGCAAGCGGTACCTGAACTCTATGACTGGTCACCCAGAAATTGGTTTCAAGAAAATTTCGACGCGACGATTTTGGGCACGGCCAGCCTCGGTCGAATTGTCCGCGACGGGCTGGGTTTGGCCCCGGCCTTCGGCGCTCAGGCGGGTCCGGGCGACGCCACGGTCACCCAGGTAGCCAGCCACGCTCTGGGCGCGGCGTTGCGAGAGCTGCATGTTGTATTGCGGGTTGCCGGTGCTGTCCGTATGGCCAACGACGTTGGCCGACACGTCCTGATGCTGCGCTAGCGTCTGGGCCACCTGGTCGAGCACGTTGCGGAACGACGGCTTGATCGTCGAGCTGTCCGTGTCGAACGTGACCTGGCTCGGGATGTTGACCTTCAGGGAGCCGTCCGGCTGCTCGGTGATCTGGGTGCCGGTGCCCGCGGTGTCCTTGTTCAGCTTGCCGCGGATAGCATTCCAGTTGTAACCGGTGGCGCCGCCGAGCGCGCCGCCCACTGCCGCGCCGACCAGCGTGCCAGTGGTGTTGCCGCCGATCAGGTTACCGATCCCCGCGCCTACCGCCGCACCGACTCCGGTGCCGACCGCCGTATTGGTCTGTTGTTCGGTGGCGCAACCCGCCAGGGCCGCAGCCGCGACGAGCGAGACGGTGACGAGCTTGAAATTCATGCTTTCTCCTTCTGGTGATTCCCGTAAATGTTTTGCCAAAGCCATCCTGCATGTTAACGCCTGGCGCGTAATGCCGCCCACTGGCAGTACAACTTTCATGATGCAATCAAAAACACTCAGGACGATCCCGCATACCGCCTGTCGGCACGCGGGATCCCAAGATTGGCGCACTACAATAGGCATATGGCGGCGCGTGCACAAGCCCGAGACTGTGAGAGATGTAATTGTCTGTAATTCCGCACTCGGCAAAGGGGTTTCCCGGCGGCGCGGGCCACAAGACCATATCGTGTGGGCGACTTTGTTAGCATTGCGTGCCTCAACCCCACATATCCATATTAGAAGCGGAGTCTGTCTTGAGTCTCACCATTGAACAGGTAACCGAAGTCCTGCGGACCGTGATCGACCCCAACACGGGCAAGGACCTCGTGTCCACGCGCTCGGCGCGTAACGTGCGGGTCGATGGCGGTGACGTTTCCGTGGAAGTGGAGCTCGGATACCCCGGCAAGAGCCAGTTCGAGCCCATCCGCAAGCTCGTGATCGGCGCCCTGCGCAATCTGCCGGGCGTAACCAACGTCAGCGTGGCGATGTCGATGAAGATCGTCGCCCACGCGGTGCAGCGCGGCGTCAAGCTGCTGCCGGGCGTGCGCAATGTGATCGCCGTGGCCTCTGGCAAGGGCGGGGTGGGCAAGTCCACCACCGCCGTGAACCTGGCGCTGGCGCTGGCCGCCGAAGGCGCGCGCGTCGGCATGCTGGACGCCGATATCTACGGCCCGAGCCTGCCGATGATGCTGGGTATCGACGGCCGACCCGAGTCGACCGATGGCCAGACCATGGAGCCAATGGAGGGTCATGGCCTGCAGGCCAACTCGATCGGTTTCCTGATCGAACAGGACAATCCGATGGTATGGCGCGGCCCGATGGTCACGTCGGCCCTGGAACAACTGCTGCGCCAGACCAACTGGCACGACCTGGACTACCTGATCGTCGACATGCCCCCGGGCACCGGCGACATCCAGCTCACGTTGTCGCAGAAGGTGCCCGTCACGGGCGCCGTGATCGTGACGACCCCGCAGGACATCGCCCTGCTCGATGCCCGCAAGGGCCTGAAGATGTTCGAGAAGGTCGGCATTCCGATTCTCGGCATCGTCGAGAACATGGCGGTCTACTGCTGCCCGAACTGTGGCCATGTCGAACACATCTTCGGCGAAGGCGGCGCGGAGCGGATGAGCACCGAGTATGGCGTGGACCTCCTGGGCAGCCTGCCGCTGAACCTGTCGATCCGCGAGCAGGCCGACTCCGGACGCCCGACCGTCGTGGCCGAACCGGACAGCCCGATCTCGACGATCTACCGCGAAGTGGCGCGCAAGGTGGCGATCAAGGTTGCCGACAAGACGCGCGACATGAGCAACAAGTTCCCGAGCATCGTCGTTCAGAACACCTGACCTTCACCGGAGTCCGCCGTGGACCAACCCGCTGTTCCCGAGCCGGAAGCCTTGCCCGCTGGCAGGCCGTCGGTGACGATGGCGGTGGTCATGCGCCGCGTTGCGCTGACCAACCGCTGGCAACCCTGGAAGTGGGAGCTCGATGCCGTGCTGCCGGATCTCGGCGAGTTCGGCACGGCGCCGAAGCGGCTCGACGCGGACGAGCACGGTGAGCACTGGGCGCATCCCGGCTATGCGGTCACGCTGTACCGCGACGAGGGCGAGGGCTACTACCTGAACCTGACCTCCACCGCGCCATGCTGGTTCGTGCTCTGGCGCATGGCCGAGGAGCCCGACGAGGATGGCGAGACGCGCCCGGTGCCGGTTACGGTGAGCCTGTCGTATAACGAGGCGGGGCGCTGGCTCGACGCAGGCGAGAACGTCGAGAACGTGCCGCTGGAGCCGGAGCAACGCGCGTGGCTCCAGGCGTTCACGGACCAGCACTATCGGCCCGAACCCAAGAAGCGGCGCCGGCCGGAATCTTTCAAGGCGCCCGAAGAACGTGCGCGCTATTGAGGGATTGCGATGAGCGACGGCGATAGCTCCTTCCTGTCCCGCTGGTCGCGCCGCAAGGCGGCGGTCCGCGAGGGCAAGCCCGTGCCGGAGGAACAGGTACAGGAACAGGTACAGCCGCCGGCTGTGTTGCCGTCTTCCACCGCGACATCGCCGGATGTGACAGCGGCTGTTCCAACGCCCGCCGCATCCGCTGTACCCATGCCGACGCTTGCGGACGTGGCCGTGCTACGCCCGGGCGATAACATCGCCCGCTTCGTGGCACAGGGGGTCGACGAGTCCGTCAAACGTGCGGCATTGAAGACCTTGTTCGCCGATCCGCACTTCAACGTGATGGACGGGCTGGACACTTACATCGACGACTACAGCAAGCCCGACCCGATCCCGCCCGAGATCCTGCGCAGGCTGCGGCAGTCGGAGACGCTGGGGCTTTTCGATCCGGTCGAGGAGGCCGAAGACGTCGCGGAAGTCGAAGAGGCGGGCAAGGCAGGAAAGGCCGTGGATGACGCGGCGGCTTCGCAGGCACCTCAACCCGGGCAGGGTCTGCAGGCAGCAATGGTCGAGGAGCCCACGGCCTCGTCCGAGCCGGACGAAGATCCCGCTGCGGACAAACACGCGTAGCCGCTGACCCGGCACGGGCCTAGAATAGGCCACTCCCACAAATCCGCCGACGCATGATCCTTCCGCGACGAGAAGGCGCGCATCGGCCGCTGCGCAAGTCCAAATGCCGACGCTGATCTGCAATTGCAATGACACCATGCCGCTCGACGGCGCGGCGCTGGCCAAAGCCAGTGGCGGTAACCAGGATGCGACGCAGGGCACCGCGCCGCTGAAGGTGCATCGCCTGCTGTGCCGCCGCGAGATTGGCGATTTCCGGAAGGCGCTCGATGGCACGGACGACGTGATCGTCGCGTGCACGCAGGAAAGCCCGCTGTTCACCGAAGTGGCCGCGCAAACGGCCAGTGAGCAAGGTGTGATGACCGCGCCGGTCCGCTTCGTCAACATTCGCGAGACCGGTGGATGGTCGGCCGGGGCGCGGCGCGATCCGGCCACGGCCAACGCCAAGATTGCCGCGCTGCTTGCGGTGGCGGCGTTGCCCGATCCCGATCCGGTGGCCACGGTCGATTACCGCTCCGAAGGCACGGTACTGATCATGGGACCTGCCGCTCGCGCACTGCCGTGGGCGGGTCGCCTCAGTGAGGCGGGGCTCGATGTGACCGTGCTGCTGGGCCAGGCCGACGGCGTGGTGGGTAGCGGCGCGAACCCGGCGGATCGCGCGTGGCCGGTTCACAGTGGCAGGCTCGCGTCGCTGACCGGCTGGCTGGGCACGTTCACTGCCACCTGGGAGACCGGTGCCGGCAAGAGCAATCCGATCGACCTGGATCTCTGCACGCGCTGCAACGCCTGCATTGCGGCGTGCCCCGAGCAGGCGATCGACTTCAGCTACCAGATCGACCTCGACCGTTGCCGAGATCATCGCGAATGCGTGAAAGCGTGCGGCGCGGCGGCGGCTATCGATTTCGATCGCCCGGCTGCGACCGAATCGGGCCGGTTCGACATCGTTTTCGATCTCAACGATTCACCGGCTTTCACGATGCATCAGCCGCCGCAAGGCTATCTGCATGCGGGGGGTGACGTGGCGCGCCAGTACGCGCTGGCACTAACCGCGCAGCAGTTGGTCGGCGAATTCGAGAAGCCGAAGTTCTTCCGCTACAAGGAAAGCGTCTGCGCCCACGGCCGCAACCAGACCACGGGCTGCACGGCTTGCATCGACATCTGTTCGACGCAGGCGATCAGTTCGCACTGGCGCGACGGCAAGGGCCGTATCGAGGTCACGCCGAACCTGTGCATGGGCTGCGGCGCGTGCACGACGGTTTGCCCGAGCGGTGCCATCAGCTATGGCTACCCTGGCCCGGAGACGTTTGGCGAACGCCTGCGCACGCTGGTGACCACTTACAGCCGTGCCGGCGGCCGTGATGCCGTATTGCTGATCCACGGCGCGGAGCACGGTACGTCAGCCATCCTCGCGCTGGGTCGCGCCGCGCGGGCCGGCCAGGCACGGGGCGTGCCGCCGAACGTAATTCCGGTTTCGGCATTCCATCCGGCCTCGACGGGCATCGAGTTGTGGCTGGCTGCCCTGTGCTGGGGTGCGGGCGGCGTGGCCGTGCTGCTGACTGGCGACGAAGCGCCGCAATACCGTGCGGCGCTGCTTGAGCAGATGGCCGTGGCCCGGACGATCCTGGAAGGCTTCGGCTATCGTGGCCAGCGGCTGGCGCTGGTCGAGGCGAGCGACGTTGCCGGGCTCGATGTGGGGCTGGGCGCGATTTCCACGCCGGCCGAACCGCTGAGCCCGCTGCCCGTCGCGGGATTCCGCGCCGCGCTGGCCAAGCGCGAGACCCTGGATTTCGTTGTGGATCACCTGGCGCGCAATGCTCCGGTGCCCGCCGAAACGATGGCGCTGCCTGCGGGCGCGCCGCTTGGGGCCGTGCAGGTCGACACCGCCCGCTGCACCCTGTGCATGGCCTGCGTGGGCGCGTGTCCGACGCAGGCACTGCGCGACAACGCCGAGCGGCCCGTGCTGGCCTTTGTCGAGCGCAACTGCGTGCAGTGCGGGCTGTGCGAGAAGACTTGCCCCGAGGACGCGATCACGCTGGTGCCACGCTTGCTGGCGGGCGATGCCGCGCGCCGGCCCGTCACGCTCAACGAGACCCAGCCGTTCCATTGCGTCCGTTGCGGCAAGCCATTTGGCACGGCGCAGATGGTGGAATCCATGCTGGTCCGACTGGCTGGCCACCCGGCGTTTGCCGGCGCGGCGGCTGAGCGGCTGAAGATGTGCAGCGACTGCCGGGTCATCGACATGGTGGAAAAGGATAGCGGCGCCGCCACGGGCGCGACGCTGCAATAAGGCAGCGCACGGGATAGCGCGCTACAGAAGGGATAAACGGAAGGGATGCATCACGATATGAGCGATTTCCAGCCGATTCAGCTTACCGCCCAGACACCGGCGCACGGCGAGCCCGATCCCGAGGACACCGCGCGCGCCGATCTTTATGGTCTGCTGGCCACGCTGTTCTATCAGGCGCCCGATGCGACGCTGTTGCACCATATCGCGGCCAATCGCGCGTCAGGTGCAGATGCCGATACCGTGCTCGGTCGCGCGTGGAATACGTTGTGCGACGCAGCATCGATCACGACCGCCGTGGAAGCCGCGGACGAGTACGCGCAGTTGTTCGTCGGCGTCGGCAAGCAGGAGATCTTTCTCTACGGCTCGTTCTATCAGGCCGGCTTTCTCAACGAGCGGCCATTGGTGGCATTGCGTGACGATCTGGCCCGCTACGGGCTCACGCGGCACGATAACGTCAGCGAAACCGAGGATCACGTGGCCGCGCTGTGCGAGGTGATGCGCTATCTCGTGGCCGGCGATGATCTCGCGGTGTCGAATCTCGGCGAGCAGCAACGCTTCTTCGCCCGGCATCTGCAGCCTTGGGTGGACCGGTTGTGTGACGCCCTAGAGAACCATCCGCGGGCCCGCTTCTACCGCAGTGCCGCAGGACTGTTACGCGCGTTTTGCAGCGTCGAGGCTGTCGCGCTCGAGATGCACTGAGCGGGGGCGCGGTCGGGGTTTGTCCGATATTTACCGATTTTGCGGCCGCGCGCGTGGTCATTCGGTGGTGTTGCAACTAGAATATGCAAAACACGTCATAAATAAATCATCCATCGGTACGGCATAGCCGAGGAGTCCTCATGGAAGATAAACAACCCCGGGTCGCACGTCGCACCTTTCTGGCGGGTGCCGGCGTGGTTGCCGCAGCCGGCGCCGCCGTTGTGGCCACGCGCGGACAGCCCGCGCTTGCCGAGGCCGTCGCCGCTAAGGCCGAGCCCGCCGATCCCGCGCCGGGCAGTGATGGCTACCGGGTCTCCGCACATATCCGCAAGTACTACCGGACCACGCTGGTTTAGGCATGTTGCCCCGGGCGTGCTGGCGCGCGCCCGAGTTGTCGCACACGCCAACCGCTCTGATCGAGGCAAGCCATGACCCCCCTGACCCGCAAACGTGCGAACAACGGCGCGAACGACGGCGCCAACCATCGCGCGGACCACGGCCAGACCGGCCGGCTCACCAGCCGGCTCGCTGATTCCAGTTCGCAATCCCAGTCCCAGTCCCAGTCATCCGGACGTCTGTCCGCGCGCCTTGCCGCAGGCCTGGCCGGCGCCATGCCGACCATGGACCGTCGCAGCTTCCTCAAGCGTTCGGGCATCGGCGTGGGCGCGGGGCTGGCCGCCACGCAACTGACGATGATGCGTCGCGCCGATGCCGACGACGGCAAGGGCGGCGCAGGCGGCAAGGGCGATATTGTCGTGCGCCGCACTGTCTGCGGCCATTGCTCGGTGGGTTGCGCGGTCGACGCGGTGGTGCAGAACGGCGTGTGGGTGCGGCAGGAGCCTGTGTTCGATTCGCCGATCAACCTGGGCGCGCATTGCGCCAAGGGCGCCGCGCTGCGCGAGCATGGTCACGGCGAATACCGGCTGAAGTACCCGATGAAGCTGGTCAACGGCAAGTACCAGCGCATCTCCTGGGATCAGGCGCTCGACGAGATCAGCGCGAAGCTCAAGCAGATCCGCCAGGAAACCGGACCGGATTCGTTGTTCTTCATCGGCTCGTCCAAGCACAGCAACGAGCAGTCCTACCTGCTGCGCAAGTGGGTCTCGTTCTTCGGCACCAACAATACCGACCACCAGGCGCGCATCTGCCACTCGACCACCGTGGCCGGCGTGGCGAACACCTGGGGCTACGGTGCGATGACCAATTCGTACAACGACATGCAGAACGCCAAGGCGGCGCTGTATATCGGTTCGAATGCGGCCGAGGCGCATCCGGTGTCGATGCTCCACCTGCTCCACGCCAAGGAGAGCGGCTGCAAGGTGATCGTGGTCGACCCGCGCTATACGCGCACGGCGGCCAAGTCCGATCACTACGTCCGTATCCGCTCGGGCACCGATATCGCGTTCCTGTTCGGCGTGCTGTACCACATCTTCCAGAACGGCTGGGAAGACAAGAAGTACCTGTCCGACCGCGTCTACGGCATGGACAAGGTCAAGGAGGAAGTGCTGGCCAAGTGGACGCCGGACAAGGTCGAGGAAGTCTGCGGCGTGCCCGAGGCCGAAGTCCGGTACGTGGCCGAGACGATGGCGAAGAACCGTCCGTCCACGCTGGTCTGGTGCATGGGCCAGACGCAGCACACGATCGGCAACGCCATCGTGCGTGCGTCGTGTATCGTGCAACTGGCGCTCGGCAACATCGGTGTGTCGGGCGGCGGCGCCAACATCTTCCGTGGTCACGACAACGTGCAGGGCGCCACCGACGTGGGGCCGAACCCGGATTCGCTGCCGGGCTACTACGGCCTGGCTGCCGGCGCGTGGAAGCACTTCGCGGCGGTCTGGGGCGTGGACTACGAATGGATCAAGAAGCAGTTCGCCTCGCAGGCGATGATGGAGAAGTCCGGCACCACGGTGTCGCGCTGGATCGACATCGTCACCGAGAAGCCGGAACTGATCGACCAGGACCACAACGTGCGTGGCGTGTTCTTCTGGGGCCATGCGCCGAACTCGCAGACGCGCGGCCTGGAGATGAAGCGCGCGCTCGACAAGCTCGACCTGCTGGTCGTGATCGACCCGTATCCGTCGGCCACGGCCGCCATGGCCAACATGCCGGCGACCGAAGGCGATACCCCCAACCCGAACCGTGCCGTGTACCTGCTGCCGGCCTGCACCCAGTTCGAGACCTCGGGTTCGTGCACGGCGTCGAACCGTTCGCTGCAATGGCGTGAGAAGGTGATCGAGCCGCTGTTCGAGTCGATGCCCGACCACGCGATCATGCAGGCGTTCGCCGAGAAGCTGGGCTTTGCCAACGAACTGTCGAAGAACTACAAGCTGGTTGAGGTCAAGCGCGCCGGGCGCACGTGGCGGGAGCCCGAGACCGAATCGATCCTGCGCGAGATCAACGCCGGCAACTGGACCATCGGCTACACGGGCCAGTCACCCGAGCGGCTGAAGGCCCACATGCGCAACATGCACATGTTCGATGTGCGCTCGTTGCGCTGCAAGGGGGGCAAGGACCCGGTCACCGGCTATGACATCACCGGTGATTACTTCGGCCTGCCATGGCCGTGCTACGGCACGCCGGAGCTGAAGCACCCGGGCTCGCCCAACCTCTACGACACCAGCAGGAACGTGATGGACGGCGGCGGCAATTTCCGCGCCAACTTCGGTGTGGAGCGTGACGGCGTGAGCCTGCTGGCGGCCGACGGATCGCACTCGCTGGGCGCGGACATCACTACCGGGTATCCGGAATTCGACGCGGTGCTGCTCAAGAAGCTCGGGTGGTGGGACGAACTGACCGACGCCGAAAAGAAGGCGGCCGATGGCAAGAACTGGAAGACCGACCTGTCGGGCGGCATCCAGCGCGTGGTGATGAAGAACCACGGCTGCCACCCGTTCGGCAACGCCCGCGCGCGGGCCGTGGTCTGGAACTTCCCGGACCCGATCCCGCAACACCGCGAGCCGCTGTACTCGACGCGCCCGGACATGGTCGCCAAGTACCCGACCCACGACGACAAGATGGCCTTCTGGCGCCTGCCCACGCTCTACAAGACCGTGCAGCAGCGCAACATCGAGAACAAGGTCTACGAGAAATTCCCGATCATCCTGACCTCCGGCCGTCTGGTCGAGTACGAGGGCGGTGGCGAGGAAACGCGCTCGAACCCGTGGCTGGCCGAATTGCAGCAGGAGAACTTCGTCGAGATCAACCCGAAGGCGGCATCGGAACGCGGCATCCGCAACGGTGACTACTGCTGGGTCAAGACGCCGACCGGCGCCAGGATCAAGGTGCGCGCGCTGGTGACCGAGCGCGTGGGCGTGGATACGGCGTTCATCCCGTTCCATTTCTCTGGCTGGTGGCAGGGCAAGGATCTCAAGCCCTACTACCCGGAGGGCGCCATGCCGATCGTGCGCGGGGAGGCGGTGAACACCGCCACCACCTACGGCTATGACTCGGTGACGATGATGCAGGAAACCAAGACCACCGTTTGCCAGATCGAGCGGTTCGCATAAGGACGGAGACGCAAATGGCCCGCATGAAATTCATCTGTGATGCCGAGCGTTGCATCGAGTGCAACAGCTGCGTCACCGCCTGCAAGAACGAGCACGAGGTGCCCTGGGGTGTGAACCGGCGCCGCGTGGTGACGGTCAACGACGGCGTGGTCGGCGCGGAAAAGTCGATCTCGGTGGCGTGCATGCATTGCTCCGATGCGCCGTGCATGGCGGTCTGTCCGGTCGATTGCTTCTATCGCACCGAGGACGGCGTGGTGCTGCACGACAAGGATGTTTGCATCGGCTGCGGTTACTGCTCGTACGCCTGCCCATTCGGCGCGCCGCAGTTCCCTAGCGAAGGTACCTTCGGCGTGCGCGGCAAGATGGACAAGTGCACGTTCTGCAACGGCGGCCCGGAAGCCAACGGCAGCGAGGCAGAGTTCGAGAAGTACGGTCGCAACCGCCTGGCCGAAGGCAAGCTGCCGCTGTGCGCGGAAATGTGTTCGACCAAGGCGCTGCTCGGCGGCGATGGCGACGTGATTGCCGACATCCTGCGCAATCGCGTGATCAAGCGCGGCAAGGGCGGCGACGTCTTCGGCTGGGGCACCGCCTATGGCGGCGTCAAGGCGCAGCCGGCAGCGGGCACGCCGCCCGCGGCGCCGGGTGCCGCACCCACGGCGCCTGCCGCGCCAGCCAGCGAGGGGAGCGCATCATGAACCGCGCGCTACTGATTGCCCTGAGCCTTGCGGGCCTGCTGATCGCCGGCTGCGGCGAGAAGGCGCAGACATCGACCGCTTCGTTCAAGAAATCGGATACGCCGGCCTGGCAGGGCGCCCCCGGCGATCCGTTCGTCGCCAAGGGATGGACGCCGGGTGACAGGGATAGCTGGGTGCGCCAGATCCATGAGCGCAACCAGTACCAGAACGAGTACAACAAGACGCCGTGAGCGCCGGCAAGGAGGGCTTATGACGCGGCTTTCACGTACAGGACGGTGGCTAGCCGGCGCGCTGATGACGCTGGCGATGGCCGGCGCGTTCGCGCAGGCGCCAGCTTCGGCACCGCAGGCGCAACAGTCCGCCACGCAGTCCGCCACACAGTCCGATAACGCAAACAACCCGGCCACGCACCCCGCGCAGCCGTTCGCGGGCATTGCGAGCGAGAACATCTTCAATGTGCCGCGCCGCGACATGGCCGCCGAGGCGCGTGCGCAGCAGGAGCGTTCGCAGACGCAGCCGGGCAACAATGCGCCGGTCTGGCGCGAGGCGAACTCCGACCAGCCGAACTACAGCAGCCTGCCGGCCAAGGAAGCTGGTGTGCTGATCCAGCGCACGGGTCAGAAGTGGCGTCTGTTCCGCAATGGCGTGATCACGGTGTGGGGTGGCTGGCTGGTGTTGATCGTGCCGCTGGCGATCCTGGCGTTCTTCGCCTGGCGGGGCACGATTCCGCTCAAGACACCGCGCACGGGCCGCATGATCGAACGCTTCACGCCGCTGGAACGCATCGTGCACTGGACCATGGCGATCTCGTTCTCGATCCTGGCGATCTCGGGCCTCGTGATCCTGTTTGGCAAGCACGTCCTGCTGCCGATCTTCGGCCATACGCTGTTCGGATGGCTCACGTACATCCTCAAGAACCTGCATAACCTGAGCGGGCCGGTGTTCACGGTTGCGATCGTCGTTGCCTTCGTGCTCTTCGTGCGCGACAACCTGCCCAGCCGCGACGACCTGACGTGGATCGCGCGGGCAGGGGGGCTGCTCACGGGCAGCCACGTGCCGAGTCACCGTTTCAACGCCGGCGAAAAGCTCTGGTTCTGGGTCGGACTGGTCTTTTTTGGGCTGATCCTGTCTGCGTCGGGGTGGGTGCTCGACATGATCGTGCCGGGCCTGGAGTACTACCGCGCCACGATGCAGATCGCCAACGTCATCCACGCGATCGCCGCGGTGCTGATGATCGCGCTGGCCTGCGGCCATATCTACATGGGCACGATCGGCATGGAAGGCGCCTACCGCGCCATGCGCGATGGCTACGTGGACGAGGCCTGGGCCCAGGAGCACCACGAGCACTGGTACGACGATATCAAGGCCGGCAAGATCCCCGCGCAGCGTTCCACACCGCCGGAGGACGCGGGCCGTAGCCGCCAGCGTCCGGGGCAGGCTTGATCATGTGCATTGGCACGGCGTTGCAGTTTGCGGCAGTCGTATGTGCAGGTCAGGCGTACAATCGCCCGGGCTTTTAACCGCAAGAGGAGGGCTCGGCATGAAACGTGTACTTTTCGGTTTGACGATGGGCGCTGCCGCACTGGCTGTGGCGGGTTGCTCGAGCTGGGGCTGGGGTTCGTCCAGCAGCAGTAGCAGCAGTGGCACGGCGGCAACCAGCGCGTCCACGAAGGCCGCCGCAGCGCTGAGCCCCAAGAGCGGCACGAATACCGCGGGACGCGTCACGTTCGACCAGCAGGCGGGCGGTGGCGTGATGGTGGTGGTATCGGTGACCGGCCTGCCGCCAGGCACGACACATGGCTTCCATATCCACGAGAAGGGTGACTGCTCCGCGCCCGACGCGATGAGCGCGGGTGGGCACTTCAACCCGGCAGGCAAGCCGCATGGCCAGATGACGATGCCCGATCATCATGCCGGCGACATGAACAACCTCGTCGCGGACTCCAGCGGCAACGCGCGCGTGCAGTTCATCATGCCGGACGTGACCGTGGCACCCGGCCCGAACAGCGTGGTTGGCCGCGCCGTCGTTGTCCACAAGGATGCCGACGACTATCGCACCCAGCCCACCGGCAACTCGGGCGGCCGCATCGCCTGCGGTGTGATCGCCGCCTCCTGATCCCTCCAGATAGCATCCGCTGTAGCTGGCCCGACCTTCGGAAGGGCCAGCCCGCCTCCCACATGTCACTGCGCCCCGAACTGACCCATGCCAGCGTACCCCTGATCGAAGAGGTGGCTGTCCTCGACGAGCAAGGCAGGGAACGTCCGGCCTGGCTGCCAGGCGAGCGCCCGCTGACGGTCTATCTGGACAAACGCGAACTGGTCACGCTGATGACGCTGGGCGGCGCGCCGGAGCATCTCGTCCTGGGTTATCTGCGCAATCAGCGACTGGTGGAGTCGATCGAGCAGATTGCTTCGGTCCAGGTGGACTGGGAAACCGAGTCGGTGGCAGTGACCACCCGTTCGGGGGTCGATCGCATCGAGGAGCGCACCGCGCGCCGCGTGGTGACCACGGGCTGTGGGCAGGGCACGGTGTTCGGTTCGCTGATGGACGAGGTCGACACCATCGCGCTGCCCCCGGACGCCCGGCTCGACCAGGAAACGCTGTACGCGATCGTCGATACCATCCGGCTTCAGCAATCGGTCTACAAGCAGGCCGGCTCGGTTCACGGCTGCGCCTTGTTCCGGGGCAGCGAGTTGCTGACCTTCGTCGAGGACGTGGGCCGCCACAACGCCGTGGATGCCATCGCCGGGTGGATGTGGCTCGAGGACATGAGCGGCGCCGACAAGATTTTCTACACCACGGGCCGACTGACGTCGGAAATGGTCATCAAGGGCGCCCAGATGGGCATTCCGTTCCTGTTATCGCGTTCGGGTGTGACGCAAATGGGTTACCAGATGGCCAAGCGTGTCGGAATGACGCTATTCGCGCGCTGCACCGGCAAGCATTTCCTGCTCTACACAGGGCGGGAGCGGTTCCGCCACACACCGACCGAAGCGCTGGTACCGGCGGTCTAGGAATTCCGCTGCGCGGCACCAGATCGCAACAGAAGCCGGAACAAGAGCGCCAGAAGCGATTGGTTGTACAATGCGCCCCAATCCAGCGGCAGCCCGCCGCCCGACTTTTCCGCCCACGCCTTTATGAGCATCAAATCCGACAAGTGGATCCGCCGCATGGCGGAGCAGCACGGCATGATCGAACCGTTCGAGCCCGGCCAGGTACGGGAGTCGGACGGCCGCAAGATCGTGTCCTATGGCACGTCGAGCTACGGCTACGACATCCGCTGCGCCGACGAATTCAAGATCTTCACGAACATCAACAGCACGATCGTCGATCCGAAGAACTTCGACGAGAAGTCGTTCGTGGACTTCAAGGGCGATGTCTGCATCATCCCGCCGAACTCGTTCGCGCTGGCCCGCACGATGGAATACTTCCGGATTCCGCGCAGCGTGCTGACGATCTGCCTGGGCAAGAGCACCTATGCCCGCTGCGGCATCATCGTCAACGTGACGCCGTTCGAACCCGAGTGGGAAGGCTATGTGACGCTTGAGTTCTCCAACACCACGCCGCTGCCCGCCAAGATCTATGCCGGCGAAGGCTGCGCGCAGGTGCTGTTCTTCGAGAGCGACGAGATCTGCGAGACCTCGTATGCCGACCGTGGCGGCAAGTACCAGGGCCAGCAGGGTGTCACACTGCCGAAGACCTGATCGCATTACAATGCCGGCGTCCGTCGCCGGGGGCGCCGCCGGCCATGAACCGGTCAGGCGTCAGACCTGACGAAAGAGCCACATGCCGCCGTTTGCGGGGAACTCCCCGCCGGCCATGTGGCTCAAGTTCTTTCCAAGCACGCTCATCAAGGATGCCCGATGAAATTCCGCTTCCCCGTCATCATCATCGATGAAGACTTCCGCTCCGAGAACATCTCCGGCTCGGGCATTCGCGCGTTGGCCGAGGCCATCGAGAATGAAGGCATGGAAGTGATGGGTCTGACCAGCTATGGCGACTTGACGTCGTTCGCCCAGCAGTCCAGCCGGGCATCCACGTTCATCGTGTCGATCGACGACGACGAGTTCGTGCGCGCCGACGATCAGCCCGAAGCGGCCGCCATCGAGAAGCTGCGCGCGTTCGTGACCGAAGTGCGTCGCCGCAACACGGATCTGCCGATCTTCCTGTATGGCGAGACGCGCACGTCGCGCCATATTCCGAACGACATCCTGCGCGAGCTGCACGGCTTCATCCACATGTTCGAGGACACCCCCGAATTCGTGGCGCGCCACATCATCCGCGAAGCCAAGGTCTACCTGGATTCGCTGGCCCCGCCGTTCTTCAAGGCGCTGATCGACTACGCGCAGGACAGCTCGTACTCGTGGCACTGCCCGGGGCACTCGGGCGGCGTGGCGTTCCTGAAGAGCCCGGTGGGCCAGGTGTTCCACCAGTTCTTCGGCGAGAACATGCTGCGCGCCGACGTCTGCAACGCGGTCGAGGAACTTGGCCAGCTGCTGGACCACACCGGCCCGGTGGCGGCGTCGGAGCGCAACGCCGCGCGCATCTTCAATTCCGACCACATGTTCTTCGTGACCAACGGCACGTCGACGTCGAACAAGATGGTCTGGCACGCCAACGTGGCGCCGGGCGACATCGTGGTGGTGGACCGTAACTGCCACAAGTCGATCCTGCACGCGATCATGATGACGGGCGCAATTCCGGTGTTCCTGATGCCGACGCGCAACCACTACGGCATCATCGGCCCGATTCCGAAGAGCGAGTTCGACCCGGAGACGATCCGCAGGAAGATCGAGAACCATCCGTTCGCGAGCAAGGCGAAGAACCAGAAGCCGCGCATCCTGACGATCACGCAGGGTACGTACGACGGCGTGCTGTACAACGCCGAGCAGATCAAGGAAATGCTGACGTCGGAAATCGACACGCTGCATTTCGACGAGGCATGGCTGCCGCACGCGGCGTTCCACGATTTCTATCGCGACATGCACGCGATCGGCCGTGACCGTCCGCGCAGCAAGGACGCGCTGGTGTTCGCCACGCAGTCCACGCACAAGCTGCTGGCCGGCCTGTCGCAGGCCTCGCAGATCCTCGTGCAGGATTCGGAAACGCGCAAGCTGGATCGCTACCGCTTCAACGAGGCGTATCTGATGCACACCTCGACGAGCCCGCAGTACTCGATCATTGCCTCGTGCGACGTGGCCGCGGCGATGATGGAAGCGCCGGGCGGCACCGCGCTGGTCGAGGAAAGCATCCAGGAAGCGCTGGACTTCCGCCGTGCCGTGCGCAAGGTGGAAGCCGACTACGACGTCGCCAACAATGGCGACTGGTGGTTCAAGGTGTGGGGCCCGGACGCGCTGGCCGAAGACGGCATTCCTGACCGCGAAGAGTGGATGCTCAAGGCCAACGAGCGCTGGCATGGCTTCGGCGATCTGGCCGATGGTTTCAACCTGCTGGATCCGATCAAGGCCACGATCATCACCCCGGGCCTCGACGTGGACGGCGAGTTCAGCGAGCGCGGCATCCCGGCGGCAATCGTCACGAAGTACCTGGCCGAGCACGGCATCATCATCGAGAAGACGGGTCTGTACTCGTTCTTCATCATGTTCACGATCGGCATCACCAAGGGCCGCTGGAACTCGCTGGTGACCGAGCTGCAGCAGTTCAAGGACGACTACGACCAGAACCAGCCGCTGTGGCGCGTGCTGCCCGAGTTCGTGGGCAAGCACCCGCAGTACGAGCGGCTGGGCCTGCGTGATCTGTGCGACGCGATCCACAGCGTCTACAAGGCCAACGATGTGGCGCGCGTGACCACCGAGATGTACCTGTCGGACATGGAGCCGGCGATGAAGCCGTCGGATGCCTGGGCGATGATGGCGCATCGCGAAATCGAGCGCGTGCCCGTCGACGAACTGGAAGGCCGCGTGACCGCGATCCTGCTGACGCCGTACCCGCCGGGCATTCCGCTGCTGATCCCGGGCGAGCGCTTCAACCGCACGATCGTGAAGTACCTGAAGTTCGCGCGCGAGTTCAACAAGCTCTTCCCGGGCTTCGAGACCGACATCCACGGCCTGGTCGAGGACGAGGTCGATGGCCAGAAGGCGTACTTCGTGGATTGCGTGAAGCAGTAAGGCTTCACAGCAAGGCTTCATTCGATCCAAACAAAAACCCCCGTGCCGTGAGGCCGGGGGTTTTTTGTGTCTTGCGTGATCTGTGGGGAGAGGGAGAGGGTCAGCGCATCACCCTCCAACCCCACTTCAATCCAGCTACTTGCTTTTCTCGAACTGGAACGAAGGCGCCACCGGTTCACTCGAGTCGCCGCCGCTCGGCAACTCCAGCGTGCCGGGCGAGGACGCCCCCCCGGGCTTGCCATCGTCCTGTCCGCCAAGCGGGATACTGACCTCGGCGGAATTACTGTGTTTGAGCGATCCCTTGTCGAGCAGGCCAGTCACCATGCCCGGCCAGAACATCACCAGCAGCACCATGACGAGCTGCAGGCCCACCCACGGCAGGGCACCCCAGTAGATGTCCGAGCTCTTGACTTCCTTCGGGGCGATGCCGCGCAGGTAGAACAGCGCGAAGCCGAACGGCGGGTGCATGAACGACGTCTGCATGTTCACGCACAGCATCACGCCGAACCAGACCAGCGCGGCCGTGGCGGCGGCTTCGGGGTTGCCGCCCATCGAATCGGCTACCACCGGGGCCAGCACCTTGACCGCAACCGGCGCCAGCATCGGCACGACGATGAACGCGATCTCGAAGAAGTCGAGGAAGAACGCCAGGAAGAAGATGAACAGGTTCACCACGATCAGGAAGCCGATCCAGCCGCCCGGTAGCGAGGTGAACAGGTGTTCCACCCATGCGCCGCCGTCCACGCCCTGGAACACCACCGAGAAGCAGGTGGATCCAATCAGGATGAACACGACCATGGCGGTGATGCGCGCGGTGGATTGGTAGGCATCCACGATCAGCAGCCGCAGGTCGGTAAGCTGGCCGGCGCGGATCAGGAGCCACAACACCACAAGGTAGGCAATCGCCAGCGGGATGCGGAACGCATGCGAGCCGAATGCGAAGACGCCCACCGCAGCGGCCACCAGCGTTGCCAACAGGCCCAGCCGATAGATGTTGCGGTCGATCTTGTTGAAGCCCTTGTCGCGGATCACGGCCAGCACCAGCGCGCCAACCGCGCCCATCGCTCCGGACTCGGTCGGCGTGGCGATGCCGAGCATGATCGTGCCGAGCACCAGGAAGATCAGCACGGCGCAGGGGATGATGCCGCGCAGGCAGGTACGCCACAGCGCCCAGCCGCGCAGCGTGCGCGCTTCTTCCGGCACCGGCGGCAGCCAGTCTGGTTTGATGCGGGTCAGCACGAAGGTGTAGAGCGCGAACAGCGCGATCTGGATCACCGACGGGCCCCACGCGCCCAGGTACATGCTGCCGACGTCGGCGCTACCGGCCGGGGTCTTCAACTGGTCGGCCAGCACCACCAGCACCAGCGACGGCGGCACCAGCTGGGTGATCGTGCCCGATGCGGCCAGCACGCCCGTGGCGTACTTCATGTTGTAGCGGTAGCGCATCATCACGGGCAGCGAGATCATGGCCATGGCGATCACCTGCGCCGCCACCGTGCCGGTGATCGCGCCCAGGATGAAGCCGACGATGATGACCGAGTAGCCCAGGCCGCCACGAACCGGGCCGAACAACTGGCCCATCGAGTCGAGCATGTCCTCCGCGAGTCCGCATTTCTCCAGGATCGCGCCCATGAAGGTGAAGAACGGAATCGCCAGCAGCAGTTCGTTGGACAGCACGCTGCCGAACACGCGGCTTGGCACGGCCTGCAGGAACTGCACGGGGAAGTAGCCCCATTCGATGGCCAGGAAGCCGAAGGCCAGACCCACGGCCGACAGCGAGAATGCGACCGGGAACCCGATCAGCATAAATACCACCAAGCCGCCGAACATGAGCGGCGGCATATATTCCAATGGAATCATTATTGCACCGGCCTTTCGTATTTCGATTCGATGCGCAGCAGGCCCTGCAGGGCGGCGAAGCGCTTGATCAGTTCGGAAATCCCCTGCAGCGTGAGCAGGGCAAAACCGATGGGCACGACGAGCTTGATCGGATAACGGGGCAGGCCGCCCGAATTGCCCGATTGCTCGAGGATGCGCCACGAAGGCAGGAACAGCGATTCCCACGACAGCCACGTGAACAGGATCGTGGAAGGCAGCAGGAAGACGACGATGCCGAAGATGTCGATCCAGTGCTGTGCGCGCTCGGACACGTTGCCGTAGATCAGATCCACACGCACGTGCTCATTGCGCTGGAACGTGTACGACGCACCGAACATCACGGCAATGGCAAACATGTACCACTGCAACTCCAGTGGCCAGTTGTCGCTGAGGTTGAAGCCGTAGCGGAGCAGGGCGTTACCTGCGCTGATCAGACACGACAGCAGGATCATGATGTTTGCAAGCCTGCCCGTATGCTGATTCAACCTGTCGATCTGTCGTGACAGACCAAGCAAGTAATTCATGGGTTGTCTCCCCGGTTTTTGCGCCAAATAGTGTATCTGTCACAATTTGTAAGGGCGCTAGGGGATTGTCCTAACAGGCGGACATGGCGTGGGTTTTCTTCTCTTTCTGTCCTTTCCCGCGCTTGGCCGGGCGGAGAAAACGGGAAACAAAAAAGCCGCTGGCCTGACGGCACAGCGGCTTTTTTACGACAGAGACTTACGCGAAACTTACAGCGCCTTGCGTGCGGCGGCGATGGCGGCGCGTACCTGATCCGGCGCGGTGCCGCCGATATGGTTGCGCGATGCCACCGAGCCTTCGAGCGTCAGCACGCTGTGTACGTCGTCGCCAATCAGCGAGGCCTTGTCGCCCAGACCCGAGACTTCGCGCAGTTGCTCGACAGTCAGGTCGGCCAGGTCGCAGTGGCGGTCGTCGCAGGCGCGCACGGCGTGGGCCACGGCCTCGTGCGCGTCGCGGAACGGCAGGCCGCGCTTGACCAGGTAATCGGCCAGGTCGGTGGCGGTGGCGTAGCCCTGCAGCGCGGCGGCGCGCATGTTGTCCGGCTTGACGCTGATGCCGGGCACCATGTCGGCGAAGATACGCAGCGTATCGACCACGGTATCGACCGTATCGAACAGCGGCTCCTTGTCTTCCTGGTTGTCCTTGTTGTACGCCAGCGGCTGGCCCTTCATCAGCGTCAGCAGACCGGTCAGGTGGCCGTACACGCGGCCAGTCTTGCCGCGGGCCAGTTCGGGCACGTCCGGGTTCTTTTTCTGCGGCATGATCGAGCTGCCGGTGCAGAAGCGGTCGGCGATGTCGATGAAGCCGACGCGCGGGCTCATCCAGATCACTAGTTCTTCAGAGAAGCGCGAGACGTGCGTCATGATCAGCGATGCGGCGGCCAGGAATTCGATCGCGAAGTCGCGGTCGGACACGGCGTCGAGCGAGTTGCGGCACACGCCGTCAAAGCCCAGTTGTGTGGCCACGAACTCGCGGTCGATCGGGTAGCTGGTGCCGGCCAGCGCGGCGGCACCCAGCGGCAGGCGATTCACGCGGCGGCGGCAATCGGCCATGCGCTCGGCATCGCGCGTAAACATTTCCACATAGGCCATGAGGTGATGGCCGAACGTGACCGGTTGGGCCACCTGCAGGTGGGTGAAGCCGGGCAGGATCGTGTCGGCGTTCTTCTCGGCCAGGTCGAGCAGCGCGCCGCGCAGGTCGCCCAGCAGGCCGACGATGCTGTCGATCTCGCTGCGCAGCCACAGGCGGATGTCGGTGGCCACCTGGTCGTTACGCGAACGGCCCGTGTGCAGGCGCTTGCCGGCGTCGCCCACGAGGGCGGTCAGGCGCGCCTCGATGTTCAGGTGCACGTCTTCGAGGTCCAGCTTCCACTCGAACGCGCCGGACTCGATCTCACCACGGATCTGCGTCATGCCGCGCTCGATCTCGGCGCGGTCGGCTTCGGCGATGATGCCCTGCTTTGCCAGCATGGCCGCATGGGCCAGCGAGCCCTGGATGTCGAACAGCGCCAGGCGCTTGTCGAAGAAGACCGACGCGGTGTAACGCTTCACCAGATCGGACATCGGTTCGGAGAAGCGGGCGGACCAGGCTTCGCCTTTCTTGGCTAGTTGGGAGGTCATGGCGGGGCAGGGCGGGAAAACGGAAACGGCGATTATATCGCCAGCGGCGGGCAGAACTGCTGCGGACCGGTTCCCCCCTCCCGCACGTGGGAGAGGAGTCAGGGGAGAGGGCAGGCCGTGCAAGGCACGTTAGCCGCATTCAGGGCCGCCGCACCCTCTCCCCCGCCCCTTCTCCCGCTTGCGAGAGAAGGGAGAAAACCGGCGGATACGGCACATGTCAGCGACGGATCAACCGCTATTACGCAACCCGGCCGCCACCCCGTTGATCGTCAGGTGGATCCCGCGTCGCACGCGCACGTCGTCGCCATCCTTGCCGGCCCGGTACCGCTTGAGCAGTTCCACCTGCAGGTGGTTCAGCGGATCCAGGTAGGCAAAGCGGTTCTTGATCGAGCGCGCCAGCAGCGGGTTGTCAGCCAGTCGTTCCTGCCGGCCGGTGATCAGTCCGAGCATGTCACTGGTCAGGTGCCATTCGGCACTGATGCGTGAGAACACGGCCTTGCGCAGCGCGGTGTCCTCGCACAGCCCCGCGTAGCGTGACGCCACGGCCAGGTCGGTCTTGGCCAGCACCATATCCATGTTCGATAGCAGCGTGCTGAAGAACGGCCACGACTTCACCATCCGCTTCAGCGTGGCCACCGTGGCCTTGCGCGACTTCTCGTCCGGCGCGGCGTCCAGCAGGGCCTGCACGGCACTGCCGAAACCGAACCAGCCCGGCAGCAGCAGACGGCACTGGCCCCACGAGAAGCCCCATGGAATCGCCCGCAGGTCTTCGATGCGGCGGTGCTTCTTGTCCATCAGCTTGCGCGATGCCGGCCGCGATCCGAGGTTCAGGTCCGCGATCTCGGTGATCGGGGTCGTGGCGAAGAAGTAGTCCTTGAAGCCCGGGGTCTCGTAGACCAGGTCACGGTACGCGGAGAACGCATGGTCGGACAGCTGTTGCATGACGCCTTCGAACGTCGCCAGGTCCTTCGGCGCGTTCTGGGTGGGCAGCAGCGATGCTTCCAGCGTGGCAGCGATCACCGTTTCCAGGTTGCGCCGGCCGATCTCGGCATTCGCGAACTTGCTGTTGATGATTTCGCCCTGTTCCGTCAGGCGGATCTGGCCGTTCACGGTGCCGGGTGGCTGCGACAGGATGGCCTGATAGGTCGGGCCACCGCCGCGACCCACCGTGCCGCCCCGGCCATGGAACAGGCGCAGCTTCACACGGCGTTCCTCGAACAGCTTCACCAGCGCCAGTTCGGCCTTGTAGAGCTCCCAGTTCGACGTCAGGAAACCGCCATCCTTGTTCGAATCCGAATAGCCGAGCATCACTTCCTGCTCGACGCCATGGTGGGCGATCACCGAATCGAAGCCCGGCAGATCCAGCAGCGACTCCATGATGCCGGCCGCATTGCGCAAATCCTCGATGGTTTCGAACAGCGGGATGACCATCAGCTCCATGCGCGCCGGATCGGTCTTGCTGCCCAGCGTGCCGCGCAACATGCCGGCTTCCTTCTGCAGCAGCATCACCTCGATAAGGTCGGACAGCGTCTCGGTGTGCGAGATGATGTAGTTGCGCGCGATGCGGGCGCCATAGCGGGCGCGCAGGTCGCGGGCCATCGCGAAGATCGCCAGTTCGCTGCGTGTCTGTTCCGAGTAGTCGTGCCACGGCAGCGTCAGCAGGCGCGGCTGGCGCAGTTCAGCCAGCAGCAGCTCCAGCTTGCGTGCTTCCGGCAGCGCAGCGTAGTCGGACTCGATGCCGGCCGTCGCGAACAGTTCGGCGATCACGGCCTCGTGCACGTCAGATACCTGACGCATGTCGATCGAGGCCAGGTGGAAGCCGAAGACCGCGATCGCGCGCACCAGCGCGTCGACGCGGCCGCGCGCCAACGCCTCACCATGATGGGTGCGTAGCGAATCGACCACGATCTGCACGTCGGCCGCGAATGCTTCGGCGTTCTCATAGGGGGCGACGTCGGCCACCGGATGGCGTTGCGCGACATGGCCAGTCAGCAACTGCGAGGTGGCGGCCAGGCGCGCGTACATACCGATCAGCGCGCGGCGGTAGGGTTCGTCCGCACGGTGTTCGGAGTGGTCCGGTGAGGCTTCGGCCAGCGCCAGCAGTTCGGGGCTGGCATCGACCATCAGCGACGACAGCGGCAGCTCGGCGCCCAGCGCGTGCAGTTCATCGAGGTACCAGTCGAACAGCAGGGTGGCTTGCTGGCGCGCCGCGTGCTCGAGGGTTTCGGCCGTGACGTTGGGGTTGCCGTCGCGGTCGCCGCCGATCCACGAGCCCATCTGCAGGAACGGCGCCAGCGGCGCGGGCGTGGCGCCGGTCTTGGAACGGCGCGGGAAGACTTCGGCGATGTCTTCCTCCAGCTCGGCCATCAGGCGCGGAATTCCCTGGAGGAACGTGGTGCGGTAGTACGAGAGCGCGTTCTCGATTTCATCGACCACCATCAAGCGCGTGTTCCGCAACATGCGGGTCTGCCACAGCGTGGTCACGCGTGCGCGGAGCTGGGCCGTGTTGTGGTCGCGCTCGCGGGTGGTCATTGGCAGGTCGCGCTCGGCCAGCAGGCGCGCGATCTCGCGCTCCGCGTCCAGGATGCTCTTGCGCTGGACTTCGGTCGGGTGCGCGGTCAGCACCGGCATGATCAGCGCGTCGTCAAGGAATTCGCGAAGTTGCTTGCCAGTCACGCCGGCGGCGTCAATGGCCTGCAGCGCGCGCGACAGACTGCCCGGCTGCGGCGGCGATCCGGCCAGTGCGTGCACCCGGCGGCGGCGGTTGTGGTGCTGGTCTTCGGCGATATTGGCCAGATGCGAGAAGTAGCTGAAGGCGCGCACCACCGAATTGGTCTGGTCGCGCGACAGGCGTTTCAGCAGGCGGTCGAGTTCGGTGCCGGCGGCGCGGTCGTTCTCGCGCCGGAAGCGCACTGCGGTCTGGCGAATCGTCTCGACCAGGTCGAACGCGGCATCGCCTTCCTGCTCGCGCACGCAGTCGCCCAGCAGGCGGCCGAGGAAGCGGATGTCCTCGCGCAGCGGCAGGTCCTTGTCGGCGGTGCGGCGGGCGGGGATAGTGGTGGCCGCGGCGGTTGGGGCGGCGCCCTTGGCGGCCACGACAGCGAGCTTTGGCCTGGCTGCCGCTTTGGTGCGGGGTTTCGTGGCTTTCGGGGTCTTGGGGGATGCGCCTTCGGGGTCAAGCTGGCCTGAGGCTGGCGTAACAGACTTGCGGCCGGTAGAGCGTGAACGGCCGGTGGGGCGCGCAGCAGGCTGCGTCATCAACAATCTCCTCTTTATCGCTTCGTAGCTTTTCTATATTGACCGGCCGCAAAGCCTTGCCGGATCGTACTTTTACGGCTTATCAGGGGCCTGAGGCTACCAGCCTGCGTGCTAACATGCGCGGATGCAAGCACCCGCCAATCCGTCTTCTTCGTCCGCTGCAGTGTCAAGCAGCATGCCGCACAAGCTGGTCATCGCCTCGCGCGAAAGCCGGCTGGCGATGTGGCAGGCTGAACATGTTCGTGCTGCGTTGCAACAATACTATCCCTCCTGCGATGTGTCCATTCTCGGCATGACGACAAGGGGTGATCAAATTCTCGATAGGACCTTGTCCAAGGTAGGCGGCAAGGGCCTGTTCGTGAAGGAGCTGGAGGTCGCCATGTCCGAGGGACGCGCCGACCTGGCCGTTCACTCGCTCAAGGATGTGCCGATGGAGCTGCCCGAAGGCTTCACGCTGACGGCGGTGATGGAGCGCGAGGACCCGCGCGATGCGCTGGTTTCGGCGCAATTCGCCTCGCTCGAAGAGATGCCGGCCGGAACCGTGGTGGGCACTTCGAGCCTGCGCCGCGAAGCCGCGCTGCGCAGTCGCTTTCCGCATCTGGTGATCAAGCCACTCCGGGGAAATCTGGATACGCGCCTGGGCAAGCTGGACCGTGGCGAGTACGGCGCCATCATCCTGGCTGCGGCCGGGCTCAAGCGACTGGGCCTGGGCGATCGCATCCGCGCGCTGATTGCGCCGGAAAGCTCGCTGCCGGCGGCCGGACAAGGCGCCCTGGGCATCGAGATCCGTGCGGATCGTCCCGAACTGGCCGAATGGCTGGCGCCGCTGAACCATCTGCCCACGCTGCTCGCCGTATCGGCCGAACGGGCCGTCTCACGCCGCCTGGGCGGCTCGTGCCAGGTGCCGCTGGCCGCGCACGCGCGCTGGCGTGACGCCAGTCTTCAACTCGACGCCTTCGTGGCGCTGCCCGACGGTTCGCGTCAGGTGCGTGCCCATGCCACGGGACCCGTCGCTACGGTAGCCGACGCCGAAGCGCTCGGAACCGCCGTCGCGGGCGATCTGCTGGCCCAGGGCGCGGACGGCGTGCTGGCCGCGCTTTCCACGGACTCCGCCGCCGGACCTGCTTGAGGAACCCGCAATGCCTCGCCCGACCGTCGTAGTAACACGACCCGCCGGGCAGTCCCGGCAACTGACCGAAGCGTTACAGGCCGCGGGTCTCGACGTGCTCAGTTTTCCGCTGCTGGCGATCGGGCCCGCGGCCGATGACGTGCCGCTGCGCGCCGAGCTTGGCCGGATCGAGGACTACGCGCTGGTGGTGTTCGTGAGCCCGAACGCGGTGTCCTATGGACTGGACACCCTTGCTCAGGTCCAGAACGCCCCGGGCGGAGCCCGGTGGCCGGAAAGCGTGCCGGTGGCCGTGGTGGGGCCATCGAGCGTGGTTGCGCTGGCGGAACGGGGTATCACCCCGCCCGCGTATCGCGTGATCGCGCCTGCTGGCGCGCAGGGTAATGACACGGCCGGCGACGCAGCGCGCTTCGATTCAGAGGCGCTCTGGTCCGAACTCGACACCTCGCCGGGCGCGTTTGCCGGCCGCAAGGTCCTGATCATCCGTGGCAGCGGCGGGCGCGAATGGCTGGCCGATCGTCTGCGCGACGCCGGCGCGTCCGTCGAAGCCGTGGAAGCCTACAGCCGCACGCTGCCCGAGCCGAGCGGCATGCAATGGCAGGCCGTGCGCGACAGCCTCAAGCCCGATGCGCCGCCGTACGCGTGGCTGCTGACCAGTTCGGAAGCCGTGCGCAACCTGGACGGGCTGGCGCGTTTGCATCTGTCGCCTCAGGAACACGAACGTCTGAAGCAGATGCAGTGCATCGCACCACATGCGAGAATTGCCGCGCAGGCCCAGTCGCTGGGATTTGCCCACGTGCTGCCCGCCGCGCCCGGAGATGCCGGGCTGCTGGCCGCATGCACGCAATGGGGCGAAGCCTATGCTGGGCCGGCCACGCCAGCGCCCGCCCCCGTATCGCCTGCACCCGCTCCGGTGGTCGTGCAGCCGGAACCGGAGCCGACACCGGCGCCAATGGCACCCAAGGAACCCACGTCAACCAAAGTCGAACGCGTGACGACAGACACCACGTCCCCCTCGCCGAATCCGGGCGGTAACCCCGGTAGTTCCGGCATGTCCGGCGCATTTGTGACACCCGCGCGCCGAATGAATCCATGGTGGCTGCTCGTCGCCGTGCTGGTGGTCGCCGTTGCCGGGGGCTTCTGGTGGTTGCAGATGCGGGTCGAGCATCTGACCCAGGAACTGGCGCGCCGCCAGCAGAGCGCGGACACGCTGGTGCAGGAAACGCGGGTGCTGTCGCGCGATGCGCAGGAGACGGTCAAGGCGTTGCAGGGCAAGGTGGGCGCACTCGACGGCCAAATCACGGAGACGCGCGACAAGCAGGCCGCGCTGGAACAGGTCTATCAGGACCTGATGCGCAACCGCGACGACTGGGAAATCGCCGAAATCCAGCAGTTGCTGACCAACGCCGGCCAGCAGCTTCAGCTCACCGGCAACGTGCAGGTGGCGCTGGCCGCGCTGCAAAGCGCCGACGCGCGCCTGGCGCGCTCGGACAAGCCGCAATACAACCAGCTTCGCCGCGCTATTGCGCGCGATATCGGTCGGATGAAGGCCGTGCCGGATACCGACCTGACCGGGGCGGCGATCAAGCTTGACGAGGCGATCAACCAGATCGATTCATTGCCGCTGCTGTCGGGCGAGCGGATGCTCGACCGCACGCCTGGCGAGGGCAACAAGCCGGCACCGGCCGCGCCGAAGGGCGCCTCGACGCCCGCGGCTGCCAGCGCGACGGGTGGCAATATGGTGTCGCGACTGTGGACGTACGTGCTTGACGAGCTTGGTCAGGTGATCCGCGTGCGCAAGGTCGATGACACCAACGCGCTACTGCTCTCGGGTGACCAGGGCTGGTTCCTGCGCGAGAACATCAAGCTGCGCCTGCTCAATGCGCGGCTGGCGCTACTGTCGCGCAACGAACCGGTCTTCCGGAACGACCTCGCCGCCGCGCAGGGCATGATCGCGCGCTATTGCGATACCCGTTCGCGCCGCGTGCAGGGCGTGCTGACGATGCTCAAGCAGGCCCAGGCCAGCGCGGTGACGGTATCCCTGCCGACGATGGCGGAGAGCCTCGGCGCGTTGCATGCCCTGAAGAAGGAGTAGCCGTCATGCGACTCCTTTTCTGGGTAGCTGTTTTATTCGGCGGCGCCGTCGGCCTGGCACTGTTTACACAGTTCAACCAGAGCAATGTGGTGCTGTTCTACCCGCCGTACCGGGTGGAAATGTCGCTGAACCTGACGCTGGCGTTGCTGCTACTGGCCTTCTTCATCGTCTGGACGGTGCTTTCGACCTTCCGGCACTTGTCGGAGATGCCGAAGCGTGCCGCCGCCTATCGCGAGCGCAGCCGCATGAGCAAGGCGCAGGCGGCCATGCGCGAGTCGATCGAAAATCTGTTCGCGGGACGTTTTGCCCGTGCCGAACGCGCTGCCCACGAGGCCCAGGCGTGGCCAGAGCAGGCGCAAACCGCCGCGCTGGTGGGCGCCCGTGCCGCGCACCGGATGCAGGAGTCGGAGCGCCGCGATGCCTGGATGGCGCAGGTCACCGACCCCGAGCGCGAACAGGCGCGACTGGTCTCGATGGCCGAACTGCTGGTCGACGCGCGCGACGCCGAGGGTGCCTTGGCAACGATCGCCCAGTTGCAGGAAAAGGGTGGCCGCCAGATCCACGTGCAGCGTATCGCGCTGCGCGCGCATCAGCATCTGAAGAACTGGAGCGAGGTCCTGCGACTGGCACGCTCGCTGGAGAAGCGCAACGCGCTGCATCCGGTGCTGGCGCTGCGCCTGAAGCAAATGGCCGTGGAAGCGATGCTCGAGGAGCGCCGCCACGACGCCGAGGCGCTGTTTCATTTCTGGCGCTCGCTGACGGCCGATGAACGCCACGCGGTGCGCATTGCCGAACTGGGGGCACGCTATTTCTCGTCGCTGGACAAGCAGAACGAGGCACGCCGCATCGTCGAGGAAGCACTCAAGGTCAACTGGGACAGCCGGCTGGTGCAGCGGTACGCCGACTGCGCGGAGCCGGGCAAGGCGCTGCCGCAGATCCAGCAGGCCGAGAAATGGCTGGTTGATCACCCGACCGATGCCGACCTGTACTACACGCTTGGCGTGCTGTGCCTGGGCGAACAGCTCTGGGGCAAGGCGCAATCGAACTTCGAACGCACCCTGAAGTATGCGGATCGCGACGCGCAACGCCGCATCTGCATTCGCGCGCATCTGGCGCTGGCCCGGCTGTTCGAGGAAACCGACCGCGCCGAAGATGCGCAGCGGCACTATCGTGAAGGTGCGATGCTGGCGGCTTGATGAGGCAGAGGAGCGGCCTCTCGACTGGCAGCCACGCCTGCCTGGGTGTGTGGGGCAGGTGGCAGAGTGAAAACGGGCTTCGCCATTAGCACCGTGCCTTGTCGGAAGGCGTGCCGTCACCCATTTCGACGTGTGTCTGTCGCGCGGACTCGGGAGCTTTCCCGATTTTCTTGCCCAAGCGGATGCACGGCCTTTCGACGAAGTGATAGGACGCTGCGGCGACGCACACCAGCACAAGTCCAACAGCGATGGTTGTCAGCCAGAACTGCTCCGGCCCCTTGCAGGCAAACGCGCCCAGGACGCGCGGCGAATGGAGCACGGTAATGACGATCCCCTGGAGGAGATAAATTCCGTAGCTCACGCTGCCCAGGCGAACGGCGCTTCTTGATGCAAGCAGTCCGAACAACGAAGCCCCGCTGCTGACCAGGATGAAAAACGCGCCCAAGGATAGGATGGATACCGATTCGTAGGCAGTGGACCTGGTCAGGAGCGGAAACGCCAGCAGGGCGACAGCGATGGCCGATTTCAGCACGCTATCGCCACGGAAACCTGGTGAGCGCCGCACCAGGCTTGCCGCCACCATGCCCATGACAAACATCGCCACAAGGTTACGGGCAAACGCACTGGACAGCGTTTCCGGCATGACGAAGACGATCCAGATACACGCCGGTACGAAAGCCAGCGGCGAGCGCTTGATCGCCGCAATCGCAAGGAACGGGAGGGAGAAGTAGAACATCCACTCGTAGTAGAGGGTCCATGTGACCCCCGCCGTGATCGTGGAGGTCTGCTGATAGCCATTGACCGGCGGCATTCCCCTCACGATGGCCGGCAGCGCCCACTGGAAGACCTGCTTTACCAGTTCCGAAGGGGGCACCGCCAGCGTGAAACCCGTCTTGATGGCGACCACCAGCAGCATCAGTGCGACCACCACCCAATAGAGTGGCGCAATGCGCAGGAAGCGGTTGACGTACAGCGCGAACCAGTCGAGCCGCTTCCCTTGATCTAATAGGCGTCCCCAGAACAGGAACGCCGTGATCATGAAGAAGATCGAAACCCCAACCTGGCCGATGATCGAGTAAAAGGACGAAGGCGGCAGCTTCCATTCCCCGGTCTGGTGGAATCCATAGCTGATGACGCAATGATGCAAGACCACCGCGAGTGCAAGGAATCCTCGCAATCCATCCACGGTGACATAGCGTTGCCCTTGCCCCGACGGCGGATCATCCAGAAACCTCCACAACCGTTTTGGCCAGACCAGGGCGAGGCAGAGGGCGATGACGGCAGCACTGGGCCAGATCGAGTAGAGGTCCATTTGATCAGTCGGGGGGAAAGGCGCGATTATGCCACTGCCCTTTCCCGCGCCATTGGTCGAGGTGGGACCGAAGTGCTCATATGCTCACGCTTTCGCGCTCTTCACTACACCGTACCGCTCAAGCGTTTCCTTCCGCGCCACATCGTGTTGAACGATCGGGCGTGGATAGTCTTTTCCAAGTGTCACTCCCGCTGCCCGTAGCACCTCATTGGGTGCCGTCCACGGCGCATGGATGTACCTGTCGGGCAGCGCAGCCAGCATCGGCAGGTATCTCCGGATGAACTGCCCCTGCGGATCGAATTTCTCCGACTGCGTGACCGGATTGAAGATGCGGAAGTACGGTTGCGCGTCGCAGCCCGTCGAGGCCGCCCACTGCCAGCCGCCGTTGTTGGCCGCAAGGTCGAAATCGTTGAGCTGGTCGGCGAAGTACTGTTCGCCACGGCGCCAATCCACGCCCAGGTCCTTGACCAGGAAGCTGGCGGTCACCATGCGCAGGCGGTTGTGCATGTAGCCGCTCTGGCGGATCTGGAGCATCGCCGCGTCGATCAGCGGATAGCCGGTCCGCGCGTCGCACCAGGCTGCGAAGTACCGGTCGCCGGTGGCCGGCGCGATCCACCGCAGCCCATCGTATTCGGCGTGAAACGACTTACCTTCCGCCACGCGCGGATGGTGATGCAAGATCATGAAATAGAAGTCGCGCCAGATCAGTTCCGAGAGCCAGACGGTCGCGCCTTCGCTCGCGGCACCGCCGCGCAGCATGGTGTCATGCGCGGCGCGGGCGAGTGTGCGGATCGAGATCGTGCCGAAGCGCAGGTGGACCGAGAGATAGCTTGGTCCCCGCACAGCCGGAAAATCGCGCCGACGGCCGTAGTCGCCAATGCGGGACAGGAATTCGTCGAACAGCGCGTGAGCGCCGTCACTGCCCGTGGGCATGGCGATCCCCGCCAGGTTGGTGGCAGTGAAGCCGAGGTCGGCCAGCGTTGGCAATTGCCCCCGGTACCGTTGCGGAACAGGTGCAAGCGTTTCCTGGTGCTTTTCGATCGGATATGGCCGCAGGTCGAACGGCCGCACCGTGCGCAGCCAGGCGTTCTTGTAGGGCGTGAATACGCTGAAGGGGCGGCCTTGGCCAGTCAGGATCTCGTCGCGTTCGAAGATGACCTGGTCCTTGAACGTGAGCAGCACCCGGCTGTCGGCGGCTAGTGTCCGGCGCACGGCTTCGTCGCGATCGTTGGCGGCCGGCTCGTAATCATGGTTGGCGAAGACGGCCTCCACTTCAAGCTCTGCGGCCAGCCTCGGAATTGCCTGCCGCGCGGTGCCGTCGAGCACGATCAGGCCGCCGCCCGAATCTTCCAGCGCCCGGCGCAATGGCTCCAGCGAACGCAGGATAAACTCGACGCGGCGATCGGCATGCAGCCCCCGCGCCAGCAGCGGCGCCAGGATTTCCCGGTCGAACACGAAAACGCACCATACCTGCCGGCAGTGCTTGAGGGCATAATGCAGCGCCGCGTTGTCATCGGTGCGCAAGTCGCGCCGGAGCCAGACCAGGCCGCGGGTAAAATTCCGGTCGATCCGGTAAGGCAGGCGCGCGGCGTCGGCTTCAGATTCGGGGGAGGGCGATCCAGACATCGCCGTAACCTAACATAGCAACCGGAACTCCAGCAGTCCCATCCAAGCAGCAGAAAGATATTCCCATGGCCACGACACTCGACCGCATCCTGCAATCCCAAGGCTTCGGCACCCGCCGCTATTGCGGCGATCTGGTGGCGGCCGGGCTGGTCGAGGTCAACGGTGAACTCTGCGAGGACCCGGGTGCGCGTTTCGAGGTGGACGGGCTGCGCCTGATGGTCGACGGCGAGGAGTGGCTGGCGTGCACCAAGGCCTACGTGATGCTGAACAAGCCGACGGGCTACGAATGCTCCCAGCGTCCGCGCCATCATCCAAGTGTGTACAACCTGCTGCCGGTACCGCTGCGCCAGCGGGAGGTCCAGGCTGTGGGGCGGCTCGATCACGACACCACCGGATTGCTGCTGCTGACCGACGACGGTCAGTTCATCCACGCCCAGACCTCGCCGAAGAAGCAGGTGCCGAAGATTTACGAAGTGACGACCTTCGACCCGGTTACGCCGGAACAGGTGGAAGCGTTGCGCACTGGCGTGAAGCTCGACGACGAACCGGCGCCGATTGCCGCCGATGCGTGCGAAGCGACCGGCGAGCGCAGCCTGCGTCTGACACTGCTGCAGGGCAAGTACCATCAGGTCAAGCGGATGGTCGCTGCGGTGGGTAACCACGTGACCGCGTTGCATCGCAGCGCGATCGGCGGACTCGTGCTCGACCCCGCGCTGGGCCCCGGAGAATGGCGCTGGCTCACGCCGGAAGACCTGGCCGCGCTGCGCGACGGAGCGCGTTGAGGTAGCAACGAATGCTGCGTTGCAGCATGTCGCCGGACGCCGAAGTTTTACGGGAAGTCGCAGCGGTGATTTGGTAGAATGCAAGCCATGGCGACGTCCGAAGCTCCAATCAATCTCACCAATCAGTTCCTGATTGCCATGCCCGGCATGGCCGATCCGACGTTTTCAGGTTCCGTCGTCTATCTTTGCGAGCACAACGAGCGCGGCGCGCTCGGCCTGGTGATCAACCGGCCGATCGACATCGACATGGCCACGCTCTTCGACAAGATCGATCTCAAGCTCGAAATCCAGCCAGTTGCCCACCAGCCGGTCTACTTCGGCGGCCCGGTGCAGACCGAACGCGGCTTCGTGCTGCATGACCCGGTCGGCATCTATGTGTCGTCGCTGGCGGTGCCCGGTGGGCTGGAAATGACCACCTCCAAGGACGTGCTCGAAGCCGTGGCCAACGGCAGCGGCCCGCACCGGTTTCTGCTCACGCTGGGTTACGCGGGGTGGGGCGCCGGCCAGCTCGAGGACGAACTGAGCCGCAATGGCTGGCTCACCGTTCAGGCCGATCCCGAGATCATTTTCAGCGTGCCCCCCGAGGAGCGTTTTGCAGCGGCCATTCGCCTGCTCGGCATCGACATCTCGATGCTTTCGGGTGACGCGGGACATGCCTGACCAGCTGGGGCGCGAGACGCCCCGCGACGGCACGGTGCTCGCCTTCGACTATGGCGAGAAAAAAATCGGCGTGGCGCTCGGTAATTTCATCACCCGGCAAGCCAGCGCACTTACGATCCTTCCGAATGTGACGGTCGAGGCCCGCTTCGACGCCGTTGGCGAACTGATTCGCCAGTGGACGCCGGTGCGACTCGTGGTCGGGATGCCGGTCAATCCGGAAGCTGGCCCCGATGACGAAGAACAGCCCTCGATGCGGCTTGCGCGCCGCTTTGGAAACCAGTTGAACGGACGCTTCAATCTGCCCGTGGAATGGGTGGACGAACGCTACTCCTCGCGCGCCGCCGCCATGGCTGGCGCCAAGCGAGGCGCGCTCGACGCCGAGGCAGCCCGGATCATCCTGCAACAGTATTTCGACGAACTCCCGCTATGACCCAGACCTCTACACCCGACGCCGAGGCGCTGTATCACGCGCTGCGCGACCAGGCCCAAGCCCTGATGCCCTCCAGCGAGCGTGCGCGCTGGTCCGTCGCGGGGATCTACTCCGGAGGCGCCTGGATCGCCGAGCGGCTGGCGTCCGACCTGCAGTTGGGCGGGCACGGCGTGATCAACGTGGCCTTTCACCGTGACGACTATGCCAAGAAGGGCCTGCACAGCCAGGCGCAGTCGACCACGCTCCCGTTTGAGGTGGAAGACCGCAATATTCTGCTGATCGACGACGTGCTGGCCACGGGGCGCACGATTCGTGCCGCCGTCAACGAACTGTTCGACTACGGCCGTCCGGCCCGCGTGGCGCTGGCCGTGCTGGCTGATCGCGGTGGCCGGGAGTTGCCGATCGCCGCCGAATTTGCCGCTGTTACCGTCGCGCTGCCCCAGGACAAGACCCTGGTGCTGTCGCGCCAGGGCGAGGGTGCGGACACCCGCTTTGCCTTTGCCACTGAAGTCCGTAGCTGAACCCGCAAGCACGCAAGTACCACACAGATAGAACCCGCGCCCGACCTGCCATGACCAAGACGTTTCGCAACCCGCAGCTCACCAAGAACGGCGAACTGAAGCACCTGCTGTCGATCGAGGGGCTGTCGCGTGACATGATCACGCACATTCTCGATACCGCCAGCCAGTTCGTATCGCTCTCCGACTCCGACCGCGAGGTCAAGAAGGTGCCACTGCTGCGCGGCAAGAGCGTGTTCAATCTGTTCTTCGAGAACTCCACACGGACTCGCACTACGTTCGAGATCGCGGCCAAGCGGCTGTCGGCGGACGTGCTGAACCTGAATATCAATGCGTCGTCCACGAGCAAGGGCGAATCGCTGCTCGATACGATCAACAACCTGTCGGCGATGTCGGCCGACATGTTCGTGGTGCGCCACGCCAGTTCCGGCGCGCCTTACCTGATCGCCGAACACGTGGCCCCGCACGTGCACGTGATCAACGCCGGCGATGGCCGCCACGCGCACCCGACGCAGGGCCTGCTGGACATGTACACGATCCGGCATTTCAAGAAGGACTTCACGAACCTGACGGTGGCGATCGTCGGCGACATCCTGCACTCGCGCGTGGCGCGCTCGGACATCCACGCGCTGACCACGCTGGGCGTGCCGGAAGTCCGCGCGATCGGGCCGCGCACGCTGCTGCCGTCCGGGCTGGAGCAGATGGGTGTGCGGGTCTTCCACAACATGGAAGAGGGCCTGAAGGGTGTGGACGTGGTGATCATGCTGCGCCTGCAGAACGAGCGGATGACCGGCGCGCTGCTGCCGTCGGCGCAGGAGTACTTCAAGGCCTACGGGCTGACCCCGGAGCGCCTGGCGCTGGCCAAGCCTGATGCCATCGTGATGCACCCGGGCCCGATGAACCGCGGCGTGGAGATCGACTCCGCCGTGGCAGACGGTCCGCAATCGGTGATCCTGAACCAGGTGACGTTCGGCATCGCCGTGCGCATGGCCGTGATGGGCATCGTGGCAGGTAATAACGATTGAGCCGGACCCCGGATACAACGAACAGCACACACCGACAGAACATGAAGATCCATATCCAGGGTGGCCGCCTGATCGACCCGGCCGCGAACGTCGACGCCGAACAGGACCTGTACATCGCCGCCGGCAAGATTGTGGGCGTGGGCCGCGCGCCCACTGACTTCCATGCCAACAAGACCATCGACGCACGCGGCATGATCGTGTGCCCGGGGCTGGTCGACCTGTCCGCCCGCCTGCGCGAGCCGGGCTACGAATACAAGGCGACGCTGGAATCCGAACTGGCCGCCGCCACTGCCGGTGGCGTGACCAGCCTGGTCTGCCCGCCTGACACCGACCCGGTACTCGATGAGCCGGGGCTGGTGGAGATGCTCAAGTTCCGCGCTCACAAGCTCAACCAGACGCATGTGTACCCGCTGGGTGCCCTGACCGTCGGCCTGAAGGGCGACGCGCTGACCGAGATGGGCCAGTTGACGGAGGCAGGCTGTGTCGGCTTCAGCCAGGCCGAGGCGCCCATCCATGACACCAAGGTGCTCCAGCGCGCGATGCAGTACGCGCAGACGTTCGGCTTCACGCTGTGGCTGCGTCCAGAGGATCCATTCCTCGGCGGAGGCGTTGCCGCGAGTGGTGCCGTGGCGTCGCGCCTGGGTCTGTCGGGCGTGTCCGTCATCGCCGAAACCGTGCGTCTGCACACGATCTTCGAATTGATACGTGCCACTGGCGCACGCGTGCACCTGTGCCGCTTGTCGTCGGCTGCCGGGCTGGAACTCGTGCGTCAGGCACGCAAGGAAGGCCTGCCGGTCACGTGCGACGTGAACATCCATCACGTGTCGCTGACCGACATGGATATCGGCTTCTTCAATAGCCAGATGCGCTTCACGCCGCCGCTGCGCGGCGCTCGCGATCGCGACGCAATCGTTGCCGCGCTGGCCGACGGCACCATCGACGCACTCTGCTCGGATCACACCCCGGTGGACGACGACGAAAAACTCCTGCCTTTCGCCGAGGCCTCGCCGGGCGCTACAGGCCTGGAACTGCTGCTGCCGCTGACGCTGCGCTGGGCCAGCGAGCACAAGGTGCCGCTCGTGCGCGCGCTGGCTCGCATTACCAGCGAACCCGCGCGGGTTATCGGCCTGAATGTGGGATCGCTGACCACGGGCAGCATGGCCGACGTGTGCGTGTTCGACCCGAAGCAGCTCTGGAAGGTGGAGCGCAGCGTGTTGAAGAGTCAGGGCAAGAACTCGCCGTGGCTCGGCTACGAGATGGAAGGGCGTGTGCGTACGACGCTGGTCTGCGGCCAGGTCGTCTACGAACAGCGCTGACAGGCCGGGCGCCATCGAGGCAACACGGGGTCGACGATGATCTGGTTACGCAAGGCGCGGCTGACATTTCACCTGCTGCGTGGGGTGCTGTTCTGTGCCACTGTCTTTCCGTGGGCGAGCGCGCGTCTGCGCGAACGTCTGATCCGAGCATGGTCCCGCAAGCTCCTGGCCATCTGCGGCATCGAGGTGGAAGTCTTGGGCCTGGCGCCAGGGCAGGCGGCCCCCAAAGGCGCAATGCTGGTGTCGAACCATATCTCGTGGCTCGACATCTATGTCATCCATAGCTGGCAGCCCGTGCGCTTCGTCGCCAAGTCGGAGATCCGCAACTGGCCCGTAGTTGGCTGGCTGTGCGACAAGACCGGCACGATCTTTATCGAGCGCGCCCGCAAGCGCGACGCGCACCGAGTGCTCCACCACATCACCGAAGTGATGCAGCAAGGCGACCTGGTGTGCGTGTTCCCCGAGGGCACGACCACCGATGGCAGCAAGGTGCTGCCGTTTCACGCGAATTTGATGCAGGCGCCAGTGGCCGGGAAACTGCCGGTGCAGCCGGTAGGGTTGTCCTACCTGGACGCGGCAACTGGCAAGCCGACGCTGGCACCGGCCTACATCGACGACATATCGCTGGTGCAGTGCCTGAACGCTATTCTCAAGTCGCCACCGATCAAGGCGAGGCTGGTGATCGGGCCGCAGTTGCATGCTGCATCAGCCGGACGAAGGGAGCTGGCGGAGTCGGCGCGGGAGGTGGTGACGCATCTGGTGGAGGGCGCGCATGAGGCGGCCCACGGTGCTGCCGAGGCATTTCATTCCCTGCCAGTCGCGGCAACGCCGCCGGTCCTGACGTCGGTCGCCGCGCCTGCCGCAGGCCACTGACTCGTGCCGGCCAAAGGTAAATTTTGATTCCACCAACCCTTCTGTTGAGGGGTAAATAGATGAAAACCCTGTCGATGCACTTCGTGTATTGTTACGTTTTGTAATTCTTCGCTGAAATCTTATTGTTGAGACTTGATTTCGCTGCTAGTGGCGCGTCGCGAGATTGGTTGGCGGCAGTCGATAGTTTGGGGTTTCGGCGAGAAGCGATACAGGGTTTTGTGATGGGTCAGAAGGAAGAGTTTGGTCAGGCGGTGAATTGGTCGCCAGTGGCAAAGTCGATCGTCCGCCGGATCTCCGCAAACAGGAGACCGTTCCTGTTGACGACGGCTCTGGCTTCACTGGCACTGTTTGCCTTGATGTCATACCTTCTTCGCCACTATCAGAGCGAGGGCTTCCTGCGGGCGTCCCGGCCTCTGACGGAATTCAATGCCCAGCGTGCGACCTTTGAGGACAAGGAAAGCTTCCAGCGTTTCCTGCGGGCCAATAAGCTGATGGACTCCCCGAACGCGGTGTACCTGGCACATGCCATTGGCCCGGGGCTTATGCAAAGGCAAGTGAAGGTTGTCCTGCCTTATACGAAGGACGACCTCAGGTTCCTCACCGATTTAAAAACCCCCCTGGATTCCAACATCCTGGGTTTCTCCGTGACTTTTGCCGGTGCGACGCCGGACGATGCCGCGGCACGCGTGAGTCTGATGGGTGACTACCTCAAGGACACGATGCTTCGTCAGGACTTGCTTGACAACATCCATCAGCGAGCCGGGGAAGTCAGGGCAGAGAAGCAGAAGCTCGATAACAAGCTGATCGCTAAGCGCCTAGAACTCGAAGAGGCCGCACGCAAGCTCAGTGCGCTGAAGGAAATCGCCGCCAAGTATCCCGAGGCGTCGAAGTACGAGTCGCGACAGTTGCTATCCTCCGACACCGACGGCGCGCGTTATTTGTCTCCGACGATGCAGCTTGTGGGCGTGGAGTCGAGCATTGTGGATATCCGCAATGAGCTGGCATCGCTGGAACGCGACGAAGCGCAGAATGATCTGCGGCTCAAGTTCTATGCAGGCGCCGAGAAGCTCAATCCCTCCGTGAAGTCGGGGAGCGAGCTGTTTGAGGGCTTTAAGGCCTTGCGCGCGGAAACTTTCAAGGACGTACGTCTTGACGATGATCGAACGCGTGAAGTCGTCAACAAGATTGATCTGCTTGCGGAGACACTGCAGACGAAGCATCTGATGAATACGCGTTTTACATCGGGGCCGTCACTGCCTGACCACCGCTCCGGACCGGCGATTGGTCTGATGCTGCTCCTTTCCGTGGTACTCGGCGGCACTTTTGCAGCGATGGCGATTGCGGTGCTAGGGTGGGTGCAGGCAAAAAACGGCAAGCGCGCCATCAGCGGACTCGCCGATCCGGGCATGCAACTCTAAGAGCCGCTGTTCCAATGCCCCTGGCCGCCGGACGCGTTCCTCAGGCCAGAGGATCTTGACATTGTGGACAATCGATCTGAACGACCTTACGCAGTTCAGGTTGCTCTGCCATTTGCACGGCGGTTAGTTTGCCGCCCCAGACGCAGCCCGTATCGAGCGCGATCAGATTCGGGCGCATCACCAGGCCAAGCGTGGACCAGTGACCGCACACCACGGTGACATCGCTCGTGCGCCGGTCCGGGACTTCGAACCAGGGCATGACACCTGCCGGCGCATTGTCCAGTCCTTCCTTGGTCTTCAGATCCATGACGCCATCCGCGGTGCAGTAGCGCAGTCGGGTGAGCGCATTGATGATGACGCGGTGACGCTCGATGCCGGTCAGGTTGTCGCGCCAGCGATCGGCGGCATTTCCAAATATCCCGGCCAGAAATGCCTTCCAGTTCGGCCCCTGCAATTCGGCCTCGACCTCCCGCGCGAGCTTGGTTACCTGTTCCGCGGTCCATTGGGGCAAGACACCTGCATGAACAATCAGGTAGTCATCTTCGCGGATCGCCAGCGGTTGATGGCGTAGCCATGTGATTAATTCGACACTATCAGGTGCTCCAAGAATGTCATTTAATGTGTCTGATTTGCCGGACTTGCGGACGCCGGCGGCTACGGCAAGCAGATGGATATCATGATTACCCAGGACGGTTCGCACCCGATCCCCCATGGAAATGATCGTGCGAAGGGTTTCCAGCGAAGCCGGGCCGCGGTTGACCAGATCCCCCACCAAACGCAGCGGCGCATCTTGCGGTAACTGTTCCAGTAGTTCAAAAAACGAGGGCGCGCAGCCTTGGAGGTCGCCAATTGCTACTGGAGTGGCGTATAAGTCGCGATCTGTGGCTAAAGGATATTGCATGGGTTTGCAGACATTTAGCATGGGTTTCCCAGGAAAATGAATGGATGGTTACACCACGCTACAAAAAGTTGGACGGGAGCCTCGGGAGCCGCCTGCGGGTCAGATAGAATACCGCCACTTCAAGAAAAACTTAAAAATAACGACCGGCTTCCCATGAGGAGAGGGCGGCGCGGCGAGTATTGTTGGGAACGCGGACACACTGATAGGTAAAGGGAGTAGAGATTTGTCGCACATTCTTGTCACAGGCGGAGCGGGGTTCATCGGCGCCAATTTCGTGCTGAACTGGCTGGCCCAGCCAGGCGCAGACAGCGTCGTAAATGTCGACAAGCTGACATATGCGGGTAACCGCAAGACTCTGGCGTCGCTGGACGGCGATTCCCGTCACGTATTCTCGCAAACGGATATCTGCGATCGGGACGCACTTGATCGCTTGCTGGCCGAGCACAAGCCGCGTGCGATCGTGCATTTCGCCGCGGAGAGCCACGTTGATCGATCCATCCACGGCCCCGCAGAGTTCATCCAGACCAATATCGTCGGCACGTTCACGCTGCTCGAGGCAGTGCGTGCCTATTGGAACGGCCTGGACGCCGAAGCCAAGGCGGCGTTCCGCTTCCTGCATGTTTCCACCGACGAGGTATTCGGCTCACTCGGCCCGGCCGATCCGCAGTTCTCCGAGACGACCGCGTACGCGCCGAACAGCCCTTACTCGGCGTCGAAGGCTGCGTCCGACCATCTCGTCCGCGCCTACCATCACACTTACGGCCTGCCGGTCCTGACGACCAACTGCTCCAACAACTACGGTCCGTACCACTTCCCCGAGAAGCTGATCCCGCTGATGATCACCAACGCGCTTTCGGGCAAGCCGCTGCCAGTCTATGGCGATGGCCAGAACGTGCGCGACTGGCTATACGTCGGGGATCACTGCAGCGCCATTCGCGAGGTGTTGGCGCGCGGCCGCGTGGGTGAAACGTATAACGTCGGCGGCTGGAACGAAATGACCAACCTGGACGTCGTGCACACAATCTGCAGCTTGCTCGATCAACTCAAGCCCAAGGCGGCTGGTTCCTACAGCGACCAGATCAATTTCGTGAAAGACCGGCCCGGGCACGATCGCCGCTACGCGATCGATGCACGCAAGCTGGAGCGGGAACTGGGTTGGAAGCCGGCCGAAACTTTCGAAAGCGGACTGCGCAAGACTGTCCAGTGGTACCTGGACAATCAGCCCTGGGTTCAGGACGTGATCTCCGGTGAGTACCGCAACTGGGTAGCGAAGCAATATGCTGCGTGAAGCACAGAGAGCCCCCACGCTTCTTGTAACAGGAAGCAATGGCCAGGTCGGCTTCGAACTGCGTCGCAGTCTGGCGCCGCTGGGCCGGGTCGTGGCGCTGGACCGAAGCCAATTTGACCTGACTCGACCGGATGCATTGCGCGAACTGGTTCGCTCGATTCGGCCAGACGTCATCGTCAATCCAGCGGCATACACTGCCGTAGACAAGGCCGAAACCGAAGCAGAGGCGGCGTTCGCGGTAAATGGCGTGGCGCCTGGGGTCCTTGCGGAGGAGGCACGCCGCCTGGGCAGTCTGTTCGTCCATTACTCGACCGACTACGTTTTCGATGGCACCAAGGATGGCGCCTATCTGGAAGGTGATGCAGTTAATCCGCAATCGGTGTATGGCAAGAGCAAACTGGCCGGCGAGCAAGTAGTTGCAGCTACTGGTGCGGCATCGCTTGTGCTGCGCACCTGTTGGGTGGCTGGTGCGCACGGCGGGAACTTTGCGAAGACCATGCTCAGGCTGGCACGCGAGCGAGACAGCCTGAGGGTAATTGCGGATCAGTTCGGCGCCCCGACAACCGCTTCCCTGATTGCGGATGTGACTGCGCAAATCGTCGCGCGCCACTGGCTCCATGCCCCAGGCCGCGAAGCATTTCCCACTGGTGTGTATCACCTGGCAGCCGGGGGGGAAACTACCTGGCACGGATATGCCACTCACGTGCTGTCAAGAGCCGCAGCCAAGGGCGTGGAGATGAAGGTCGATCCCACCCGCATCGAACCAATTCCAGCTTCGCAGTATCCGCTGCCCGCGCCGCGCCCAGCCAACTCACGGCTGGATACCGGCAAGCTGCGGGACACATTCAATATTCACCTTCCTGACTGGGCGGAGGGCATTGACCTTCTTCTCGATCAGATCCTTTCCTGACCACTTGTACCATGCGCAAAGGCATTATTCTGGCCGGCGGTTCCGGCACTCGGCTCTATCCCATCACGCGGTCGGTGTCCAAACAACTGCTGCCCGTGTACGACAAGCCGATGATTTACTATCCGCTGTCCACGCTGATGCTGGCCGGGATTCGGGACGTCCTTATCATCTCCACGCCGGAAGACACGCCTCGCTTCTCGGAAATGCTTGGTGATGGCAGCAATTGGGGCATCAATCTGCAATACGCGGTGCAACCGTCGCCGGATGGGCTTGCCCAGGCGTTCATCATTGGGCGCGATTTCATCGGTAACGACCCGTCGACGTTGATCCTGGGGGATAACATCTTCCACGGACACGACCTGGTTCGTCAGCTCGAGCGTTCGTCAGCACAGCAGCAGGGCGCGACGGTCTTTGCCTATCACGTGCACGACCCCGAGCGCTATGGCGTGGTGGAGTTCGATGAAAACTTTCGCGCGGTGTCGCTCGAGGAAAAACCAGCGAAGCCTCGCTCGCACTATGCCGTGACCGGCCTGTATTTCTACGACAACCAGGTTTGTGATATTGCCGCCGAGATCAAGCCGTCAGCGCGGGGCGAACTCGAGATTACGGATGTCAACAAGCGCTATCTGGAAATGTCGCAGCTTGAGGTCGAGATCATGGGACGCGGTTACGCATGGCTCGATACCGGCACCCACGACTCGTTGCTCGAGGCAGCGAGCTTCATAGCCACGCTGCAGAACCGTCAGGGACTGATGGTGGCTTGTCCGGAGGAGATTGCCTATCGGAGCAAGTGGATTTCCGCCGAGCAGGTTGAGCGTCTGGCGAAGCCACTGCTAAAGAACGCTTACGGCAAGTATCTTCAGCACATCATTTCGGAAACAATCAAATGAGTTTGACCGTTACTCGTACCGCCATTCCGGACGTGATGATCATCGAGCCGAAGGTGTTCGGTGATGCCCGGGGGTTTTTCTTTGAGAGCTTCAATCAGAAGGCGTTTGGGGAAGCTACTGGCCTGGATCTGGAGTTCGTGCAAGACAACCACAGCCGCAGCGCCAAGGGCGTACTGCGTGGCCTGCACTATCAAATCCAGCAGCCGCAAGGCAAGCTCGTGCGGGTAGTGCGTGGACGGGTGTTCGACGTGGCGGTGGATATTCGAAAGCAGTCCGCGACCTTTGGTAAATGGGTTGGCGTGGAGCTCAGCGAAGATAATCATCGCCAATTCTGGGTGCCGCCCGGGTTTGCACATGGATTCGTGGTGTTGTCGGAATCTGCTGATTTCCTTTATAAGACAACTGATTATTACGCTCCGCAGTTCGAGCGGACCATTGCATGGAACGATCCGGAAATCGGCATTGAATGGCCGCAAATGAATGTCGTCCCTCTGTTGTCCGCCAAAGATCAGGCAGGCGTGAGTCTTTCCTCGGCTGAACTGTTCGAGTGACCCCGAATATGGGTTGTCATGCCAGATGGGGGTATTGGATCAGTAGCAATCCGTCATTGGCGAACGGCTGCAAGGCGGCTATGGCTGATGGCTGAATCGTGGTCCAAGCGGACAATTGTTTGGACCGGGTACGAGCATTGCTCAGCGATGCTTGTCCGATGTTAGTTTCTGCGTTCTGTGTCTCACGATTGGCGTGGGGCGCAAATGTGACATAGATGCGTGCCTCACATATCTCATGGAATTTGTTTGGCCTTGGGCTGCCGCTGCTGATTGCAGCAGTGACCGTTCCTCACCTCCTTTCCGGGCTAGGGAGTCAGCGATTCGGCTTGCTTGCACTGGCATGGGGCCTCATCGGCTACGCGGGAGCTCTTGACCTGGGTATTGGCCGGGCGACTACCCAACGCGTGGCAGCGCTGCGCAGCGGAGGTCAGGAGGCAGTTATTCCACACGTCGTAGCTACAGCCACGCGTCTGACGTTGGTGACTGGTGGCATCGGCATGGTGCTGATCATAGTCAGCGCCATATTAGGAGTTGGCGAGCTGGTGCATGCGAATGATGTGCCACAAGCAGAGATCCGATCGGCCGTCCTGATGCTTGGCCTCGCTCTGCCGATGCAGGCCGTGAGTGCGACATATCGTGGTGTAAGTGAAGCCTATCTGAGCTTCAGAAATATCAGTGTGCTGCGTATTTTGCTTGGTGCGGCGAATTTCGGCATCCCATACCTGATTGCGCTCTTCTCTACCCGAGTGGATTTGCTTATTGCAAGCCTCGTGGTCTCGCGAGCGATTGCGCTCTGGTTCTATCGTATTTTTGCGCTGCAGTGTCTGTCATCCGGTGACACTCGCGGTACATATTCGCGCAAGCTCGCGCATCAGCTGTTCCAGTTTGGTGGCTGGTACACGGTAAGCAGCATCCTGGGTCCATTGATGACCCAAGCTGATCGGTTCCTGATTGCTGCAATTCTAGGTGCCGCTGCGGTGACGACATATGTCATTCCGTATGAAGTGACTGTGCAGACGCTGATTCTCTCGGGTGCAGTAACTACCGTTGCGTTCCCTGCGATCAGCCGCATGCTGGTTAATGATCCTGATGGCGCAGCCCTGCTGTTTCGCCGATGGCTACTGCGAGTCTCAGGGGCGATGGCGATTGGCCTGATAATCTTGGCGATCATCCTTCCAGGTTTGCTCACTCTGTGGCTTCGCCATCCTGCGGATCCGGCATCGGTGATGGTCGGTCGGATTCTCTGCATTGGCGTGCTGGCCAATGCCATTGGATCGATGTACTTCGCGCTACTTCAAGCAAAGAGAAGGACGCGTGCGACTGCGATGCTCCATTTGGTAGAAGTGCCTCTCTATTTGTGCGCGCTGGTGGCTCTGACCAAACTATTCGGAGTAACCGGAGCTGCCGCCGCATGGTCTTTGCGCATGTGTTTCGACGCATCCGGCATGAAAATTCTGGTGAGGCAGGCAAAGTGAGCGAGAAAGCGCACGGACGAGCGGAGCAGGCGGCTGGACTTGGTTTCCTAGTGGTCATAGCCATAATTCTGGGTGCGGCGGCTGGTATTTTCGGAAGTTCTGCTGCTTTGTCTAGCCGTAACATTTCACTATCCAGCTGTCATTCTGTTGGCAGTTTATGTGCTCGGGCGACTGGATTTCAGGCTCGCCTTGTTGCTTATTTTAGGTGTGTTTGTCGCAGGTGCGTTGTTTAGGCAGCAGCTGTTCTCGGAGTTCCAATCGATTTTTCCGGTGCTTGCCACCTATCTGAATGCGGAAGTCTCAAGAACTATTGTACCTCTGCCATTCATGTTCAATATGGTGCCGATGGGCTTTGCGGTATATCTCTGGCGCCAGAATGATGTGTGCATGTAGTATGCCGCAATAGGTATGCTGTTGAGTGTGGCAAGATATTTTTCGATGTTGGAGTTCCAAATCGTGGTAGCGCGATTTCGGGAACTGCTTTCTGTTTTTGTGTTGATTTATATACTAAGAGCTTTCAGTTCCGAATCGAAAGTTATTCAACTTTTGGCTGCCATATTTGCGGGGGGAGCGGTGTGCTAAACTTCTATGCTATGATGGTCTACGATCCATTATTGCAGGGATGAATAATATTGATATTGTTATCGTGAACTGGTCTTCGGGACGTCAGTTGCTGGATGCAATGATGAGCCTGCGTCAGTTCGCTGCGAATTCGATTGCGTCAGTAGCCATTGTTGATAATGCGTCCGTAGACGACTCGTTGGACCTTGTGGCCGAGCGCGATGACTGGGGTTTCCCGGTCCACCTGATTCGTAATGCCGAGAATAGGGGGTTCGGCGCAGCGTGTAATCAGGGGGCAGGAGTGGGGCGCGCAGAATTCGTGCTTCTGCTGAATCCGGATACCCGAGTTTATGAGAATTCCCTATCGATACCACTGGCGTTCATGCAACGATCGGAGAACGCGGCTGTGTCAGTGACTGGCATTCAGCTGATCGACGAAACCGGCCATGTTCAACGTGCTTGTGCACGTTTCCCTTCCCCAGCAATGTTCTCTGCTGCCGCATTTGGCCTGGATAGGCTTCCGTGGCTGCGTGGCCAGAGGCTTCATATGAGCGACTGGGATCATGCGTCGACTCGCGATGTTGACCATGTGATTGGCGCTTTCTATCTGATTCGCCGCAGCGTCTTTGAGAGGCTTGGTGGTTTCGACGAGAGATTCTTCGTCTATCTGGAGGATCTGGATCTTTCCCTACGCGTAAAGCAGGCTGGCGGCCGGATCGTATTTTTGGCCGACGCACAGGCGTTTCACGCGGGAGGTGGTACGTCGCGGCAGATCAAGGCGACTCGGCTTTTCTATTCGCTGCGCAGTAGACTGCTATACGGATTCAAGCATTTTTCGCGTGTTGCGGCTTGGGCCCTCCTTGTGGTGACGATTCTGCCAGAACCGATAACACGCACGGTATTCTCCGCCGCGCGTGGCGGCATGCAAGATGTTGGTAATACGCTGCGTGGCTACGGCATGTTGCTCCGTTCGCTTCCTCAGATCTTGAGGGCATCGAGGCGGTGAGCAGGTTTGCTCATCTCTGACATGCAAGCCAAAAAGGTGTTTTTATGCTAATGCTTGCGGCACTTTCTGCCAGAATCGCAGATCTCGAATTGGTATGAGATATTTGGACCGTTTGGGCAAGGTACGCGAGAGCATGGCCACTTTATGATGTGCTCACGATGAATACCGTCTTGCTCGAAAGATTCTGATTGAGATGATTTTACGGAACTTTGATTCGATTTGCGGAGAGTTGGAGATGGCAAACGTGCTCGTGCTGACCAAATATGGGCGCCTGGGAGCTTCGTCGCGCCTTCGTTTCTTCCAATATATTCCGTGGTTGAAGAGCGCAGGCCTTAACGTCACCGTTCAGGCATTATTGTCGGATGACTTGCTTCAAAAGCGCTACGAGTGTGGTCACTATAGTATTGGTCAACTTCTGCGCGCATATTCGGAGCGCTGCCGAGTATTATTAAGTCGCCGTGAGTACGATGTAATATGGATTGAGAAGGAAGCATTGCAGTGGGCACCGCTATGGGTAGAGGCGGCGCTCTTACGTGGTACTCCGTATGTACTCGATTATGATGATGCGGTATTTCACAATTACGATCTACATGCCAACGCCTGGGTCAGACGTTTCTATGGCCGCCGTCTTGATGGTCTGATGGAGGGCGCCACCATGATTACGGCTGGAAATGAGTATCTAGCGCTGAGGGCACGGTCGGCAGGTGCACGGGCTGTGGAAATCGTGCCCACTGTCATCGATCTCGACCGTTACAGTCTTGCAGAGGCAGCCAGATCATCGAAAGACGTTCAATATATTGTCTGGATTGGATCGCCTTCCACGGTACGTTATCTGCAACTGGTGGCTGAGTCCCTCCAAGAGTTGGCGCGGAGCCATAAATTTGTGCTCCGCGTTATTGGTGGCGATGCGTTGAACATCCCAGGAGTATGTGTTGAGTCAATCTCCTGGTCGGAAGAGTCAGAAGTAGAACTCATCGGCGAGTGCGACATCGGAATCATGCCATTGCTGGACTCTCCCTGGGAGCGGGGAAAATGTGGCTACAAGCTGATTCAATACATGGCTTGTGGCTTGCCAGTTGTGGCGTCGGGTGTTGGAGTCAACACGGAAATAGTTCGCCAAGGAGTCAATGGGTATGTGGCAAATTCTGCCGAAGAGTGGAGATCGGCGCTGGATAAACTACTGTTAAGCACATCGCTTCGTCAGGATATGGGCCGAGCGGGTCGTCAGCTGGTTGAAGACAGATTCTGCGTCCAGAAAACTGGTCCAAGATTGGTTGAGATACTACAGCGAGTTGCCAGAACTGGTACTGCCGATCCTGCCTGTGGTGCAAGGGAGGCAAACAATGAAGTCTGATCTGGAAGAGTGCCACGAGCATCGTGGTAATAGCGAGGTGCAGCAGTTGCACGAGATGGCACCGAAGATCTTGATTTCCACGACAGTGCCAGAAACCTTCGCCACCATTTTAAGGGGGCAACCTGGATATTTGGCTAGTCGTTTTCAGGTGACTTTGGCAACAAGTCCAGCTGACATGTTGGCAAAAGTAGAGACAGCTGAGGGCCTACGTGTCTTAAGCGTACCAATGGCTCGTGGGATTAATCCACTAGGAGACATTAAATCTATCGTCCGCATGATCCAGGTGTTGCGTGAAGTGAGGCCGCAGCTCGTACATTCATATACACCGAAAGCCGGATTGGTCACGATGCTGGCAGCTTGGTTGTGCCGTGTGCCTGTCAGGGTACATACGTTTACCGGATTAATATTTCCTACTGCGCATGGGATCAAGCAGCGAATATTAATCTGGGTCGATAGGCTGATCTGCTTTTGTTCAACGCGGATTGTACCAGAGGGGCTCGGGGTAAAACGAGATCTTGAGAAGTTCGGAATTACTCGAAAACCATTGTGTGTGATTGGAAGCGGTAATATTGCAGGGGTTGATACCAGTTATTTTTCACCTGCGCTATCCGGTATTGCTGCTGGAGCATCGGATCTAAAGGTTAAGTTGGCGATAGAGGATCGTGATTTTGTCTTTTGCTTTGTGGGTAGATTGAACAGAGACAAAGGCGTAGCGGAGCTGGTGTCAGCTTTTTCTGTGCTCCCAAAGAATGCTATATTAATCCTCGTTGGGGCGATAGATGAAACCGCGCCGGTCGATGAAAATACGTTGGAGATGATTGCATCCGATCAGCGAATACATCACTTGGGATTCATGGACGATATCCGGCCGGCGTTGATGCTGGCGGATGTGCTGGTACTGCCGAGTTATCGCGAGGGTTTTCCAAATGTTATCCTTCAGGCTGGTTCAATGGAATTACCCGTTATTGCAACTGACATAAATGGTTGCAATGAGGTGATCGAGGATGGTTTTAATGGGTGGTTGGTGCCTCCCAGAGATGCTGTGAGCCTGGGACGCGTAATGAAGAGTGCGATGGAGTCACCCTTGAGTGTGCTGAGGGAGATGGGGGTTAGAGCGAGGGCGCGTATCCATGAGCGTTTCGAGCGGAGCCAACATTGGGATAGAATGATTGAGTTCTACTCGAAATTGCTGAATACATGAGCTAAGCCGCTGGATATATTACTTGTTGGATGGTTGGGAAACCAGCCCACGTCATTTTGATGAGTTCGTACCACGGGTGTCGTGCGATATATGAAGTGTGTCGCTGCCAGAGTGATATTTAGTAAGCTCATTGGGAAACTACGCTGGTACGGTATTGGGGCTGTTTGGGAATCAAAATGAAGAGATTTTTGGATGTGACATTGTCTGCACTGGCGCTTGTGCTGCTGGGCGTGCCGATTTTGATTCTGACGTGTGTGATTCGCACTCGGCTCGGTGGCCCCGTTTTCTTCAGACAGGTCCGGCCTGGTCTTAACGGAAGACCTTTTCAGATGATCAAGTTTCGTACCATGACTGATCAGCGTGGGCCCGACGGGAATTTGTTGCCGGATGCGGAGCGAATTACTCCATTCGGAAGTCTCCTGCGTGCAAGTAGTCTGGACGAGTTGCCGGAGCTTTGGAATGTATTCAAGGGCGACATGAGTCTTGTTGGCCCGCGTCCACTGTTGATGGAGTATTTGCCGCTGTATACCCCAGAACAGGCTCGAAGACATGACGTACGACCGGGGGTAACCGGGTGGGCGCAGGTAAATGGGCGTAATGCATTAAACTGGGAAGAGAAATTCGAGCTTGATGTATGGTATGTTGATAATCGTTCTGTCTGGCTGGATTTGAAAATCTTGTGGTTGACTGTCTGGAAGGTGCTGGGGCGCGAAGGCGTTAGTGCTCCTGGAGAGGCGACAATGCCGAAGTTCACGGGGAAGAATGAATAAACGATTCGCCCTCTTTGGCGCCAGCGGCCATGGCAAAGTTGTAGCCGACGCAGGATTGGAGGCTGGTTGGGAAAGCGTCATTTTTTTGATGATGCTTGGCCCAATATTAATATGAATGGCCGCTGGCAGGTGGTCGGTGATTTTTCGGCCTTACTTGCATATGCGCAAGTATTCGATGCCGCATTTGTCTCGATAGGAAATTGTCGTGTGCGATGGGCGAAGCACCAAGCCTTGCTTGCTGCTGGCATACCGATAGCCACTGTCATACATCCGCGTGCGTACATAAGTCAATTTGCACGCTTAGGTATTGGAAGCATTGCGATGGCAGGGGTTGTTATCAATGCTGATGTTGGTGACGGAGGCATTGTAAACACTGATGCCACCATAGATCATGACTGCATATTGGATAATGGAGTACATGTCAGCCCGGGAGCGCATCTAAGCGGAAGCGTAAGTGTTGGAAAATGTTCATGGATTGCTGTTGGTGCTTCGATAAAACAGGGTATCACGGTAGGTTCTGATGCAATTGTTGGTGCAGGTGCTGTAGTTGTGAGACCAGTTCGAGATGGCGTGACAGTGATGGGTTGTCCCGCACGGGAGCAGAGAGTCTAGGCGACTCTTGGGAACCTATAATACAGTTGAAGAAAATATCATCTGATTTCTAATTCTACTTATGCTGAACACTTCATTTTCTCCGTGGCCTAGTTTCACCAAGGAAGAGGCGGACGCAGTCCAGCAGGTGTTGCTCTCTAATAAGGTGAACTATTGGACCGGCACGGAATGTCGCGAGTTCGAGAAAGAGTTTGCCGCATGGACGGGTACACGCCACGCCATCGCGCTCAGTAATGGCACATTGGCTTTGGACTTGGCGCTAAAGGGGCTTGGAATCGGGCCTGGCGATGAAGTCATCGTCACACCGCGCACGTTCATCGCCAGCGCGTCCTGCGTAGTCAACGCTGGTGCGATTCCGGTTTTCGCCGATGTCGATCCGGAAAGCGGAAACCTTTCGGCGGAGACCATTGCGAGAGTCCTGACGCCGCGCACCAAAGCAGTGATCTGCGTGCACCTTGCGGGGTGGCCATGCGACATGGATCCCATCATGGAGTTGGCGGCCCGCCATGGATTGAAGGTCATCGAGGATTGTGCACAGGCACACGGCGCTCGCTACAAGGGGCGTAGTGTCGGATCGATCGGACACGTCGGTGCATGGAGCTTCTGCCAGGACAAGATCATGACCACGGGTGGTGAAGGTGGCATGGTGACGCTCAATGATGAAGCGCTCTGGCGCGAGATGTGGGCGTACAAGGACCACGGCAAGAGCTTTGAGGCGGTGTACGAGCGTGAGCACGCACCGGGGTTTCGCTGGTTGCATGAGACCTTCGGCACCAACTGGCGAATGCTGGAGATGCAGGCCGTAATCGGACGTATTCAACTGCGCCGCATGACGGAGTGGACCGCTCGACGGACTGAACACGCCGAGGCAATTCATTCGGCCTGCAAACCATTCTCTGCCGTGCGTGTGCCTGTCGCTCCGGCGAGCAGCACCCACGCGCAATACAAATGCTATGTGTATGTCCGACCTGACCACTTGGCGGAAGGCTGGACGCGTGACCGAATCATTCAGACGATTGTCGATGCCGACGTGCCCTGTTATCAGGGCTCTTGTTCCGAGGTCTACCTTGAAAAGGCGTTTGACGATACTGGCTGGCGACCGGCCGAGCGGCTACCGATCGCACGCGCAATGGGCGAGGACAGCCTGATGTTCCTTGTACATCCCACCTTGACCAAGGATGAGATTGCAAAGACATGCCGTGTGCTGACTGACGTCCTCGGGCGGGCCAGCCGGTGAAGAATCTTACGGTTCCGCTACTCGCGCTGCCCCGGTCGGCCAAGCGCGTGGTTGTCGTTGCGCTGGATTTGATCCTGGCGCTGGTATCCGTCTGGGTGGCGTTCTATCTGCGCATAGACCAAACGGGACTGCCAATCCTGCAGCAGGAGTACGTCTATTTTCTCTCGCCTTTGCTGGCCTTCCCGATCTTCGTTCGAATGGGTTTGTACAGAGCGATCTTTCGGTACACAGGAATGGCCGCGCTTGCTAGCACTGCGAAGGCCGTGGGTCTCTATGGCGTATTGTTCTTCAGTGCGCTGCTTCTCTTGAAGCTCGATGGTGTACCGCGCAGCATTGGCCTGATCCAGCCGATGCTGTTCCTGTTGCTGGTTGGGGCGAGTCGTGCTCTGGCGCGCTTCTGGCTAGCGGGGACGGCGGCGAAGGTGCGTGCGCACGAAGGACGGTTGTTGATCTATGGTGCCGGCGACGCGGGCGTGCAAACTGCTTCGGCGCTTGCCGTTACGCATCAGTTTGTGCTGTTGGGGTTCATCGATGATGATCGGGCCAAGATCGGCCGTACGATCAACGGGCTCGATATCTTCGGTCCGGATGACGTGCCTGAAGCTGTCGAGCGTATGGGTGTCACCGACATCCTGCTTGCGATTCCATCCATGGGCCGCGCCCAGCGCAACGCCGTAATCGACAAGCTGCGCGCGCTGCCCGTGCACGTTCGAACGCTGCCTGGTATGGTGGATCTGGCATCGGGCCGTGTGACGATACGCGATCTGCAGGAACTCGATATCGAGGACTTGCTTGGCCGCGCACCGGTGCCACCCGATGCGGCATTGTTGGCGAAGAACCTTGCTGACAAGACGGTGCTCGTGACCGGGGCAGGCGGCAGCATCGGCAGTGAACTATGTCGCCAGATCATGCTGGAGCGGCCGCGTCGGCTGGTGCTGGTCGAACACAACGAGTTTGGGTTGTATTCGATTCACCAAGAGCTTGAGCGCTTGCGCGACGAGCATCGCCTGCAAACCGAGGTTGTTCCGCTACTGGCCAGTGTGGTCAATTTGAGGCGTTTGCGCGAGATCTGCGGGCTGTATCGACCTGCCACGGTTTATCACGCCGCCGCATACAAGCATGTGCCGTTGGTCGAGTGCAACGCGGCGGAAGGGGTCATGAACAACGTGTTCGGTACGCTGAACATGGCACGCGCCGCTATGGAAAGCCAGGCTGAGTACTTCGTGCTGGTGTCCACGGACAAGGCGGTTCGACCCACTAATGTAATGGGTGCTTCCAAGCGCATGGCGGAGCTGGTGTTGCAGGCAATGGCAGCCCGGCAATCGGTCGACTTTGGACTGCTCGATGTTGAGAGCGAGGAGGCTGTGCCGAATCGCACAGTTTTCGCGATGGTGCGATTTGGCAATGTGCTAGGCAGCAGCGGAAGCGTTGTCCCTCTGTTCAGACGTCAATTGCTGGAAGGCGGGCCGTTGACCGTGACCCACGAGAAGGTGACGCGTTACTTCATGACTATCCCGGAGGCTGCCCAACTGGTGCTGCAGGCTGGCGCCATGGCCCATGGCGGCGAGGTGTTCGTTCTGGACATGGGCCAGCCTGTCAAGATCATGGATCTGGCGCGACGCATGGTTCAGCTTTCTGGCATGACGGTGTGCGACGATCAGCATCCGGATGGCGATATCGAGATCCGCGTGACAGGTCTGCGCCCCGGCGAGAAGCTCTATGAAGAATTGCTGATCGGCGATAACCCCGAAGGTACGGCCCATGAGCGGATCATGAAGGCGCGAGAGGATTACGTGCCGTGGCCGGAATTTGCGCCCGTGCTTGCATCCATGCGTGTGGCGGCCGAGCAGAGCGACGAGAAGCAGATCAAGGAAATCCTGGGCCGTCAGGTCCACGGATATGGTCCGCAGGCAGAGGGCAAGGCTGCGAACGCCTTGCTGGTGTAAGGGGAGTCGTGGAATCCGCTGGTTTCGCGCGCTTTGGTGCGCGAAACCAGCTTGGTGTGCCGCGTCGCGCGTGCCGACGCGGCGCCGGGCGCTTCACGATCTGCCTGGTTCAGAGGTCCGGCTTCCTCGCCTGACTTGCCAACCGCTGGACGACCAGCAGGGTTCCCAGTGCCAGACCAAAGACGGCGCCGGCTGCGACAAATACCGTCCAGCCGGGGGTGCTGGGGCGGTCGGGCGCGAAAATCTCCCCCATTGGTCGCGTCGGATAGCTCGATGTGGGGTCCAGAGCCTCCTGAAATTGCATAATCCTGTGCCGCAATTCAATTGACTGCCTGTCGGCAAGCATAGTCAAATTGGTCAACTGCACATCCCGCACACTGTTAATGGGATCATTTTTCTGTTTTGAATTTGCCACCAGCCAGGCATAGCTATTGGCATAATCCCTCTCCGCGGCCTTCAGTTTGTCTGTCAGATTGGCGAGATCGCCGCTCATTCTGCTAATCGACGGTGCGAACAACTTTTGATGCTCCGCGGCAAGCAATTTGACAGAAGAGCTCATGACGGCCATTGCCTGTTCCCTTGAGTAGGCGGAAACCTGCAAATTGATCAGATTGGGGCCTTTGCCTGGCGATCCGAGCAATGTCTCGAAAATCAGCCTGGATTCCTTGCTCTCACTGCTCGCCGGCAGCCCAAGCTCGTTGAGCACCTTCAGGCGGGATGAGGGCAGATTGTAGCGATCCACCGCCGTCAGCTGATTTTCCACCAGCCGGCTTGTCACGGCACCACCCTCGGGGCTCGATATCTGCCCAACCTGCACGGTGATTCTGGCGGTCCAGCGGGGTGGAACAAAATGAAACACCGCGAACCCGCACAATGCGCCGATTACGCCTGCCAAGCCAATCGACTTTATGGATTTAGGGGGGAGGCGCCAAGCGTCCGGGGAAGCATTCGAGTTTGCAATGGGCATTTGTGGCGTGCAGTGGGGGACTCTTAGAGTTTCACCATTCTAGCGCGACTACTGCCGCCAACCCCTCGGCGGTCATGTTTTGAAATGCTACCAATAGTTACACAGTCTGTATATCACCCAGCAGGTTTTGCCACAGCGGGCAAATGGCGTCGATTTCGTAGCGGCGTGCATCATCCCGAGCCCGCGACGAAAGCGCCTCGCACAGATGCTTCTCCTGCATCAGTCGCGATAATGCCGCACCGAGCGCTAGCGCGTCTTCAGCCGGTACCTGAAGTCCATTCACTCCGTCCCGAATCAACGCCTTGGGCCCGGCTTCGCAATTCGTCGACACCACTGGCAATCCAAATGCCATCGCTTCCATGAGCACCAGGCCGAATCCTTCATAGCGCGAACTGAGACAGAAGATCGAGGCTTCGCCATAGTAGCTGGCGATCTCCGAGCTGGCGCCGGGCAAGTCGACGCAATGGCCGAGCGCAAGGCTTCTTATCTGCGCCTCCAGTGCGTCCCGTTCTTCGCCTTCCCCGACGATGACCAGTCGCCAATCCGGGTGCGCCGGTGCCACGCGGGCCCAGGCATCGAGTAGAACATCGAAGCCTTTCGCCCGCACGAGCCGGCCTACCGCCAGCACAATCCGGCTTCCGCGTTGAGCGGGCTCCGCGGGAAATGCAAAAGGCAACGGATTGCCAATGGTTGCAATCCGACAGTGCTGACCGAGAGCATTTAGCCATCGCTGCCTGTCCCGCTCCGTCAACACCACAACGGCGCTGCTCGTCTTAGCCGCCAACCACCGCGCCACCCTTCGCGCCTTTCTCCCCAGATCCTCATCAAAGTGACAGTGTTCCCATGCAATCCTTCGCACCTTCATGCCTGACGTCGCCGGCAGCGTGAATAGGGTGAGCATGGTGTCGACCTCGATCAGCACGTCGATACCTTGTTCCCGTACGAAGCGTCGAATTCCGAGCACGGTGGAAACGTAGGCACGCTTGAACGACGGTCGCTGCTCGAACAACGCGTGGTGCTCCACGCCCTCATGCAGCGGGAACACGCTGGTCCGGTCCCACAGGCTCAGCACGAGCACGCGATAGCCGCGTTCTGCGAGCGCATTGGCGATGACCGCGGTCATGCGTTCCGCGCCAGCAAAAGCATTCAGCGTCCCGGTCAGGAAGCAGACGGTCGGCAGCGGCGTACTCATATGGATGCCACCTCGGGCGCCGGTCGGTGCCGCCACCACAGGGTCAGGCCGACCAGCACGGCCACGCCGTTGCCCAATGCATAGCCCGCGATCGCTCCCCAACTGCCGTAGCGCGGGATGACGATGAGATCGAAGGCCAGCGTGGCGCCGAACACCAGCGCCCATTTGGTGGCGACCCAGCGCGGCCTGCGCAGATAGACCGCAAGCAGCGTGAGCGCGACGTCGGCGAACACGAGTGTCGAAGCCACGGCCGCCACGCGTAGCAGTGTCACGGTGGCGTCGAACGCGTTGCCGTAGAGCAGCCGCACGATCCAGGGCGCGCAGCCAGCGATGGCCATGCCGCCGACAAGGCCCAGCGCGGCGATGCCCAGCGCGATGCGGCCGATGTTGGCATGTGCTTCCGCATAGGCGGCTTTCGCATAGACATAGGCCGGCGCGATGCCAGCCACCAGAATGCTTGCCACCATCGTGAAGTTGTCGAGGATCTGCATGCACGCGGCGTAGGCGCCAAAGTCGGCGGGTGGCACCGCTGGCTGGAGTACAAGTTGGTCCACGCGGCGCGCGCCCATCATCAGGATGAAGCTGATCCAGAACAGGGCGCCGCTCGTGATCAGTTCTCGCGCCTGCGTGGCTTGCCAGGCGAAGTCGCGGTCATGCACGCGCACGAAGTAGTAACTCGTCAGCAGCACAGCCAGAATGATCGCCTCGATGGCGAAAGCGGCGGCGTAGCCGGTGATCTTGTGAACGCCGGCGGCAAACAGGCTTCCCACGAGGATAGCCTTGACTGCCAGCGCGGCCAGGCTGAATAGCGTGCCGGGTCGGTTGTTGGTGTGGGACTGCATCCAGGCGGTCACCACGCCAAACGGCTCGCGCAGGAGAATGGCGATGCCCAGCCACAGCGCTGCGTGCCATACCTCTGGGCCCGGGGAGGTGATGCCAAGATAGGCACACATCAGCAGGTACCCGATAGCACCGCCGGCCAGACGCAGCACGAAGGCGTGCGCAAGCAGCGCGTGCTGCGTGGCCGGTGCCGGCGAGGCCACGAGCCTCGGCACCACGACTTCAGCGCCGCAGACCAGTGCGAAGGATGCGGCGATCAGCACGATCGACTGCGCGTACTGGAAGTGCGCGAACCCTGCCGGTCCAAGCGCGCGCGCCAGCATGGCCACCACGGCAATGCCGATGCCGATCTGGAAGCCGCGTTCGGCCAGCATCCAGAGCAGATTGCCCGCCACGCGCCGCCGCATCAGGCAGCCTCCACACGGGGGCAGGGGGTTGTGCCGGCGAGGCCGGTGTAGATCTCCAGCCAGCGTTGCGCCACCGCGTCGATCGAGAACCTGGCGATCATTGCCGCCCGGCGTGCGGCTTCGTCCGCGGACGAACCTCGCCCGTGGCGCAGCGCTGCATCCAGCGCGACGGCCAGCGCTGTCGCGTCGTCGCGCGGCACGATGGTCCCCTGGTCCTGCACGACTTCTCGAACGCCGGGTGCATCGGTGGCTACCACAGGGCAGCCGCTGGCCAGCGCTTCCACCAGCACCATCGGCAGTCCTTCAATGTCGGAAGAGAGCACGAACGTATCCGCTGCGTTGAGCAGGGCGGGCACGTCGCTGCGTGGCCCCAGCAGCGTGACGCGCGAACTCAGGTTCAGCGCCGTGATCTGCTCGGCCAGGGCCTGATGGAGTGGGCCGCCACCGGCGATCAGCAGATGGAGCGGAAGCGTGGCGGGGTCGATCTGCGCGAAGGCGCGCAGCAGAAGCGCTTGTGCCTTCTCCGGAACCAGTCGCCCGACATTCAGGGCCAGCCTTGTTCCAGCGCTGATGCCCAGACGCGCGCGCGTGGTGCCCCGCAACGCCGCCGAGGGCCGAAACCGTTCGATGTCGATGCCATTCGGCATCACCGCAATGCGGTCGGCTTGCACGGCACCCGAGGCGACCATGCCTTCGCGCCCGTCCTCGCTGACGTGGGTCGTCAGCGCGCTCCATCGGTCGGTCAGCCGATACGCGATCATCCGCAGTCGGCCGCCTTCGCGAAAGCTGTGCGCGGTACAGACCACCGGCGGGCACTGGACGATTCGAGTCAGCAGGCGCGTGAAGACGTTGGCGTGAATCATGTGCGCGTGAATCACGTCCGGCCGCCACGACTTGACCAGTCCGCGTGCCTGCCAGAGCGCCCGTGCCATGCCGGCCGGCGTCTTGCTCATGTTCAGTTCGAGGACGTGCGCATCGGCGGGCACGTCGATCTCGCGGCCCGGTGACAGGCTCAGGATGGCCACCGCCTGACCCTGCGCCAGAAACGCGTGTGCCAGCGCCACTACCTGGTGCTCGGCGCCGCCCATCTTCAGGCCGGTGGTAACCAGCAGGATGCGCATCGGAGCGCCGGTGGGTGAGGTATCCCCGGTCGTGCCTGCCATCAACGCGCTCCGTACCCGGTCAGCAGCGTGCGCACGGTTTTGACGGCAATCAGCAGGTCGAGTGCGAAGGAGCAGTGCTTGACGTAGTAGAGGTCGTAGCTGAGCTTGGTGACCGTTTCCGCGTGCGTGCCGACGTAGCCCTGCTGAACTTGGGCCCATCCCGACAGGCCGGGGCGAACCAGATGGCGGTAAGGGTAGTAGGCAATGGTATCGGCGAACATGTCGACCATTGGCACCTGTTCCGGGCGTGGCCCAATCAGGCTCATGTCGCCGGTCAGCACGTTCCAGAGCTGCGGCAGTTCGTCCAGACGGTACTTGCGGATCACGCGGCCCACGCGTGTCACGCGCGGATCGTGGCGTTGCGCGAACTGGGCGGTGGCGTCGGGCTGCACGCTCATGCTGCGGAATTTGAGCATCGTGAATGGTTCGCCGAAGCGGCCCACACGCGCCTGCCGGAACAGGACCGGCCCCGTGGATTCCAGCCGGATCGCCAGCGCCGTCAGCGCGGAGAGCGGCAACGCCAGGGGCGCCAGGCAAAGCACGGCGGCGATGTCCACCAGGCGCTTCACGTATCCATAGAGATAGTGGCGCGCATAGTCGTCGAGGAAATTCTCGTCGATGTGATCGAGGCCAACGCGGCCCGTGAGCATCTCGCCAACCCGTTCCACCGAATACATGCGCACATGGCTGAGCTTCAGGCGCGCCAGCGCACGCGTCCGCTCAGGGTCCGCCGTGGCGGATCGGTCCAGCATCAGGCCATCGCAATGGACGGCATCCTCGATGGCATGGATGAACTCGAAACGGGTGGGGGTAGGTGGCGTGGCGCCGGGCATGGCCAGGACTTCTTCAAGCTGTTCGAGCGTGCGCGGATCGGTATAGCCGAACACCGGCACGTAGTTCTGCACGAAGCGCCGGTAGCCGATGCCGCTCCACACCAGCGTCGTGATATAGCCGACCAGCAGGGCGCCGCGGGAATACTCGATATGGAACGCGGCGAAGACGATCAGCAGCAGGCCGAAAGGCAGCGTCGCCGACATGCCGACAAGGCTGTTGCCTTCGATTGCCGGAAGATGCAACGACCGATGCAGCAGCACGAACGTACACAGGTAGGGGACGATCGCCCACAGCAGGGTGCGCGTGAACACGTAGGTCACGATACCCGAGTGGTGCAGGTATTCTGCCGCCACGGTATTGATGCCGAACAGCACCAGGCCGACCAAGGCCCAGGACAGCATCCGGCTGGCGCGACGCACGGTTTCGGAGCCGCGCGTGTTCGCGGCCGGGCTTCGCTGGGAATGGGTGAGGCGGGCTTGCTTGTTGCTCATCTCAGGCTCCCCCGGCCGGCATCGCGGCTGTCTGCCCAGGCCCGAGCACACGCTGGTAAACCTGCCAGGTGGCGTCGGCCATGGTGTCAACGCCGAACGCATCGCTCCAGCGCGCCCGGGCCGATTGGCCCATAGCCGTCCGCTTGGCGGGGGCGCGGGCAAGGGTGCTCAAGGCTTCGGCCATCGCAGCTTCATCATCGCCAGGCACCAGCAGGCCAGCCTGCGCCTTGCCGAATTCCTCCCGAATACCGGGCAAATCCGATGCGATCACCGGGAGCCCGGCCCGCATCGCCTCGAGAATCGAGACCGGCAGTCCCTCATGATCGGAGGCCAACACGAAGATCTGTGCCGAGGCGAGCAGGCTGGCGATGTCGTCGACGTTTCCTGGCAGGCGGATACGCCCGGGCGCCAGCTCATCGGCAAGCTGGCGCATGGCGTCGCGGGTGGGGCCATCGCCGGCGATCACCAGTTCACAATCGGTCAGGTTCGCACGGGCAAAGGCCCGGATGACGAGGTCCGGGCGTTTCGGCGCGGCGAAGCGCGCCACCATGACGATGCGGCGTAGCGGCCCACCTGGTTCCGCGCGAGCCTCGGTATCGGGAATACCGTTGTGGATCACGCTGACACGTGCTGCCGGCAACGGCAGCGCCGCGGCCAGGGCACGCTCCGAGTCGGCCACGCAGATCAGCCGCGTGGTCAACGGCGCAAGGCACCACTCCGCGATGCGTGCGGCCATGCGCCGGTGCAGCGGAGCCGCTGGCTTGAAGGCGAAGCCGTGGACCGTGTAGACAACGGGCACCCCGAGCATCCACGCGGCAATCCGCCCCAGCGCGCCTGCCTTGGCGCTATGGACGTGAATCAGGTCCGGCGCCGCGTGGCGCAGGGCGGCTTTCAGTTGGCGAAGTGTCGCGATGGCCTTGCCTACCGACATGGCATTGTCGAGCAGCGAGAGCCGGACGGTTTCGGCGCCAGCGGCCTGCGCGGTTGCGAACAGGGGACCATCCCCGCCCGCCAGTACGGTGGCGTCGATCCGGCCGCGCAGTGCGCGCAGCAGGTCTGCGACATGCGACTGCGCCCCGCCAATCTCGGTATTGGTAATGACGTACGCGACGCGGGGCCGGGGGGAGGGCAGGTTCTGCACGAACGCGGGAAAAAGTTGGTAAAGAAGCACTGGCAAGCGCCCCGCACATGGCCAAGAACGGGCGTTGCCAGATCCGTGGCGTGGCGCACGGATCGCCCGGGTTTGGGTGATCGAGGGATTATAAACTGGCGCTGACTTCGCAATCCGGCACAATACGAGTTTTTGGCGCCCTGCCCGCGCCCCGTCCGGCTAGCTGTTGCCGGTCGGTATCGCACCGTGAACTTCAGACATGGGAAGCCATATGCAAATTGAACCTTCGATCTTCAAGGCCTACGACATCCGTGGCATCGTCGGCAAGACGCTGACCCCCGAAGTGGCCCGCCTCATCGGCCTCTCTTTTGGCTCCGCCGCCGCCGAGCAGGGCGAGCGGGCGGTGGTGGTCGGCCGTGACGGCCGCCTGTCCGGGCCCGATCTGCTGGGAGGGCTCGTCGAAGGCCTTCGCGCCGCCGGGCTCGACGTGATCGATCTGGGCATGGTTGCCACACCGATGGTCTACTTCGGCACCAATATCGAGCTGGACGGCCGCCGCGCCACGTCCGGCATCATGGTCACGGGCAGCCACAACCCGCCCGACTACAACGGTTTCAAGATGGTGCTCGGCGGCAAGGCGATCTACGGTGAGCAGATCCAGGCGCTGCGCCAACGCATCGAGGCGGGCAACTTCGCCAAGGGTAACGGCGGCTACAAGCTCGTCGATGTGCGCCAGCAATACCTGGATCGCATCGTCGGCGATGTGAAGCTGGCGCGCCCCATGAAGATCGCGCTCGATGCCGGCAACGGCGTGGCCGGCGCGTTCGTGGGCGACCTGTTCCGCGCGCTCGGTTGCGAAGTGACCGAACTGTTCTGCGATGTCGACGGCCATTTCCCGAACCACCATCCCGATCCCGCCCACGTGGAGAACCTGCAGGACCTGATCCAGTGCCTGCGCGATACGGATTGCGAGCTGGGTCTGGCATTCGATGGTGACGGCGACCGCCTGGGGGTGGTCACCAAGGACGGGCAGGTCATCTTCCCGGACCGGCAACTGATGCTATTCGCGGAGGAGATCCTCTCGCGCAATCCCGGCGCGCAGGTGATCTACGACGTCAAATGCACGGGCAAGCTGGCACCGTGGATCCGCCAGCACGGCGGCGAACCGCTGATGTGGAAGACGGGCCATTCGCTGGTCAAGGCCAAACTCAAGGAAACGGGCGCGCCGATCGCCGGCGAGATGAGCGGCCACGTGTTCTTCAAGGATCGCTGGTACGGCTTCGACGATGGCCTGTACACGGGCGCGCGGCTGCTCGAGATCCTGTCGCGCCACGCCGACGCCAGCGCCGTGCTCAACGCACTGCCGAACTCGAATTGCACACCCGAGCTGCAGCTCAAGTGCGCCGAGGGCGAGGCGTTCACGCTGCTCGACAAGATCCGCGCCAATGCGAAGTTCGACGGCGCGAAGGAAGTCATCACGATCGACGGCGTTCGCGTCGAGTATCCGGACGGCTTTGGCCTGGCGCGTCCGTCCAACACCACGCCGGTGGTGGTGATGCGTTTCGAGGCCGACAACGATGCCGCGCTGGCCCGTATCCAGGCCGAATTCAAGCGTGTGATTCTGGCTGAGAAACCGGATGCGAAGCTCCCGTTCTGACGTCGTGCAGGTATCGAACCAGGAGACACCGTCGCCGCAAGCGGCGGTGTCTCCGTTTGGGCTGCCCGCGCGGCCTCGTATCCTGATCGTCAAGGTGTCGTCGCTGGGCGACGTGGTGCACAACATGCCGCTCGTGCACGATCTGCGCGCGCGCTGGCCCGATGCCGAGATCGACTGGGTGGTCGAGGAAGGTTATGTCGATCTGGTGCGGCTGCTGCCCGATGTGGGCCGCGTGATTCCGTTCGCGCTGCGCCGCTGGCGCAAGCGCTTCTGGCGCGGCGAGACCTGGGCGGAGATTGGCGCGCTGCGCGATGCTATCCGGGCGAGGCCCTATGACGCCGTGCTCGAGACACAGGGGCTCCTGAAGACCGCCATCGTGGCACGCACCGCCGCGCGTGTGGCCGGGGCGCCGGTGATCGGCCTGGGCAATGCCACGCAGGGATCGGGCTACGAGCCAGCCGCCCGGTTGTTCTACACGGCCCCTGTCAAGGTGCCGCGCCAGACTCACTCGGTGCGGCGCTCGCGTCTGCTTGGCGCCGCGCTGACCGGCATTACCCCGCCCGAGCCGCCACGCTTCTTCGGCCCCGCGGCCAATACGTTGAGCGTCGATGATCCGTTGTGGGCGGACCTGCCCGCACGTTACGCGGTCTGCTTCCATGCAACGGCTGGCGCGAAGAAGCGCTGGGCGGTGGAGAACTGGCACGCGCTGGGGCGGAGGCTCGAAGCGGAGGGGCTGACTGTGCTGCTGCCGTGGGGCAGTGAGGCGGAGCGCCGCGACGCCGAGGCGCTGGCAGCGGGTATTCCCGGCGCGCGCGTCTTGCCGCGCTTCTCGGTCATGCAGGGATTCGGGCTGATCAATCGCGCCGAGGTGGTCATCGGCGTCGACACGGGGCTCGTGCATATCGCCGCTGCCCTGTGCCGTCCGACCGTCGAGATCTACACGGCCACATGGCGCTGGAAAACTGAAGGCTACTGGTCCGACCGCATTGCCAATGTCGGTGACGATGGCATCGTGCCGACCGTCGACGAAGTCCATGATGCGGCGATCCGCGTGCGCGGAGTGACTGCCTGATGCTGCGTTTCGTCTATTCGTTGCTGTGGCTGCTGATCTTGCCACTGGCGTTGCTGCGGCTGGTCTGGCGTTCGCGCAAGGAGTCGGGCTACATCCAGCATGTTGGCGAGCGGCTGGGGCGCTATGGCGATCTATCGGCCGCCGGCCCATGGCTGTGGGTCCACGCGGTGTCCGTTGGAGAAACGCGGGCGGCGCAACCGCTGATCGACGCGCTGCTGGCGGCGTATCCGCGGCACCGGCTGCTGCTGACGCACATGACGCCGACCGGTCGTCAGACTGGCGCGCAGCTCTACGGTGCCAACCCACGCGTGCAGCAGTGCTACCTGCCGTATGACCTGCCCTGGCTGGTCCGACGCTTTCTTGCCTACTTCCAGCCGGATGCCGGCCTGATCATGGAAACGGAAGTCTGGCCGAACCTGGTGCACGTCACGCGTCGCATGGGCGTGCCACTGTTCCTGGTCAACGCTCGTCTGTCGCCGCGCAGCTATCGGCGTACCGCGCGATTCGGCGGTGCCGCCGCAGCGCTGTACAACGACTTCACGATGGTGCTGGCCCAGACCGCTGGTGACGCGGAACGCTATCGCGCGTTGGGCGTGAAGTCGGTGCAGGTCACGGGCAACCTGAAGTTCGATATGCAACCGCCCGAGGCCGGCGTGGCACGCGGACAGCTTCTGCGGCAGGCTTTCGGCAACCGGCATGTGCTGGCGGCAGCGAGCACGCGCGAGGGCGAGGAGCCGTTGATCCTGGAGGCATTCTCGCGCTGGCCGGGCACGGATCGCCCCGCATTGCTGCTGGTGCCGCGCCATCCGCAGCGCTTTGACGAGGTGGCCGCGATGGCGACGCGCGCCGGCTTCAGCGTGCAGCGGCGCAGCGCGCTCGATATTGAGCAATTGTCGGCGCCGATTACCGCCGACGTCGTGCTTGGTGATTCGATGGGCGAGATGGCGATGTACTACGCGGCCTCGGACATCGCGTATATCGGCGGCAGCCTGATCCCGCTCGGCGGTCAGAACCTGATCGAGGCCTGCGCCGTGGGCACGCCGGTGCTGATGGGGCCACACACGTTCAACTTCGCGCAGGCGACCGAGGACGCCATTGCCGCGGGCGCGTGCCAGCGCGTGGCCGATGCGGACGAACTGATGGTTGCCGCTGCTGCCATCCTCGGTGACGCAACGCGGCTTGCGGACATGCGCGAGCACGCGCTGACCTTCGCCGGCCTCCATCGTGGCGCGACGGCACGCACGCTGGGCGCGCTGGCGCCGGTGTTGCGCTGATGCGGCGTAAGCGGCGTTCCACTAGACTGAGTGTTGCCTGAGGCTCTTCAAGCGCTTGCGTTCGCTCCCGTATGTCTCCCATACGGCGAGAAGGGCGCAAGCATTCGGGCCGCGGGCGTTTCAAGCAAAGGAGTCGACCCATGCAAAAGATTCTTCGTCCCCTGGCCATGATTTTGGCCCTTGCTTCCGCCACCATCATGTCAGCTTGCGCTAGCGGCCAACCTCCCGATACGCCATCGGCCAATACCAGCCTCAGTGAAACGCGCTCGAGCGGTCCGAGCCGTTGGGAACTCGTGCGGTGGCAGCGTCCCGATGGCACGCTGCGCGATATTCCCCACGGCGACAATGGTCAGCCGATCATCTTCGACTTCAACGACGGCATCGATTCCCCACAAGGCACGGTAAGCGGCACCAGCGGCTGCAACCGCTTCACGGGCGGCTACGGCAAGACCAGCACCGGCATTCGCTTTGATCGCATCGCCGGCACGCGAATGGCTTGCCCGGGGCCGCGCATGGAGCTCGAATCGGCGCTGCTCAAGGCGATGTCGTCGCCGTTCACCACGGTCGGCACGCAGCCGTCGGCGGGTTCCATGGGGCGGCAGATCGTCTGGAAGACGGCCGATGGCGATCTGCTGCAGTTCGTCGAGCGTGAAGGCGTGGGCCGGCGCGGTGCGAAGATCGATGCGGCATCTGGCAAGGAAAAGATCGTCTATATCGATTCGCAGCGCGTGGAATGCTCGGGCGTGGGCAAGATGCAGTGCTATCGCTGGCGCGAGTCGCCCGATGCCCCTTGGCAGCTCTGGTACGGGGCGATCGAGGGGCTCGATTTCGAGCCCGGCGTCAGCTACAAGCTGCGCGTGCGGGAGTATCAGGTGCCGAATCCACCTGCCGATGCCTCGTCGATCCGCTGGCAATTGCTGGATGTGGAAGAGCGCTCGCGGGCAAAGTGATTGGCTCAGGGCCGGTCGGATGAGGCGCCTGCTGAGGGGCGGGGCGCCTGATCAGATAGAATCCGGCCTGATTTCAGAAGCGCCACGGCACAGTGGCGATACCGGCGCATCAAGTATCCCACTATGACCGATAGCAACAAGCTCCTGTCGAGGATGGCTACCGTCCTCGTCTTCGCCTTTCCCGTGTTGATCCTGTGCGTGCCGCGAGGCGCGGGCGTGTTCCTGGCGGGGGTCGGCGTACTGGCACTGCTCGGCTGGCGCGGCATGGGGCGAGCTTGGCGCGAGTATTCCAAGGTCATGACACCGCTGGCCATTGCCGTGCTGGCCTTCATGCTTGTCTACGTCGGCTCGAAGCTTTACTTCCACACACCGTGGAACGTTATCGACAATCCTTCGCGAACGCTGCTGGCCATTCTGACGTGCTGGGTGATCGTGCGCGCGGCGCCCAATCCCGCATGGCTCTGGCGAGGGATCACAGTGGGGCTGTTTCTGGCGCTGTTGATCGTTGGTTATCAGAAGTTTGCCTTGAACATTGATCGGCCTTCGGCATGGATCCAGGCCATCGCCTTCGCGAACATGATCGCGGCACTCGCCTTGGTGGGTTTCGCGCGCCCGGGCGATAGCCGTGGTACGCATATGGAAGCCTGGGTCAACCTTCTGCTCGGTACCATGATCCTCATGCTGAATGGCACGCGAGGCGCTGTGGTGGCAATGCTCGTGACATCGGTGCCGATGCTGATGATCCGCTACCGGCGTTTCAGCGTGCGGATGCTCATCGTGGCCGTTTGCGCGGTTGCAACGCTTGCCATTGGCGCGTACATGGTGCCGGATAGCCCAGTCTCCAAACGCGTAGATGACGCCGTGTCGGAGATCCAGATGTATCGGCAAGGTAACATCGAAACGTCAGTTGGCGTGCGCCTGAAGATCTGGCATATCGGCCTGCAGTACTTCAGCGAGCATCCCTGGACCGGAGTCGGTGTGGGGCAGTTCGCCCGGATTCTCCATGCCTCTGAGTTCTGCCACGAAACGAAATCGTTGGCATGCGTGCTCGAACATGCGCACAACGATATCGTGGAGGCGGCTTCCACCACCGGTATCCCCGGGTTGATGGTCATGCTTGGCTTGTTCCTGGTGCCGGCAGTGCTGTTTGCCCGAGCCTTGCGGGCGGCCCGCTCCCTGGGCAATCCGCAAGGCGTGAGTCTGGGCGGAGCTGGATTGGGCGTGGTGATGGCGTCCCTGATCAGCGGCCTCACCCAGGTAACAATGGCCCACCAGGCCAACGTCGTTTTCTACGCGGGGCTCATCGGCCTGCTGTTGGGGATGGCCGGGCGCGAGGCGCATTCGGCGCGGACCGACGCCGTCTGACCTTGCCGGCGGTCAGGACCGTGGCGTAACACCCTGAGCCATGCTTTCACGTCGGCCGCGTTCACCGCGTGCCGGCTTGTGCGCGGGCATGGCACCCACTCTTGTTTTCCCCGGCAACTTGTACATCGCTCCCGGCGCCGACGTCAGCAGCGTGTTGATCTGCACCACGTCGTCTTCCGACAGCGCGCCGGTGGAAGCCTTCAGGCGCATGCCATTCATGATCGTGTCGTAGCGCGCCTTGGCCAGGTCGCGGCGGGTCTGGAACAGTTGCGCCTCCGCGTTCAGCACGTCGATATTGATGCGCACGCCCACTTCATAGCCAAGCTGGTTCGATTCCACTGCGCTTTGCGCCGAGCGTTCCGCTGCCTCGAGCGCCTTGACCTGCGCGAGCCCGTTGTACACACCCGAGTAGGTCTGCCGGGCGGTCTGCGCGGCGGTACGGCGCGCGAACTCGAGATCGCTTGCGGCCTTGTCGGCAAGCGCCAGGGTTTCGCGCACGCGCGACTGGATCTGGCCACCGGTGAAGATCGGGATGCTCAACTGGACGCCCACCACGCCCGAGTTGTAGCGGCTGCCTACGTTACTGAGCTGCGTGGCCGTGCCCTGGGCGTTGGTGTAACCGTATGAAGCGACGAGGTCGACGGAAGGCAGGTGGCCTGCCTTGGCCTTGTTCGTTTCGCGCTGCGCCGTTTCGAGGTTGTATCCGGCCAGGCTGACTTGCGGATTGGCCTGTTCGGCCTGCGCCGCCCATGCGTTGACATCGGCCGGCGCCGGGCCCGGAATCGCCGCTTCGGAGCGCAGTCCCATCAGTTCGTCGACGGATTTGCCGGTGATCTGTTGCAGCGTGGCGCGGGACACCTCGAGCGCGCTTTGCGAAGCAATCTCCGTGGAGGTGGCCAGGTCGTAGCGCGCCTGGGCATCGTTGGCGTCGGTAATGGTGGCGGTGCCTACCTCGAAATTGCGCTTGGCCTGCTCGAGTTGCTCGCCAATGGCCTTCTTCTGGGCACCCGCCAGGTAGAGGTTGTCCTGCGCGGCCAACACATCGAAGTACGCCTGCGAGGCACGTGTGATCAGGTCGAGCTGTGCCTGCTGGAAGGTGATCTCGCCCGCCAGTGCGGCCAGTTCTCCCTGCTTGTAGGTTTCCCAGCGATCCCAGCGGAACAGCGGCTGTGTAAGCTGCAACTGCCAGGTGTTGGCATTGAAATAGCGGGTGACGTCGACCGGCGAGCTGTAGTCGGCCTGGGTCCGCTGCGCGCCTGCCGTGCCAAAGACCTGCGGCAACAGGCCCGAGCGCGCCTGGGGCAGCTTCTCGCGCGTGGCGACGAGCTGCGCGCGTGCGCTGGCGAACTGGGCGTCATTGGATTGCGCATCGCGATACACCTGCAGCAGATCGGCTGACTCCGCGGCCGGCAAGTGCAGCATGGCCACAAGAGCAGCCGCGAGCGGCAGGGATCTCCTGGCCGCACCGGGCACGGCGGAAAGCGGAAAACTCATGACATCTCCAGCGCGGCCTGCGACGCGGCGCGGCCAATGTTCGGTTACATCGACGGGTGGTACGGCAAGGACTGCGGAGGTGCTGCAGGGCGGGATGGTCCCGGGCGGCGTTGCCGTCCCGGGGCCGGTTCCCGGGTCAGTACTGCGGGACGGACGGGTCGACCTGCGTCGACCAAGCGTGAATGCCGCCGGTCAGGTTGTAGACCTTGGCATAACCCTGGCGCTCGAGGAAGTTCGCCACCTGCATGCTGCGCGCGCCGTGGTGACAAATGCAGACGATTTCGGCGTCTTCGTCGAGTTCATTCAGCCGGCCAGGAATCTGGCCCATCGGGATATGCGTGATGTCGGGCATTGCGGCGGTCCGGATCTCGATGTCCTCGCGTACGTCGAGCAGCACCGGTTTCGCGCGGCCGGCATCCGCCAGCCATTGGGCGAGTTCGGGAGCGGTAATGACTTGCATATCTGGCGTCTGATCAGAACTTGAAGCGCGACGGCTGGACGGCGCCTTCCAGCGGCTTGGCCAGCGTCTCGAACAGGTCGACAACCTGGTACTCGGTCTCGGAGGCGCGCGTGATGATGCGGGCTTCCATGACCGGGGCCGAGCCGACGATGGCAGCGATACGGCCGCCGACCTTCACCTGGGACAGGATCGCGCTCGGAATTTCCGGCACGGACGCCGAGATGCAGATCACGTCGTACGGCGCGGCGACCGCCCAGCCTTCGGCGGCATTGCCTTCTGCCACGTCAACGTTGGTGATGCCGGCGTTGGCCAGGTTCTGGCGAGCCAGGGCAACCAGTTCGGGATGAACGTCCACGGTGAGCACGTGACGGGCGCGGTTGGCCAGCAGGGCGGCCATGTAGCCGGAGCCCGCGCCAATTTCGAGCACGTTCTCATGCTTGCGCACGTTCAGGTCCTGCAGAAGACGGGCCTCGACGCGCGGGGGCAGCATGTTCTCGCCGCACGGCAGCGGAATCTCCATGTCGACGAAAGCCAATGCGGCGTAGGCCTGCGGTACGAACTGCTCACGCTTGACCACGGCCAGCAGGTCCAGGATTTCCTGGTCCAGCACGTCCCATGGGCGGATTTGCTGTTCGATCATGTTGAAGCGGGCTTTTTCGAGATCCATCTTGCCTTTCCTTCCAAATGCTTGCGGGGTTGCGCTTGCCGGTTAGCGGGTGATGCCGCCGTCAGCGCTGTCGTTGCGGTTGATGCCGAGTGACGTCCCGACGGGTGCCGAAGCCGCAGCCTGCCGGGAAGTTACGCAAAAGCCCACTATTTTACCCTCTCGCACCCGAATGGCATGTTTACAAAACATTAGAAGCGAGCGGCGGGATGCGTTTGCGCCACGGCGGTGTTGAGACGTCACCTTGCGGGCGACAAGGTCGGTCATCGGCCTGTCTCCGCAGGTGGCGCCAGGTCCGCCGCGCGCTCGGCCAGCAGCTCGTCGCGGATCCTTTCCCATATGTATGGGCCCTGGACCGGCGGTAGCGGCATATCGCGCGATGGCCCGGTAGTCAGGCCGAACAGCAGTACCTGGAGCAACTGGTCGACGAACGCCTCAGGGTCGATGACCCGGCAGTCCAGTTGTCCAAAGGCGCTCCGCCAGAGCATCAGGAATACCAGTGGGGCGCAGATCAGCGTGGTGGTAGGGTTTGCCGGCGCGGCGCGGAACTCGCCGCGCGCCACGCCACGGGCCAGCACACGTGCGAACAGTTCGTCGCCGGGGCCCATGACCTCGTCCTGGTAGAACTGGGCGATATCGGGGAAATTATGCGATTCGGCCATGATCAGCTTGGTCAGGCCGGCCACGGGCGTGGCGCCGATCAGGCCCCACCAGCCAAGCAGCAATTCGCGCAATAACTCGGGAGTGGAGCCCTCGTAGCGATCGACCAAGTCCGTGCCGCGCACGAGCGCCGGCACCATGTTCTCCCGGACCACGGTCTTGAACAGCTCTTCCTTGTTGGCGAAGTAGAGATAGACCGTGCCCTTGGATACGCCCGCGGCGGCGGCGACATCCTCGAGTCGTGTTGCCGCGTAGCCGCGCTCGACGAAGAGGTCCAGCGCCGCGGCAACCAGTTCCTGGGGGCGGGCAGCCTTGCGCCGGCTCCAGCGCCGGGTATCAGGGTCTTTCTTTGGCAGGGCGGCGGTCACGGTGTGCGGGAATGGCAGGGCCCTCGGGCGGAGCAAGGCCTCGCGGGGACCGATATTAATAACCTATGGGTCAGTAATGTAGGGGGGCGCTTACGTATGGTCAAGCAGACAATATGAACAAGGCGCAGCTTGTTGGAAAGTGACTCACTTGTCTCACGCGGTCGAAGTTGCCCTTTGTTTCAGGTGCCAGCGCCCGCCTGGGGCACAATTGCGGCTTTCTTAGGTCTGATCGGCTTCATATGCTGTTTTTCGGCAGTTGCCGCAGAAATCTTCACCATGACGTGCCAATCCGCTTTGACCTGCCGCGAAGGCTGTGGCGCCTGCTGCATCGCGCCGTCGATCACCTCCCCGCTGCCGGGAATGCCCGCTGGCAAGGCCGCGGGGCAGGCATGCGCCCAGTTGCTGCCCGACATGCGTTGCGCGGTGTTTGGGCGGCCCGAGAGGCCGGATTTCTGCGGCGGGCTGCGTCCCTCGCATGAGATGTGCGGCGAGTCGCGTGAGGCGGCGCTGCTGTGGCTGACGCGGCTGGAAGCGATGACTGCGCCGGCATCCCGTTCGGATGGTGGCCATGCTTGACGGAGGTAAATCGATGATTGGCACAACGCGCCGGCGCTGGCTGGCGGCTGCGGGTGTCGCGGCGCTCGCCACGGCCGGATGGCTGGGTGGATGTAGTGTGTTCCGCAACGAATACACCTTCTCGCAAAGCCAGTTGCAGGCGGCGCTGGAGAAGAAATTTCCGTTCAACAAGCGGTATATGGAGCTGTTCGATATCCAGCTTGCCAATCCGCAGCTCATGCTCGACGCCACGCGCAATCGCGTGACGGTGGCATTCGATGCGACGATCGACAATCGCCTGTTCTTCCGGCAGCCGCTGACGGGGCGCTTCGCGCTTGACAGCGCCCTGCGGTACGACCAGCCAACGCGGTCCCTGGTCCTGCAGGACCCCGAGGTCAAACAGTTCGACGTGCAGGGGCTGCCAAGCCAGTTTTCTCGCCAGCTCAATGCGCTTGGCGGTATTCTCTCGGAGCAGTTGCTGCAGGGCTATCCGCTCTATACGTTCAAGCCGGAACAGCTTCGGCTGGCCGGCACTAACGTCGAGCCCGGTACAATCACGGTCCTGCCGGACGGTATCAACGTCAAGATTAATCGGCCATAAATCCGAATCAACAATAATGCTCGTGCCCGCGCCCATACCGGCGGGTCTTGCGCAGACTTTTCGCGCCTCCCTCTCCTGATTCCGCATGGATATTGCACTCGCCCTGAAAGCCGTCATCCTTGGCATTGTCGAAGGACTGACCGAATTCCTTCCCATCTCCAGTACTGGCCACCTGATCCTTGCGGGTCAGTTGCTCGATTTCAACGACGAGAAGGGCAAGATTTTCGAGATCGTGATCCAGTTCGGCGCCATCCTGGCCGTTTGCTGGGAATTCCGACAGCGCATCGGCACCGTGATCAGCGGCCTGGCCAGCGATGTCAAATCGCAGCGCTTTGCGGTCAACGTGATCGTGGCCACGATACCGGCCATCGTGCTGGCCCTGGTCTTCGGCAAATGGATCAAGGCCCATCTGTTCAACCCGATCACCGTGGCGACGGCGTTCATTATCGGTGGCGTCGTGATCCTGCTGGCCGAATGGCGCGAGGCGCGTCGTGGCACGGTGTCGGCCCCACAAGGCAATGCGTTGCTGGAGGCCGCCAAGGCGGGCGCGCCGCGCATCGAATCGGTGGACGACCTGAACTGGCGCGATGCGCTGAAGGTGGGCCTGGCCCAGTGCTTCGCGCTGGTGCCCGGTACCTCGCGCTCCGGTGCGACGATCATCGGCGGTATGCTGTTCGGTCTGTCGCGCCAGGTAGCCACGGAGTTCTCGTTCTTCCTGGCGATTCCGGTGATCTTCGGCGCCACGGTCTACGAACTCTACAAGGCGCGCGCGCTGTTGTCTGCTGACGATCTCGGCATCTTCGCGGTGGGTTTTGTTTTCGCGTTCCTGTCGGCGTTCCTGTGCGTACGCTGGCTGCTGCGTTTCGTGGCCACGCATGATTTCAAGCCATTCGCGTGGTACCGCATCGCCTTTGGCATCATCGTGCTCCTGACCGCGTGGACCGGGGTCATTTCCTGGCACGCCTGATCGCTGCCGGGCTTGTCCCGGCATCGGAAATGCAAAGAGGGGCGATTGCCCCTCTTTTGCTTTGTTGCGATTCGACGGTCGATATCCGCTTACTTCTTCCGGAATACGACGTCCCACACGCCATGGCCAAGGCGCAGGCCGCGCTTCTCGAACTTGGTCACGGGCCGGTAATCGGGCCGTTCCGCGAATCCGCCATCGGCCTTCGAGGTGTTTTCGAGGGCCGGCTCGCCGGATAGCACTTCCACCATCTGGTGGGCGTACTCTTCCCAATCGGTCGCGCAGTGAATGTAGCCCCCCGGCTTGAGCCGGCTGGCCAGCAGCTTCACCAGTGGCGGTTGCACCAGCCGACGCTTGTTGTGGCGCTTCTTGTGCCACGGGTCGGGAAAGTAGATATGCACGCCATCGAGCGAGTTCTCGGTGAGCATGTGCGCGGCGACTTCGACGGCGTCGTGCTGCATGATGCGCACGTTCTGAAGGCCACGCTCTCCGATCAGCTTGAGCAGGGCGCCAACGCCGGGTTCATGCACCTCGCAGCCCAGGAAGTTGTCCTGTGACCGGAGGCCGGCGATATGCGCCGTCGTCTCGCCCATGCCAAATCCGATTTCGAGGATCGAGGGCGCCTCGCGTCCGAATGTGGCCGTCCAGTCCAGCGGTTCGGGCTGGTAGGGAACGATATAGGTCGGTCCCAGTTCGTCCATCGCCCGCTGCTGTCCGGTCGAGGTGCGCCCGGCACGCCTGACGAACGAGCGGATTCTGCGCGGATGCGCGACTTCGTCGCCCGGGTTGGGGGTGCCTTGGGAGGCGTCGGCGGACTTTCCAGAAGCGCTTTCGGCATCGTCGCCCGGCAGCGGATCGGTGTTCGTGTCTTGGGGAAGCATGGCAACAAAAAGCCGCCGGGCGGATCGCCGATCATCGTTTTGACCGGGTGCCAGAGGCGGCTTGCGTAGTGAGAGTGGAGCGGGCGATGGGAATCGAACCCACGTCTTTAGCTTGGGAAGCTAAGGTAATGGCCATTATACGACGCCCGCTATGGCTTACTGGGGGCGGATTGTAGCATGACAGGGCCGAGAGGCCAGCCCGAGCCGTACCTAGCATTCGGCGTCTTTCGGTCGCCCGCCTCCGGAAGGTCGGATTGCACGAATGTTGCTGCCAATCAGCACCCATACAAATGCCGCGATGGCGGCCGCGCCCCGATCCATGGCCGCGCAGTTGATAGTCCTTCAGCACGCAGCCGGCACCTATCGTCCAGCCGAGCAGGTATCCCAGCCGCGCATTGATTTGTGATCCCCGGAGGTGCCGGCGCGCAAGCTCGATCTCAGCATTTCGGGCGGCGATATCTGCAAGCTGGCCTTTTTCATCTGGCGCCTGTCGATAGATTGTCTGCCGTTCGGCCAACTCGAAGATTCGTTGGGCGATTCCAGGCTGCAGGCGCTCGTATTCGGCAAGGGTGTCAGGGGGGCGGCATCGGCCCGTAATGAAGTGTCGTTTGCGGCGCATGCATGGTGGCTATCGGATGGGAGGAGGGCGGTCCTGTGTCCTTGGGGGGCTGCTCCAGCCAGGCCGTTCAAGCGTCCGCGCACAAGGGTAGGGTGGAACATGGCCGTCAGGAGATCCTTCAGCAGCCCGTCTTTGCCGGGCATGATCTCGCCCAGTTCGCGACTCAATCTTGTCCTCGTCAAAAATCTTACTGTCACGGCCAACCCAGCGCACAATACCGCCTACCTCTACGCAAGCGCCCCCGCTCCCGTGCATCCGATTCCTGCCCATCGCTTCAACGCGGAGTTTCTGCCCCGCATCGCCGAGCGCGTGCAATCGATATTCCATGGCACGCTGAATGTCGAACTGGTTCCTCACACGTCGGCAGACCAACCCGCGCGGCTTCGTATCTGGGCCGTGGCGCGTGCTGGTGGCGGGCGCTACGCGTGCCCGCTCGATATCACCTTGTCGTGGGATAGCTACGAAGTCGACCGCTTGTTTGCCTCGGGTGGCGATCAGCGGTTTGCCGAATACCTGGGCGCCTTGCCGGGCAAGCTCAATGCGTGGCAGGACGCGCGGCAGATCGATTTCAATTCGCGCACGCAAGCCGACCCCACCGTGCTGCTTGGCGGACTCGATTTCGAGCACCTGCTTCGGTAATCACCGCCAGATCCTCGCGTCAAATGTGCGCCGAGGGGCCATTCAGTGTGCGTCCAAATGCCACTCTTCTGATGCGATTGGCTCAGGGTTTCACGTCCAGCCTGCAGGTCGCGTGGGCTTCAGTGTTGGCGTTGAGCCAGCGCAGTCCTTGCCCGTGGGCGATTGCGTTCGGCAGGCCGAGCCATGGCTCCACGCAATAGAAGTCGGATGCATTGTGTTCGGTCCATGTGGTGACCGCATACCAGGGCGTGCCACTTTCCCCTTCCGTGACCAGTTCTATATCAATCGTGCGGGATGGCATCGCGAGACAAACGGACCCCGCTGCCTGGAGGAGGTGAAAGGTGTCCTGCAGCCGCGGATCGGCGACGGAGTAGGTGCTATCGCCAGGTTCGGTGCCGGTGAGGCTTCCATCTTCCTTCTGGCGAACACGTGCGGACGGTGGCATCGACAGGCGGCTTTCCGCGCGTTGCTCGTGTGGCAGGGCGAAGTAGAAGTGGTGGCCCGCGTAATAGGGCAGGGGGCGGCTGCCTAGATTGCGTGTGGTGAGCGTGACCTCGAGCCCATTGGTCGTCAGGCGATAGGTGACGGCGAACGCGAAATCGTAGGGATATCCCGCGTGGGTGGCGTCGGATGACGTCAATGTCAGGCTGATGGACGAGTCCGAGTGCGCGGTCACCGTGAACGGCAGATCGCGGGCGAAACCGTGCTGGGGCAGGCTGTGCACAGTACCGTCGGGGTCGCGCCACTTGCCCGCTTCGCCGTCGACGAAATGGCGTCCGATAAACGGAAACAGCAACGGGTTACCACCACGGATCTTGGCAACGCGCGACCAGTCGGCGTCATCGGGCCAGAACAGGATGTCCTGCCCATGATGGACCCAACGCACCAGCCGGCCACCATGCTCGGGGGCCAGCAGCAGATAGCTGTGGTCGTTACCGATCCTGAGAAGATCCTGACCCTGGTATCGCTGCGTGGAGGTGGTGGGCATGTCGACTGCGGAAGATAAGGGGAGAACCGAAGGTTAGCACCCTGCCTCTTTGGCCCATGGCGTCGGCTCATTTCGTCGGCCCATTCAGGCGCCATCGCTCAGCCAAACATCTCGTCGCTCATGTGGATGGTCTCTCGCAGCAGCGGGTAGACCTGCGATTCCCAGCGTTTGCCGTTGAACACGCCGTAGTGGCCCACGCCGGTCTGGATGTGGTGCATCCGCATGTACGGGCGCAGGCTGGCGCAGAGGTCCTGCGCGGCCATGGTCTGGCCGATCGCGCAGATGTCGTCGCGCTCTCCTTCCACGGTCAGCAGGGTGGTGCGGTGGATCGCGTCGGTCGAAACGCGCCGGCCCGCCACGTCGAGCAGTTTCTGGGCCAGCAAAAAGCGCTGGAAGACCAGGCTGATGGTCTCAAGATAGAACTCGGCCGTCAGGTCCATGGTCGCGAAGTACTCGCTATAGAACGTCTGGATTTCGTCGGCCTTGCCATGCTCGCCGCGCGCACGCAGGTCATACAGATCACGCAGCGCCTGTTCGTGGCGCTCGCGGTTCATGCTCATGAACGCGATGAGCTGGACGAAGCCCGGGTACACGCGTCGCAGCGCGCCGGCGAAACGCAGCGGCACGTATCCGATCAGCGTGTTTTCGAACCACTCGATCGGGCGGCTGGTAGCCAGCGCGTTGACGCGGGTGGGATTTACGCGCGCATCGATCGGGCCCGCCATCAACGTCAGGCTCGGCGGCTGCGCCGGGTCGCCGTCCTCGGCCATCAGCGCGGCGGCCGCCAGCGCGGCCACGGTCGGCTGGCACACGGCCACGACATGCGTGTTGCCACCCAATACGTGGAGGAACGTGATCAGGTGATGCACGAATTCGTCGAAGCCGAATCGGCCACAGACGAGCGGGATGTCACGGGGGTTATGCCAGTCGGTAATGTAGACGTCATGGTCGCGGAGCATCGTTTCCACGGTACCGCGCAGCAGCGTGGCAAAGTGGCCGGACATCGGCGCCACCAGCAGCACACGCGGTTGCTGGGGCGCGCCCTCGCGGCGAAAACGCAGCAATGTGCAGAACGGCGTACGTATGACGATTTCTTCGGTCACGGGCACATACTCGCCGCGACCATTGATACGCACGCGGTCGATGCCGAAAGGAGGGCGGTAGTGAGTCAGACGTGCCAGCGCCAGCACTTCGCACCAGGCGCGTAGCGCGCGCAGCGTCTCGCTGTTGTCGGCGCGACGGTATCCGGAGATGAGCGTGGAGGCGATGTCGGCCAGCGAGCAGGCCGGCTGCATCATATCCGCGTAGAGCTGATAGGTCTGGTAGAGCATGGCTCGGTCCCCCCACGTCCGTCGAGCCCCATTGCCGCAATATATATGCCACGGGCGTCGATGTTGGCACGCCGTTTGCAAATTTTGTCTGGCTTGGTGGGTGAGGGCACGCAAAGGGTGCGGAGTGGCGGAGCGGCCCCGTAGCGGCGACGACAGGCGGCCTCGCACTGGTGCCGGACGCGCCGGCGGCACGCACCGCGCGGGTGCGTGCTGGCATATGGTCCGCTCGCCGCCGATACTGCAAGCGAACATCGCACAATGCCCCCGGGGGCAGAGGAGGCACGATGTCGAAGACGACGCTGACGATCAGCAGCAAGACGTATTCGTCCTGGTCACTGCGTGGATGGTTGCTGGCCCGGTTTGCGGGGCTTGAATTCGAGGAGGTGCTGGTGCCGCCGGATGACCCGGCCGCGCGGGCGGAGATCCTGCTGCTGTCGCCGTCGATCCTGGTGCCGTGCTTGCGCCATGAGGGCGTGACCGTCTGGGACACGATGGCGATTGCGGAGTACCTCAACGAGATCCGGCCAAAGGCGAAGCTGTTGCCGGACGATCTGGTCGCGCGCGCCCACTGCCGCGCGATCTGCGGCGAAATGCACTCCGGCTTTGCCGCCATGCGCGCGGCGCTGCCAATGAACCTGAAGGGGCATTTCCCGGGGCTGAAGGTCTGGTCGCGCGCGCAGGCCGATATCGACCGCATTACCGCGATCTGGGCGGAGTGCCTGCAACGCTACGGCGGTCCTTACCTGTTCGGCAAGCGCCGCACCATTGCCGATGCGATGTACGCGCCGGTGGTGACGCGTTTCATCACGTACGGCGTGAAGCTCGATGCGCCGCTAGTCGAGTTCTGCAAGACGATCCTGGCCATGCCCGAGATGCAGGAATGGATCCATGCCGCCCGCGAGGAGCCCGACGAGATCAGCGAACTCGACGTCGAGTTCTGACGTAGCGCCTTACGCCGGCTGCGCCGCGCGCGTCAGGTAGTCCTCCGCATACGCGAAATACCACGTCAGGCACTCGGGATTCGCCATGGCATCGCGGTTGGCGATCTTCTCGGGTGCATGACCGAGCAGCAGCTTCTTGATCGGCACTTCCATCTTTTTGCCCGAGAGCGTGCGCGGCACGCCGGGCACCTGCAGGATCTCGTTTGGCACGTGCCGCGACGACAGCGCAACGCGAATGCGCGCGCGCAGGGTGTCGCGCAGGGCATCGTCCAGCGCCATGCCCTCTCGCAGCACCACGAACAGTGGCATATACGATTCGCGGCCGAGGTATTCGAGATCGACCACCATGCTGTCGAGCACTTCGGGCAACTCTTCCACCACGCGATACAGCTCGCTCGTGCCCATGCGGATGCCGTATCGGTTGATCGTCGCATCGGAGCGACCGTAGATGATGGCGCCGCCGCGCGGTGTGATGCGAATCCAGTCGCCGTGGCGCCACGCGTTCGGATAGGTGTCGAAGTAGCTGTCGCGGTAACGCTTGCCGTCGGCATCGCCCCACAGGAACAGCGGCATGGATGGCATCGGCTCGGTGCAGACCAGTTCGCCCACCTCGTCGATCAGTGGCTTGCCGTTGTCGTCAAAGGCTTCGACCTTGGCGCCCAGGCAACGGCACTGCATTTCGCCCTGATAGACCGGCAGCAGGGGGCATCCGGCCACGAACGATCCGGCGAAGTCGGTACCGCCGGACATCGGCGCCAGCCAGATGTCGGCGCGCACATGCCCGTAGATCCAGTCGTACGCTTCCTCCGGCAGCGGCGATCCCGTCGAGCCCAGACCGCGCAGGCGTGACAGATCGGCGATCTCCGCCGGTTCTACGCCCGCCTTCATGCAATTGGTGAAGAATGCGGCGCCGGCGCCGAACATCGTCACACGCGCCTGATCCACGAATCGCCAGAGCACGCCGGCATCGGGCCACGCCGGGTTGCCGTCGTAGAGCGCGATGGTGGTGCCCAGCAGCAGGCCAGCTACCTGCGCATTCCACATGATCCAGCCGCTGCTGCTGTACCAGTGAAACACATCATCTGTGCCCAGGTTGTTGTGGAATGCCATCAGCTTGAGCTGCTCGATCACAATGCCGCCGTGCCCGTGGACGATTGGCTTTGGCATACCGGTGGTGCCGGACGAATAGACGATCCACAACGGATGATCGAATGGGACCGGCGTGATCTCGAGCGGCACGTCGTGCGCCAGCACGTCGCTCCAGGTGTGGCGCCGGGCATGTGGCTCGGGCGTGACGTTGCTGCCGATCGACGGCACGATCACGAGGTCGGTCAGCGAGGGCAGCGCGGCAACCAGATCGGCGACCACAGGCGCTCGATCGTACGTCTTGCCGCCGTATCGGTAGCCATCGACGGCGATCAACACCTTGGGTTCGATCTGGCGGAAGCGGTCGATCACAGCCACCTGGCCCATGTCCGGCGCGCAGCCCGACCAGATCGCGCCCACGCTGACAGTTGCCAGGAATGCGACGATCGTTTCCGGCACGTTGGGCAGGTAGCCAGCCACGCGGTCGCCGCGCGTGACGCCCATCTGGCGCAAGGCGTGGGCAACCGAGGCGACTTGTGATTCCAGCGTGTCCCAACTGATATCGGCTAGCGGTTGCGCCTCGCCGGCATGGCGAATGGCGGTGCGCTGGCGTGCCAGGCCGGTGCCGGCGTGGCGGAAGATCTGCTGCGCGTAGTTGAGCGTCGCGCCCTCGAACCAGCGCGCGCCCGGCATGGTGCGGCGATCCAGTACACGCTGCGCGGGTGTGTCGAAGCGTACGTCGAAGTAATCGACGATGGTCTGCCAGAACGCTTCGATGTCGGTGACCGACCATTGCCAGAGGCTGGCGTAGTCACGGAAGTCGAGGCCGCGCGCGCCGCGCAACCACTTCATATAGGCGGCCAGATGGCTGCTTTCGGTGAATGCCGCGGACGGCGTCCATGCCGGCTGTCCGGCCTGGGTTGCAAGCGTCATTTGTCTCCTCCGGAGCCCGTCTGCGCGGGCCATGAGAGTGTTGTCTTGGATTGCCGGTCAAAAAGCGATGATAGCGAGCAATCGCGCTACTTGCCGGGGCCTTCCTCGAACAGCGAGCCCCACATCTGATCCACGCGGGCCTTGATCTCCGGGGCCATGGTGATCGGGGTGCCCCATTCGCGCGTGGTTTCGCCGGGCCACTTGTCGGTGGCGTCGATACCCATCTTCGATCCCAGGCCCGAGACCGGCGAGGCAAAGTCGAGGTAGTCGATCGGCGTGTTGTCGACCATCACCGTGTCGCGGGTCGGGTCCACTCGCGTGGTGATCGCCCAGATCACTTCCTTCCAGTCACGAACGTCGATGTCGTCATCCACCACGACGATGAACTTCGTATACATGAACTGGCGCAGGAAGCTCCACACGCCGAACATCACGCGCTTGGCGTGGCCGGCGTACTGCTTCTTCATGCGGACCAGTGCCATGCGGTAGCTGCAGCCCTCCGGCGGCAGGTAGAAGTCGGTGATCTCGGGAAACTGCTTCTGCAGCAGCGGCACGAACACCTCATTCAGCGCCACGCCGAGCACGGCCGGCTCGTCGGGCGGCTTGCCCGTATAGGTGGAGTGGTAGATCGGGTCGCGCCGCATCGTGATGCGATCGATCGTGAAGACCGGGAACCAGTCCTGCTCGTTGTAATAGCCGGTGTGATCGCCATACGGGCCTTCCAGCGCGTGCTGGTAGCCGGACGGGTGGTTCGGATCGGGCTGGATGTGGCCCTCGAGGATGATCTCCGCCGATGCGGGCACCGACAGTTCGGACAGCGTAGGCGTGATACAGCTGGCCAGCGCGGTGCGGCTGCCGCGCAGCAGGCCGGCGAATTGGTACTCGGAGAGTGTGTCGGGCACGGGCGTGACGGCCCCGAGGATCGTGGCCGGATCGGCGCCCAGCGCCACGGCGATCGGGAACGGCTTGCCCGGGTTGGCCAGCGCGTGCTCGCGGAAATCGAGCGCACCGCCACGGTGGGCGAGCCAGCGCATGATGACCTGGTTACGGCTGATGACCTGCTGGCGATAGATGCCCAGGTTCTGGCGCTTCTTGTGCGGGCCCTTCGTCACGACCAGGCCCCATGTAATGAGTGGTGCTGCATCGCCGGGCCAGCAAGTCTGGATTGGCAGGCGCGCGAGATCGACGTCGTTGCCTTCCCAGACGATCTCCTGACACGCGGGGCTGCTCACGCGCTTGGGCGCCATGTCCCATACGGATTTGGCCAGCGTAAACAGTTTGCCGGCTTCACGCAGGCCGCGCGGCGGCTCCGGTTCCTTGAGGACCGAGAGCACGCGGCCGATGTCGCGAAGATCCTCAAGCGACGATGCGCCCATGCCCTGCGCCACCCTCTGTGTCGTGCCGAACAGATTTGCCAGGACAGGCACCTTATAGATATCGCCATTGTCACGGCGGGGTTGCTCGAACAGGACGGCCGGGCCGTTCGCGCGCAGCAGGCGGTCGCAGATCTCGGTCATTTCGAGGTTCGGAGACACCGGTGCTGCCACGCGTTTCAGCTCGCCACGCTGCTCGAGCTGGCTCATAAAATCGCGCAAGTCTTTGTATTGCATAGTGAAATCGATTTGGGGTGCGGTGTCGCGAGGGGTCATGGCGCGACGTTTCCAATGTGTGTGACGATACACACGCCATCGCAAAGGCGCAAAAAAATCGTGCCGGCGCGCGAGTTGAAATTGTAAATAAACTGCGAGGCCGGTCAGGTGGGGAAGGGGGAGCAATACTAGGCCCGGCTTATGATTCCGGGTTTGCGGGTGCGCTGACGGCCGCCCGGAGGTCGTTGTTACATATATATAAAAGTAGTGCTATCGCAATTTGTTATGCTTGACGGGTTATAAAAGCGTTCCTACAATCCGGTCTGCTCTTCGAAGTGTTGCGCCGCAACATGGCTTTTCGTCCTCTGTCAATAGGACGCTTGCCAAATCGCTGCGAATACAACACCTCAATTGATTGCGATCACGAGGCTGCCGGGAGTAGCCCGATCGACGATCACCCTGGCGGGATGCCGGGGCATGAATGAGTGCTTAGTGGCAGGGTGCGGCTCCCCAGGTTCGTACCCTGTTTCTCGTTGGGCGCATGGGGAGCGCCCGCCAACAGATGCTGGACACCCCTGCTAGGTGGCGCAGCATCCTTACTTGAGTACGTTGAGATCGGGCTCGCGCAGTTGTCAGGCGCGCGCAGCGGGCAGCGGATGGAGGTAAGCATGAGCGGTTGGAAAACCCTTCATCTTCCCGGTATCGGGCGGGCATTGCAGGTCCGCTTTAGACAACCGGTTCCCGGTGTGAGCCGCGCACTGCAAGTGCGACTGGCCCATCCGGTGGCAGGCCGCGCGTTGCTGCGCGGTGGCCGCACAACTTTGAAGTACACCCTGAACAGTCTCGGGGTGCTGTCGGTGGCCGCAGCGGTCACCTTGACCGTCAGCCAGCAATGGCGGACCTCGCTCGCCGGTGCGCTGGCAGGCAACGAAGCCCCTGCCGTGCTGGTGGATGCCGCCGTGTCGAAGGATTCGATCAGCCATGTGCCGCCCATGTCGGCGGATGTGGCCGCGTCGCGCCTGGTGGCCGCCGTGGCCAGCCATGGCAGTTCGGGCCTGCCGACCGTGTCGGGCGTGGACGAATGGAGCCAGACGGCTGCCGGCAAGGTGCCGTCCGTGGCGCATCTGGCCGCGCAGATTCCGGTCCAGCGCGTGGCGCTGGACGCCCGCAACACGGCTGCGCTCGGCTCCGCGCGTGAGCAGGCTGCCGTGGCCGAGTACATCGCCCGCAAGTACCGCGTGGCGACGCAGGCGACTGCGCAGCTCGTGAAGGCCGCCTATATGACGGGTCGCGAGGTCGGTATCGATCCGCTGCTGATCCTGGGCGTGATCGCGATCGAGTCGAGCTTCAATCCGTACGCGGAAAGTGGCGTTGGCGCGCAGGGCCTGATGCAGGTCATGACGAAGGTTCACCAGGACAAGTACGAGGCCGTGGGCGGCGTGTCCGCCGCGCTGAATCCGTACGCCAACATCAAGATTGGCGCGCTGGTGCTCAAGGATTGCATCGCGCGTGCCGGTTCGATCGAAGGCGGGCTGAAGTACTACGTGGGTGCCACGACCAATACCGACGGCGGCTATGGCGCCAAGGTGCTGGCCGAGCGCGCGCGTCTGCGTGCCCTGCTGGGTCTGCCGAACACGGAGAAGGCACCGGGCGTTTCCGATACCAAGACGCAGGCCGAGCATCATCAAGGCACCGAGAAGCTCGAGGCGTCCGGCAATACGGCCCAGTCGGCTTGAGCAGCGGATTCTCGTCGCTCATGAAAAAGGCACCCCTTGGGGTGCCTTTTTCGTTTGATGCCTGTGAAAAGGTGAGCAATCCAGGCAATCCGCGCAGGCGCTACCTCTACCTCTACCGCAGGAAATGATGCAATCGCTGCATCGCCTCCTCGATGTTCTGCATGGACGTCGCGTATGAAATCCGGATGTAGTCGTTGGCCGTATGCGGGCCGAAGTCCGTGCCAGGCACCATGACCACGCCGGCATCGTGCAGGATGGCCTGTGTCAGACGGTCGGCGTTGCCGGCGGCGGGATGATTGACGTGGCGGCAGTTGGCGTAGACGTAGAACGCGCCGTCTGGCTTGACCGGCACGCGCAGACCGAGTGCTTCGAGGGCGGGAACGATGGCATCGCGGCGGCGGCGGAATTCCGCCTTGCGCTCGTCATAGATCGCCAGTGCCTCGGGCGTGAAGCAGGCCAGCGCGGCGTGCTGGGCCACGGCCGACGCGCAGATGAACAGGTTCTGCGCGACCTTTTCGAATGCCGGCACCAGCGAGTCGGGCACCACGAGCCAGCCCAGGCGCCAGCCGGTCATGTTGAAGTACTTCGAGAAGCTGTTAACGGTCACGACATTGTCGTCGAGCGAGAGCGCCGAGACCGGCGGTGCGTCGTACGACAGCCCCTGGTAAATCTCGTCGAGGATTGCGAAGCCCTGGCGCTTGCGGACCTCGGCCAGGATGGCCTTGAGTTCGTCGGGCAGGATCGACGTGCCGGTCGGGTTCGACGGCGATGCCAGCAGCACGCCCCGCGTGTTCTCGCCCCAGTGCTCGATCACCTGGGCCGCCGTGAGCTGGAAACGTTCTTCCGGGCCGCTCGGGATCATCTTCGCGTGGCCATCGAATGCCGCCACGAAATGCCGGTTGCAGGGGTAGCTCGGGTCCGGCATCAACACCTCGGCGCCGATCTCGACGAGTACGGCGCAGGCCAGCAACAGCGCGCCCGAGGCGCCGGCCGTGACAATCACGCGTCGGGCCGGGACATCGATTCCATAGGACGTCTTGTAGTAGCCAGCGATGGCTTCACGCAGCGCGTGGATGCCAAGCGCGCCCGTGTACTGGGTGACACCGCGGCGCATCGCGGCTTCGGCAGCGTGAATGACCGGCGCGGCAGCCGTGAAGTCGGGCTCGCCGATACCCATATGGATGATGTGGCGCCCGGCGCGTTCGAGTTCGGCGGCCTGCTTGGCCAACTCCATCACGTGGAAGGCGTCGATGTTGGCGAGGCGGGAAGCGGTGGCAAGGCGCTGAAGATCCATGGCAATCGGGACTGGCCCGTCAGAGAGTCAGAGAAGGGATGGCATGGCGCATCGTCATCGGTTGCGCCCGCCGAACATCGGGTGACCAAACGAAAACACCCGCCGGGGCGGGTGTTTTGCCGGTGCTGAGCATATTCGAATGCCGCGCACCGAAATGCAACATCTGTTTTAAATGCGCGAATTAACGTCGAGCTGATACTTCTGGCGCCCGCACCTGCGCGGCCAGCTTGTCGAGCACGCCGTTGACGTACTTGTAGCCTTCCACGCCGCCGAAGGTCTTGGTCAGTTCGACAGCTTCGTTGATCACGACCTTGTACGGAATGTCCAGGCAGTGCACGAGTTCGTAGCTGCCAACCAGCAGCGCGGCGCGCTCGACCGGCGACAGTTCGTCGACCGTGCGGTCCAGGAACGGCTCGAAGGCCGCCGTCAGACGTGCTTCCTCGCGCACGGCGCCACCCAGCAGGGCGTCGAAGTGCTCGCGGTCGGCCTTGTTAAAGCCTTGGGCATCGTGCAGATGAGCCTGGATGGCACCGATATCGTTGCGATTCAGCAGCCACTGGTACAGGCCCTGCAAGGCCAGCTCGCGCGAACGGCGACGCGCGCTCTTCGGCGGTGCCTTCGGCTCGGTGCGGGGCTTGGCGCCAGCCGGCTTGCCGGCTGCCTCGCCCTTGTCGCCGGTGTCGGGCGCGTCACTCATCATCTTCCTCGTCTTCTGCGTCTTCTGCGCCATGCTCGCGCAGCGAATCGAGCGCGACCACCAGGTTGGCCATTTCCACTGCGGCGCGGGCGCAATCGCGGCCCTTCTCGCGGGTGCGGGCATGGGCCTGGGCGTCGGTGTCGACGGTCAGGATGCCGTTGGCGATGGGCACGTTGAAATCGAGGCCCACGCGGGTGATACCGGCGCCGGATTCATTCGAGACCAACTCGAAGTGATACGTTTCGCCACGCACCACCGCGCCCAGCGCGACCAGCGCGTCGAACTGGCCGCTTTCGGCCATTTTCTGCAGCGCCAGCGGCACTTCCAGTGCGCCCGGCACGGTCACCAGCAGCGTGTCTTCGCCTTCGACGCCCAGCTTTTTCAGTTCTGCCATGCAGGCCTCGCGCAGTTCGTCGCAGACGGGCTCGTTGAAGCGTGCCTGCACGATGCCGATACGCAGGCCTTCACCGTCGAGGTTGCTCTCGTAGAAGCCGTGATCCATTGTTATTTCTCCAGTGATTCGGTCAGGCAGCCGCGCGGATGCGCCGCTGCCGGGTCAATCGGTACGATCCGTTCCCGGTCAGCCGCGATTCGACTCGCCGCTCATCGGCTGGCAGCCAACGATCTCGAGTTCGTAACCGGTCATGCTCGGCATCTTCTGCGGCGAACCCAGCACGCGCATCTTGCCCACGCCGATGTCGCGCAGGATCTGCGCGCCCACGCCGTAGGTGCGCAGGTCCGGCTTGCGGCGCGGACGGTTCTCCGGAGCATCCAGCGCGGCGAACTGCTCGAACAGCATTTCCGGCGAGTCGCCGCAGTTCAGCAGCACCATCACGCCATGTTCGGCGCCATGCAGCACTTCGAGCGCGGCGGGCAGGCTCCACGAATGGGTGGTGTGGCCGGCTTCCAGCAGGTCGAGCACCGACAACGGCTCGTGCACACGCACCAGTGTCTCGCGGTCCGGCTGGGGCTTGCCCTTGACCAACGCCACATGGGCGCGGCCGGACGGCTTGTCGCGATACAGCACGCTGTGGAACGTGCCCCACGGCGTTTGCATGTCGCGCTCGCCCACCCGTTCGATGATGCTTTCGGTGCGGCTGCGGTAGTGGATCAGGTCGGCGATCGTTCCGATCTTGAGGTCGTGCTCGCGCGCGAACTCGATCAGGTCCGGCAGCCGGGCCATCGTACCGTCGTCCTTCATGATTTCGCAGATCACCGCGGCGGGCGTCAGGCCAGCCAGGGTGCCAAGGTCGCAGCCAGCCTCGGTATGGCCGGCGCGGATCAGCACGCCGCCAGGCTGGGCTGTCAGCGGGAAGATGTGACCGGGCTGCACCAGGTCGCTCGCGCGGGCGTCACGGGCCACGGCGGCCTGGACAGTGCGGGAACGGTCGGCTGCCGAGATGCCGGTGGTCACGCCTTCGGCGGCTTCGATGGATACCGTGAAGTTGGTGCCATGCACAGTGCCGTTGCGTGACACCATCGGATACAGCTCAAGCTGGCGGCAGCGTTCGGCGGTCAGCGTCAGGCAGATCAGGCCGCGGCCGTACTTGGCCATGAAGTTGATCGCTTCCGGCGTCACGAAATCGGCCGCCAGGACAAGGTCGCCCTCGTTTTCACGATCTTCCTCGTCCACAAGGATGACCATGCGGCCGGCACGAATGTCGGCAATGATGTCTTCGATACGAGAGATAGTCATGATTGGGGCGACGTATGAATGGCGAGCGGGATGCTTTTTGGCGGGCAGGGCCGGCGGCGGGATGCGACGATGCCGGCGAAATCAAGGCCGCTATTGTACGCCAAGCCGTGCATGGCGGGCCCGCTCTGGCCCCGGGCGCCGCGACGCCACCGCATCCGGGTTGGTCCCGGTTGCATCGGGGTGCGCTAAGCGTCATACCTGAAGCCATGACTTTTGCCATCCAAGGAGATCGCGCATGACACCGCCGCTGCAGGGCATCCGCATTGTCGAATTTGAAGGAATCGGCCCTGGGCCGCTGGCGGGCCGGATGCTGGCCGACATGGGGGCGGAGGTGACGGTCATCGCGCGGCGCCAGCGGGTGGCCGTGGCCGACCAGCTAGGTGGTGACAAGCCCAGCCCGCTGCGGCGCGGCAAGGTCATCGTGCCACTCGATCTGAAACAGCCCGACGATCTGGCCGAGGCAACGCGGTTGGTGGACGGCGCCGATGCCTTGATCGAAGGTAACCGTCCGGGTGTGATGGAGCGGCTGGGCCTGGGCCCGGCCGACTGCGCCGCCCGCAATCCAAAGCTGGTCTATGGGCGCATGACGGGGTGGGGCCAGTCCGGCCCGCTCGCGCAGACCGCCGGACACGACCTCAACTACGTGGCGCTGACGGGCATGTTGTCGCTGTCGGCCCGCCCGGGCGAGGCGCCGATGATCCCGCCCACCGTGGTCGGCGATGCGGGCGGCGCGCTGGGGCTGGCGTTTGGTGTCGTCTGCGCCCTGCTTGACGCCCGTGCCTCGGGGCGCGGGCGTGTGGTCGATGGCGCCATCGTCGACATGGTGGCGATGCTCGGCAGCATCGCGGTGTGGGTGCGCAATAACGGCCAGCTCGATGGCCCCACACCCAGCCCGTTCCATCAATCGCCGTTCTATGATGTGTATGGCTGTGCCGATGGTGGATTCATCACGATCGGTGCGCTGGAGCCGCAGTTCTATGCGTTGTTGCTTGAGCGGCTCGGCATGACCGACGTCGATCCCGCCGCGCAGTATGACCACGCGGCCTGGCCTGCGTTGAAGCAGCGTTTCACCAGGCTCTTCGCGAGCGAGCCGCGCGCGCACTGGGACGCGCTGCTTGGCGGCACTGACGTTTGCTATGCGCCGGTGCTGAGCATCGCGGAAGCGTCGCGGCACCCACACAACGTGGCGCGCGGCGTGTTCATCGCCCAGGAGGATGGGGCGCTGGACGTGGCGGGCGCGCCGAGGTTTGCGCCGTCAGGGGCGGCCTGACCGGAGCGAATGCGCACCGAGCGCATCGAGCGCACTGAGCGGAGAGGGGGGAGAACATGAGATACGTAATGACGATCGTCGCGCTGTGTCTGGGTGTCTTCCTGAGTCCTCGCACGATGGCGCAGGAACCCGTGCTCGAGGAGAGCGTCACGACGGTAAGCCTGCCGCGCGGCACAGAACTGAGTCTGGTGGTCAGCAAGAAGCCCGGTTCCAGTCCTTCGACGGCGGCGCTGCTGTTTCCGGGCTATCCCGGCGTATTGCGGGTCGAAGTCCAGAACGGGGCGCCGGTCTATCAGCTTCGCGGCAACTTCTTGGTGCGCGCGCGCCGGCATCTGGTGAGCGATCAGGTGATGACGGTGATGGTCGACTGCCCGAAGGACCGCTGGAGCAACTGCGATGACGACTACCGGACGTCGGACCAGTATGCAGTCGACGTTGGCGCGGCGATCGACAAGCTCAAGGCGGACCTTGGCATTGGCAAGGTCTACCTGATCGGCACGAGCTATGGCACCGTGTCGAGCGCCTTCCTGGCGCGCAAGCTCGACGGCCGCATCGACGGCGCGGTGCACACGTCCACTATTACTGACCCACGCGCAGGCCGCAATCGCAATGCGCACGGCCTGCCGATGTGGAACTTCGACTGGACGGCGACGCATGTCGATCAGCTGTTTGTCCACCATCAAGATGACCCGTGTCCGCTGACGCAGTACCGGAGTATCGTGGCCCGGCGTGGAAACATTCCATTGATCACGGTGCTGGGGTCGAAGGGCGCGCGTGGAGAGCCTTGCGAGGCGTTCTCCCAGCATGGCTTCGTGGGACGCGAACAGGTGGTCATGCGGGCGATTGGCGACTGGATTGCCACGCGCAAGGCTGCGGAGACGGTGGGCGAGAAGGGCGACGAGTAAAAGACCCGCGCTCAATGACCCGCGCTCATAGATCCCCGCTCAAGTCATGCCGGAATTCTGCCGAAAACATGGATGCGGCTGAATGGCGCAAGTGTTCGCGCCTGCCGTGCCGCACTTGTCAAACTTGAATCAGGCAGAACCCAATGATCAATTCCATCGTCAGTTCGCTGAACGCCTCAGACCCAGGTAGTGATCCCGTAGGCCTCACGATGCTACGCAAGACGCTCGACCTGCAGTCGCAGGGCGTGGCCCAACTGCTGCAATCCATGCCCGGTGTTGGATCGGCCGGCAGCAATCCGCCGCATCTGGGTCAGAACATCGACATCAAGGTCTGAGCCTTACGCAGCGCAGCAAGAGCGAACGGCCACTGGCAATCGAATTGCCAGTGGCCGTTCTGTATTGCGCCGGTGGACGTCGGGTGCGCGCCGGGAGGAGGCGCCGGCAGCTACCGGCGCCATCGATTGTCAGACCAGCGGTTGTCCCGCGTCGGCGGATGCCGACAGCATTCGTTCCACGTACCGCGCGATCAGGTCGATCTCGAGGTTCACGCGCTTGCCCGGTGCCAGCTCGTTGAGCGTGGTGACTTCCACGGTATGCGGAATCAGGTTGATCGAGAACACGCAGCCGTCGGCTTCATCGCTGACGTTGTTGACGGTCAGCGACACGCCGTTGACCACCACCGATCCCTTGTAGGCCAGATAGCGGCCCAGCTCGCGCGGCGCGCGGATACGGAGCTCATGCGATTCGCCCACCGGTGCAAAGCGAACGACCTCGCCAAGTCCGTCCACATGACCCGACACCAGGTGCCCGCCCAGGCGGTCGGCCAGACGCAGCGCCTTTTCCAGATTGACGCGGCCTGGCTGGTCGAGGCCGACGGTCTTGTCGAGCGATTCGCGTGAGACGTCGACGTCGAATTGGCCCGCGCCCAGCGTTACCACGGTCATGCACGCGCCCTGGATGGCGATACTGTCGCCGATGCCGACGTCGGACAGGTCGAGATCGCCGGCCGCCACGCGCAGGCGCACGCCTGCGTTGACGTCACCGAGCGGGGAGACGGATTCGATGCGGCCAACCGCCGCCACGATGCCAGTAAACATGCTTGCCTCTTCGATGTGTGTGTTCGTTCAGTGTTGGGTGTCGGCGCGGCGCGCGATCAGGCGCAAATCGTCGCCAATCTGGCGCACTTCGTGCCAGCGGAATTCGGTCGCGTCCTCAAGCTTCGACAGCGGCGGCAGGTTGAACATGCCCTGCGCGTCGCCAAGCAGCTTCGGCGCCAGGTAGACCAGCAGTTCGTCCGCGCAGCCTTCGCGGATCAGTGAGCCGTTGAGCTTGAAACCCGCTTCCACGTGGAGTTCGTTGATGCCTCGCCGCGCGAGTTCTTCCAGCATGCGGCGCAGTTCCACCTTGCCATGCGGATTGGGCAGTACCACGACTTCGACGCCACGTGCCTCGAGCGCGCGCTGGCGGGCCTTGTCTTCGATGGCACAGAAGACCAGCACGGGTTTGGCGAAGTCGCCGGTATCGCGGTTGAGGATCTGCGCGTCGAGCGGCACTTCAAGCCGTGAGTCGACAAGCACGCGCTGCGGCTGCCGCGGCGTCGGGATGGCACGCACGGTCAGTGCCGGATTGTCATCGCGGACGGTGCCGATACCGGTCAGGATGGCGCAGGCCCGGGCGCGCCAGGCGTGCCCGTCGTCGCGTGCGGGCTGGCCGGTGATCCACTGGCTCGTACCATCGTGCAGCGCAGTGCCGCCGTCGAGGGATGCAGCTACCTTGACGCGCACCCAGGGAAGTCCGCGCGTCATGCGCGAGATAAAGCCGATATTGAGATCCCGCGCTTCCTTTTCCAGCAGCCCGCAGCGGACGTCGATGCCCGCGTCGCGCAAGCGCTGCAGGCCACGGCCGGATACGGTGGGATTCGGATCTTCCATGGCAGCCACCACGCGCGCGATACCAGCGCGTACCAGCGCGTCGGCACATGGTGGCGTGCGGCCGAAGTGGCTGCACGGTTCCAGCGTGACGTAGGCGGTGGCGCCAGCGGGATCATGGCCGCGCGAGATCGCATCCTTCATGGCCTGGATCTCGGCATGATCCTGGCCGGCCGGTTGCGTGTAACCTTCCCCGATGACCACCCCGTCCTTCATCAGCACGCAGCCGACACGAGGGTTCGGCGTGGTGGTGAACATGCCACGCGCGGCGAGCGCGAGGGCCTGTTCCATGGCGGTGTAGTCAGCGGCGGAAAACATGGCGTGGGATTCTGGCCAAAGGGTTTGTCGGGAATCCGGTCCGGTCAGTCGCAATCGACATCGATGCCGGGCCGGCAGATCCGGATGCGCCCCTGGGCACCGAGCCGGACCTGTCGCTGCGCGCGGTGGCAGCGCAACTGGAACGTGGCGGCCAGAAAGCCGCCTTGCTCAGACCGTGAGTATCCCACAGGTGTCAAGCGCAGGCTTTGTGCGCCGGCAGGGCCCGCCGTGCTGCGGAGCGTGATCCGCAGGCACGGGTCGCTGGCTCTGACGACCGCGAGCGAAGGCTCCATGTCACTGTCCAACTGCCAGCCGCCATCCAGCGTGTGGGCGCCTGCCAGGGGGCCGATACGCACTTCAACGCGGCGACTGGCCGCGATTGTGCGTGCCAGCGCCAGTGACGCGGCCAGCCGGTCCGCGGCATGGGCCACCGTCTGCTCCGCAGTCAGGTTGCGAAGCACCGGCCACGCGGCGATGGCCAGGATCGCGCTGATGGCCAACGAGATCAGCAGTTCGGGCAAGGTGGCGCCGCGTTTGGCGTTTCGGGACGCGTGGCCTGTGGTTCGCATGTCAGCACTCCCAAGGCAACGGAATGGCGGCGGCGTCCGCCGTGGGCATGGAGAGCCACTCGCCATTGCTGCGCAGGACCAGCGTGCCACACGCTTTGTCCACATGCACTGGCGTGGCGCGTATCTCCACACAACGCGACAGATCGAGTCCGGCACAGCTTGTGGCAGTCAGCCAGTGGCGCGTGCGGGCTGGTGGGGGCGGTACGGGACGCGGCCACTGGCCGGCTGGTGTCGCCGCGCCCGGTGTGCTGGCGAACGAGGTGGTGAGCAGGGCGTGCCGCTCGAGTGCGAGCATCGCGGAAACCAGCTCGGCCCGTGCCTGTACGCGCCACGCGCGTTCCAGATGATGCCGCCATGCGGGCATCGCCAGCATCGACAGGATTGCGGCGATCAGCAGGGTCACCAGTAGTTCGGCAAGACTGAAGCCGGTTTGGCGGCCACTGATGCTTCTAGGGTGAGCGAGTTGAGCGAGGTTCATGGCTCGGTCCGGATCAGTTCGCGCCAGCCAAGGCGTCCGCGCCGGCGCCGATAGTGCGTGTTCTGCGCGAGATGCGCGGTGTTGCCGTCGACCTGCCAGATGCCGAGTTCGAATGTGTCGAAGGTCGAGCTGCCGGGCACGACCGGCCCGCCGTTCGAGGTTGGCGATGCCACGGCGATTGGTGTGCCGAACCGGTCATCGAACGGCACACCGGTTACGGCGCGCACGAGCGTGCCGTCCGGGGCCGTTTGCATGACCGACTCTCCGCTGGCCGCTTCGATCAGGTAGCTGCGAGTGCGCCCGTCGGGTGTTAGCGTGGTGAAGCTCAGATGCGCAGGGCCAACGTCGTCCAGCGTCGTGATCGATTCCCCAGGATGGGGGAGTGCAAGAGTCCAGCCATTCGCGCCGGTGTCCAATTGGGGCTGGCCCGTTCGGAAGATCACGCCATCGCCTGACACGCTGGCGTCGATCCGCGAGGGGGTGCCGCGCGGACCGCGCCCATCGGGAATTGCGGAAAGCTCGCCACCGCCCGCGTAGATGACGAGCGGTCCGCTGGACGGATGCATGACGATTGGTGCCTCGGCGGTGGCACTTCCGCGCTGACGATGCAGGCATCGTGCTGACTCCGCCTGCTGCGTCGCGCCAAGGTGATCGAGTCCGAATCGCCAAAGTCTGCCCGTGTCGTCGACGACGTAGGCGGCACGAGCGTGGCCACTTGCGTTGGCAAGTACGCTGGCTGCGAGCAGCCGGGTCCCGGTGGTGTCGGCACCGCATCCGGTCGAGGGCAGATATAGCCTTGGCACTGTGCCGGATGGGAGTCCATTCACGATGGGCCGGTCAAGCGGCAGCAAGGCAATCCCGGCAGGTGAGCTGGCTTCCGGCGCCGCGGTGACAATGGTCAGCGCGGCCCAGCGACGTGCGCCGTGTTCGATCCACATGAGTGCGCGTATCGGGCCCTGGCCTGTCAATGGCAACGTCTCGGAAGCAGGAATCTCCCAGAGCAGCCGGATCGGCGCTTCGCTTTCCGGTGACGAGACATCCAGGGCGAACACGGCGGCCGGCTGCCTGTCCGTCGACGGGATGCCGCACAACAACAGCGTCCGCCAGACTCCGGATGGATCCGCGTCGATGCTGTCCGGGCGCGGGCAAGGCGCCACGGGCATGGCGCCACCCGGTACGGTGAGGGCGGCGGAACCAGCTAGCGCGGCGCGCGGGAGGAATCCTGCAAGCTCCTTGCCGGTCACGGCATCGAAGCCATGCACGATGCCGTCGCGCGTACCGATCCAGACGGTGACCGGGCGGCTTGCGTGACGCAGGCGAAATTGGGCGTGTCCCGGTTGCATCGGCAGCCAGGCTGGGGCTGCCACAACGCGCACGCGGGCGCCGGCGCCGCTGGCCAATCGCGTGTCGCGCGGGCGAAGTGTGGCGTCCGTCCTGTCGCCTCGCAACCATGCAAGTCGCCTCGTGCCATTGCCACTGGGCTCGGGGGTGCGAAGTACTGCCTGGGCGTCGGCGTCAATGGTGTGCCAATGGAGTGGCACAAGGTGATCGCCACCGAGGTATAGCCTGCGCGAAGCGGTATCGCGCCAGTCGAGCTCGGCGCCCGCCTCCCATTTCGTGAGCACGGTGGAAGTGTGGATGCGCGCGGTGCGGAAGACGACTGCATGGAGCCGGCCGGTCCATGGAAAACTGCCTGCCGAGATGCGATAGCTGAGCGGAAGCTGACCGGTCGTGGAGCCATGGCTGGGGGCGGTCATGCTCAGCCAAAGTACCAGGATGACGATGCCGCCGAAGCATGTGCGATGGTGCATCACGGCTGGAACTCCGTCTGGAGCAGTGCTCGGACGCCGGTGTCGCGCCCAAAGCCCAACGCCGTGATGCGAAAGCGCGGCCAGGCGTCGGCTGTCAGGCCAGTTCGATCCTCAAGGGGTTCGATCACGTAACGAGGTGCCGTAGTCGCTCCGATGACATCGGCGGGCAGGATTGGCATGGTGATACCCGTGAACGTACCGGCATCGATGCCGAGATCTGCCGGCAAATTGCCCTCGAGCCAAGGCATCCATGCCGTCATGTCGCCATCGGCCATGCACAGTCCGCGTTGTGCTCCCGTCCCACACGTTCCGGGCGTTGGCCATGACGCCAGTCGCTCGCCGCCGACCTCCGCGATGGCGGCGATGAGATCCGCTTCCGCGTCGAGTAGCGCCACCTCGGCCGCGCGGAATGCAATCTCGCGGTCCAGCCACTGGCTCGTCATGCTTCGCCCGGCAAACAGCAGGTGCGCGGCGGCGGCGCCGATGCTAGCCATCATCAGCAGCAGGGTGGAGAGGAACGCCAGCAGCGCCGCACCGGAATGTGCGCGGAGGTTCAGCATAGGGCTTCCCGGCATCGAGACGGATTGCGTAGACGAACAGTCGTGGTGAGGGTTCGTTGTCTCGGCGCGCGACTGACAGTCGGGCGCTGTCCCTGGACGACGAGCGTGACCTGTACCGCTCGCACGTGATGCCAGGCGAGTTGTCGCTGTCGCGCCACGTCTTGAGCGTCAAGCAGAGCGGAGACGCGCTCACTCTCGCCTTGGCCATCGCCCTCATCGACCATGCCGAAACGCAATTGCATCGACTCGACGCCGCGCACAAGGGTGCCGGATGTGTAGGCGTGTGCCTGCGCGCGGTTGTCGCTGCGGCGCGGGTAACGGCACAGCAACTGGGGAACGCCGTCGCTACCCTTGCCGATATAGAAGACGTTGGTCGCGGCATGGTGTGCCGGCGGTGCGATGCCGTCGCCAACTGTTCTTGCGGGCAGCGCGTAGCCACTGCAGTCAGTCATCGTGCCGTCGGCCAGGCTTGGATCGGTTGCGCGACCGCTGCCGGAAAATCGCACGAGCAGTGCATCGCTGCCGCGGACGCCGCGTCGCCCACATTCCATCCCGTCGTCGATCGACGGCGCACCACAATCGTCACGGCCTTCAAGCGGCGCCTGTGGGGCGGGGTGTGCGGGCTCCAGTGCAACATGCGCGGGAATCCAGCCCGCATGCCGGATCGCATGGGCGATGATGGCCAATGCGCGCTGGCCGCGCTCTTCGATCTCGATCCCGTCTGCCACACTGGCATAGGCGTCGCGCATGACCTGCCACATGGTCAGCGCAGCGAGCATTGCAATCGCGCCAAGCGCGACACCGATCATCATGCCCACCAAGGTGAAGCCGTGATGCTGCGATCTTGCCCTCATGGCGCGACCCACAATGCCAGCCGGGTAGGCATGGTGGCGACTCCGGCTGCATCCGTCGGAGAACGGCTCTCGATGGTTGCGATCGCGAGGCGTTTGTCTGGCGCGCAACGCTCTTTCTGCTCGGCCAATCTGCAAAGTGGGATCGGGAGCGCGTCGCTGCCGGGTGGCTGCAATGCCATTGCACTTGCTTCGGCCAGTTCAGCGGCCCGCATCAGAGCGGTGGTCAGGCGTTCCTGTTCACCGGTCCAGCGCAGCGAGACCGTGCCGAGCATCCCCAGCGGTATCGCGCCCAGGCCGACGAAGGCCAGGCTCAGCAATGCTTCGAACAGGACGTGACCTCGGCACGAAGTCAATGAAGGGGAACAGGGGTGAAGGCGGGCAACCATGGCATATCGGTTCGATTGGAACGGAAGGCCACGATAACGGCGGGGATGGTGTCAGGACGTGTCTGGCTGTGGAGGATTGGTGTCAGTGTGTTTCCGAGTCGAGCCCGGAAACATCTGAGGGAGTGCCAGAGTCGCCAAGGGCGTGGCATCACGCAAGTTGGGCTTTAGAGGTCCGGGTTTGCGCACGCGCCATGAGGCGGACTTGCACGCGCGCTCGCTTGCCTGTCTCTAGCCAAGAGCGGCAAGTGGTGATCAGCCAGCTTTTTTGCGGTCCTTATTACCCCTTTCGTGGGGTAGATGACGAGAATTCGTCGAGCATTTCCCGGAATTCGGAAACGTCCTCGAAGCTGCGATACACGGAGGCAAAGCGGATATAGGCGATCTTGTCGAGCTTGCGAAGCTCACGCATGACCAGTTCGCCGACCTGGCTGCTCGGGATCTCCTTCTCGCCCAGAGCCAGCAGTTTTTCTTCGATGCGAGTGATCGCTTCGTCGATGGCCTCGGCGGAAACTGGCCGCTTGCGCAGTGCCAGCCGCATCGAATCCTTGAGCTTGGCACGCGCGTAGTCCACGCGCGAGCCATTTTTCTTGACGATGGCGGGAAAGAACAGCTCGATCCGCTCGTAGGTGGTGAAGCGGCGGTCGCAGGCTTCACAGCGGCGTCGGCGGCGCACGGTATCGCCATCTTCCGAGACGCGGCTGTCAAGAACCTGAGTGCTGGAATGACCGCAGAAGGGGCATTTCATGCCTGACCACCTGAAAGTAAGAGCCTGACCGCATTTTGCATCTTCGATTTCTGTTGCGGTCGTGCTGGTTGTTGAAACGGCGCTGCCACCTCAGAGGTGGCAGCGCCGTTCGTGTGCGCTAACTATAACGCGATCGACTGGCGAATCAGCCGTAGACCGGGAAGCGACGGGTCAGTGCGGCAACCTGTTCGCGCACGGCGGCGATGTTGGCCTCATCGTGCGGGTTGTCCAGCACGTCGGCGATCAGGTTGGCCACCTGGCGGGCTTCTTCTTCCTTGAAGCCGCGCGTGGTCATGGCCGGCGAGCCCAGGCGGATGCCCGAGGTGACGAACGGCTTTTCCGGATCGTTCGGGATCGCGTTCTTGTTCACCGTGATATGGGCGTCGCCGAGGATCTTCTCGGCTTCCTTGCCGGTGATCTTCTTGGCGCGCAGGTCCACCAGCATCACGTGGCTTTCCGTACGGCCCGATACGATGCGCAGACCGCGGGCGATCAGCGTTTCGGCCAGTGCGGCGGCGTTCTTGACCACCTGTTCCTGATACGCCTTGAAGTCCGGCTGCAGCGCTTCCTTGAAGGCCACGGCCTTGCCGGCAATCACGTGCATCAGCGGACCACCCTGGATGCCCGGGAAGATGGCCGAGTTGATGGCCTTCTCATGCTCGGCCTTCATCAGGATCACGCCACCGCGCGGGCCACGCAGGCTCTTGTGGGTGGTGGTGGTCACGAAGTCGGCGTGCGGCACCGGGTTCGGGTACACACCGGCGGCGATCAGGCCGGCATAGTGGGCCATGTCCACCATGAAGTAGGCACCAACAGCCTTGGCAACCTTGGCGATGCGTTCGAAGTCGATGCGCAGCGCGAAAGCCGATGCGCCGGCGATGATCAGCTTCGGCTTCTTCTCGTGGGCCAGCTTTTCAAGCGCGTCGTAGTCGATGTCTTCCTGCGCGTTCAGGCCGTAGCTGACCACGTTGAACCACTTGCCGCTCATGTTCAGCGCCATGCCGTGGGTCAGGTGACCGCCTTCGGCCAGGCTCATGCCCATGATCGTGTCGCCCGGCTTGAGCATGGCGAAGAACACGCCCTGGTTGGCCTGCGAGCCCGAGTTCGGCTGCACGTTGGCGGCTTCGGCGCCAAACAGTTGCTTCACGCGGTCGATGGCGAGCTGCTCCACCACGTCCACGTACTCGCAACCGCCGTAGTAGCGCTTGCCGGGATAGCCTTCGGCGTACTTGTTGGTGAGCTGCGAACCCTGGGCGGCCATCACGGCCGGCGAGGTGTAGTTCTCGGAAGCGATCAGTTCGATGTGGTCTTCCTGACGCTGGTTTTCCTTCTGGATCGCGGCAAAGACTTCGGGGTCGATCTGCTCGATCGTGAAGCGGCTACGTTCAAACATGGCGTGACTCGTCTGTTTAAAAGGGAGAGCGGATGGCACGGCCGGTACGAAAACCGGATGCCTGTCGACGCTACTCTGTATTGCGGGATTTTCGCGTATTAGGGCGCGCGGGGAAGGCACTGGCGTCCAGCACCGGGGGCGCGAAAACGCGACCAGCCGGTGCAGGGCGCACCCTGCTTCCCATTCGCTGCCCAGGCGAGCGGCAGGCGCATCGAATATCACGCCCAATGAACTTGCGCTTCCTCGTGGTAGTACCCACTGACTTCGCCAGTCGCGCAAGGTGGAATGGTTGCCGCAGAGTTTACGCGAGCAAGCGGCTTGCTGCAAGACGATGGCCGGCCCGGATGTGCGCCCGGCCCTGATCCGGCAAGGCCTGGCGAGGATTGGCTCGCAACTTGCTGTTGCAAAGTCACACACGGGTTTACCAGTGCACTCCGTTACAATGCCCGCCATGCCAAATTTCGTATGGCCGCTGCGCGTGTATTGGGAAGATACCGACGCAGGCGGCGTGGTGTTCTACGCCAACTACCTCAAATTCTTCGAACGGGCCAGGACCGAATGGCTGCGCTCGCTCGGCGTCGAACAGCAGAGCCTCGCGGATTCGTCCGGCGTGGTCTTCATCGTCCGCAGCACCACTGTGGAATACAATGCGCCCGCCCGGCTGGACGACCAGCTCGAGATCCGTACGCATATCGAACGCGTCGGACCGGCGTCGGTCCAATTTGCCCAGGAAGCCTGGCGTGGCGAGCTGATGCTGGCCGCCGGCCAAATTCGAGTCGGATGTGTCGATAAAAGCACGTTCCGGCCGACCCCGATTCCTGCCCCTGTTCTCGCCACTATCAAAAACGCTCGATGAATCCAGTGACCGTCACGCAAGACCTGTCGATCATTTCGCTGGTACTTCACGCCAGTCTGCTGGCACAGGCCGTCATGGCCCTGCTGCTGGTGATGTCCCTGTTCTCGTGGACCTACATTTTCCGCAAGCACCTGGCACTGCGCGCCGCGCGCACGCAGACCGAGGGCTTCGAGCGCGATTTCTGGGCAGGCGGCGACCTGCAGGCGCTCTATAACAGTGCGGTCAACAATCGTCACAACACCGGCGCCCTGGAACGGATCTTCGAATCGGGCATGGGCGAGTTCCTGAAGGCACGCGAACGCGGCAATGAGGCCGGCGCGCTGCTCGACGCCGCCCGTCGCGCGATGCGCGCCGCGTACCAGCGTGAAATGGACGTGCTCGAATCCCACCTGCCGTTCCTGGCGTCGGTCGGTTCGGTCAGCCCTTATATCGGCTTGTTCGGCACGGTCTGGGGGATCATGAACGCATTCCGCGGCCTGTCGAATGTGCAGCAAGCGACTCTCGCGTCAGTGGCGCCCGGTATCGCCGAGGCACTCGTGGCCACCGCGATCGGCCTGTTTGCAGCTATCCCGGCCGTGATCGCCTACAACCGGTATGCCACGGAAATCGACCGTCTGGCCATCCGGTTCGAAAGCTTCATGGAAGAATTCCTGAACATCCTTCAGCGCCAGACGCGTTAAACCGAGAGCGGGGGAGCACCAGTCATGGCAGCCATTCAGCGCCGCGGCGGATCACGCCGTCGGGCCAGTGCGGAAATCAACGTCGTGCCGTATATCGACGTGATGCTCGTGCTGCTCGTTATCTTCATGGTGGCAGCACCAATCGTGAACCCGGCCGTGGTGGACCTGCCGTCAGTGGCCAATGCCACACCGCAGCAACAGACGCCGCCGATCATCGTCACCGTGCACGAGGACGGCGAGCTGACCGCGCGTGGCAAGGACAACGCCGGCAACGCGTTCGAGCGCAAGCTCGACAAGCGCGGCCTGATCGATTTCGTGCGCCAGCGTCAGAATGAAAATCCGGACCAGCCGGTGGTGATCGCCGCCGACCGCTCCGTCAAGTACGAAGCCGTGCTCGACGTGATGTCCGTGTTGAAGGCCGATGGCGTCAAGCGCGTCGGCCTGATGGTGAAGTCCAAGTAAGCGCCCCAACGTCGCAACTCAAAGTGGCCAGCCTTTCGTCCCGTCATCCGCATCAACGGCCCGCGCGCGCGGTGGAAGCCGCCGCCTATCCGTACCAGCCAGTCAAGGAACGCGGCACGCTTCGCTCGTTCCTGTTGGCGCTGGTGATGCATCTGCTGCTCGGCATCGTGCTGTACTACGGCGTGCACTGGCAGAGCAGCACGCCGGTGGGTGCCGAGGCGGAGCTTTGGGAAGAGGTGCCGGACGTCGCGCCTGCACCACCACCTCCGCCGCGCCCGGTGGAACTGCCGCGTCCCACGCCGCCTGAGCCTGCCGTGCGCAGCAAGGTCGAGGAAGCGGCCGATATCGCCCTGGAACGCCAGAAGCGCAAGCAGGCCGAAGAGGCCGCCGAGCGCGAAGCGGCGAAGCAGGAGGCCGCGCGCAAGGAGCAGGAGCGCAAGGACCAGGCGAAGAAGGAACAGGAAAAGAAAGACCAGGAAAAGAAGGAAGCCCAGCGCAAGGAAGACCTGCGTCAGCAGCAGATCGAGGCGCAGCGCAAGGAAGACGCGAAGAAGAAGGCCGACCAGGAACGCAAGGAAGCCGCGGACGCCAAGGCGAAGGCGGAGGCTGATCAGAAGGCGAAGGCCAAGGCTGACGCGGATGCCAAGGCGAAGGCCGATGCCGAGCAGAAAGCCAAGGCGAAGGCCGACGCCGATGCCAAGGCCAAGCGTGACGCCGCGGCCAATGCCCAGCGCAAGAGCGAACTGGCCCGCCTGCAGGCAATGGCCGGTGGCGGCGTTTCGTCCGGCGGTGGCGTCGGCAGCGCCGCGGGTTCGGGCGCCGGATCGGGAGGCAAGGCTTCGCCGGGCTACGCCGACCGCGTGCGTCGCCGTGTGAAGCCGAACATCATTTTTGGTGGCGATGTCGAGGGCAATCCCGCAGCCGTGGTGTCGGTCTCACTGGCGCCGGATGGTTCGCTGCTGTCGGCGCGACTGACCAGGTCGAGCGGTAATTCGGACTGGGACAACGCCGTGCTGCGTGCAGTGCAGCGCTCCGATCCGCTGCCGCGCGATGAGGACGGCAAGGCACCCGCAAACTTCACGATTACGTTCAAACCGAAGGATTGAGCGGGCGAACCGTGTCGATAACGCCATGTTTTGCAACATAATGCAACCTTCATCGTGGGCGTTAGGTCCCACCGCTACCATGAATGGTTGCCTGACGCGGCCGGCAGCGTGCAATACGTACGCTTGTGGGGCCATGCCAAGCCGCATGTCGCCCGTCTCGCCGTGTTTGCTGTGCCGCCGCAACGATGAAACCTGAAATCGACTGAGGAGCAGCATGCGAAAGCTTTGGGCCCCCAACTGGCTATCCCGACGCCAGAACGCCAATCCCACCCGCGACCAGAGTCGCCATGCCTTGATGGCGTGGCTGGCTGCGGCATTGATGTCGGCGGGCGCGGCGCACGCGCAACTGAACGTGGAGATCACCGGAGTCGGCTCGAACCAGTTCCCGGTAGCGACCGCCAACTTCCAGGGCGAGGCCCAGGCCCCGCAGAACCTGACCGCCATCATCCGCAGCGACCTGACGAACAGCGGACGCTTCCGCAACGTCGACCCCGCAGGTGCGACCGTGGCCGAATCGGCCCAGGTGGACCTGGGCAGCTGGAAGGCGAAGGGCGCCGACGCGTTCGTGGCCGGCAGCGTGACGCCGACCAGCAATGGCCAGTACGAGGTGCGTTTCCGCCTGTACGACACCGCCAAGGGGCAGAGCCTTGGCGGTCTGGCATTCACCGTCACGCAGGGCCAGCTCCGCGTGACCGCGCACAAGATCGCCGACTACATCTACGAGAAGCTGCTCGGCGAGCGCGGCGTGTTTGCGACGCGCCTGTCGTATGTGTCGAAGGTGGGCAATCGCTACCAGCTTCTGATCTCCGATTCGGATGGCCAGAACGCCCAGATCGCGCTGACCAGCACCGAACCGATCATCTCCCCCGCGTGGTCGCCCGATGGTCGCCGCGTGGCCTACGTCTCGTTCGAAGCCAAGAAGCCGGTGGTCTACGTGCATGACCTGGCAACGGGCAAGCGTGTTGTGGTGTCGAATCAGAAGGGCAACAACAGCGCGCCGTCCTGGTCGCCCGATGGCCAGCACCTGGCCGTGTCGCTCTCCCGCGACGGCAACACGCAGATCTACCAGGTCAACGCCGATGGCTCAGGCCTGCGTCGCCTGACCCGCAGCAGCGCCATCGATACGGAGCCGCAGTTCTCCCCGGATGGCCGTAGCATTTATTTCACCAGCGATCGCGGCGGCGCGCCGCAGATCTACCGTATGCCGGCGTCTGGCGAGGAATCCGGCGCAGCGCAGCGCGTGACCTTCAAGGGCAGCTACAACGTCAGCCCGCGTATATCGCCGGACGGCAAGTACCTGGCCTACATTTCGCGCAGCGGTGGCTTCAGGCTGCAACTACAGGACCTGTCGAACGGTGATGTGACGTCGCTCACCGATACGACCAACGATGAATCCCCGAGCTTCGCGGCCAACGGCAAGTACATTCTCTATGCCACCCGCGTGGGCGGCCGCTCCGTACTGGCGGCAGTCTCCACGGACGGACGCACCAAGCAGGTTCTGTCTCTCCAGTCCGGCGCTGTTCGAGAGCCGTCCTGGGGGCCTTTCATGCAGTAAAAAAGAGGAGTCTCTCGCCATGTCCCAAATGATGACCAAATCGCTCGCCATTGCCGCTCTGCTGGCTCTGGGCGCCTGCAGCTCGGGTGTGAAGCTCGACGACGCATCGAAGTCCGGCGCCGGCACCGGCGCGACCACCGACGCACGCAATGTGGCGCCGGTCGATGTTTCGCGTGACCCGCTGAACGACCCGAACGGCCCGCTGGCCAAGCGCAGCGTGTACTTCGATTTCGACAGCTACTCCGTGAAGCAGGACTACCAAGGCATGCTGCAAGCCCACTCGCAGTACCTGGGCAGCAACAAGAGCCGCAAGATCCTGATCCAGGGCAACACCGACGAGCGTGGCACCAGCGAGTACAACCTGGCACTGGGCCAGAAGCGTGCCGAAGCCGTGCGCCGTTCGCTGGCTGCGATGGGTGTGCCTGACTCGCAGATGGAAGCTGTGAGCCTGGGCAAGGAAAAGCCGAAGGCAACCGGTCACGATGATGCCTCGTGGGCCGAGAACCGTCGCGCCGATATCGTTTACTGATCCACGGATAATTCTTCATGAATGCTCGCGTTTCCACGCTGCTATGGCTTGCCGCTGTATCCGGCGGTGGCCTGCTGGCAGCCATTCCCGCGCACGCCGGCGTCTTTGACGACGACGAGGCGCGCCGTGCGGTGATCCAGATCCGGGACCAGTTCAACGGTTTCCAGGCCACGGCATCCCAGCGCATCGACCAGAACAGCCGGACCCTGCTCGACGCGCAGAACCAGCTCGAAGGTCTGCGCCAAGAGGTCGCCCGACTGCGCGGTCAGAATGAAGTGCTGCAAAACACGGTGGATACGCTGCAGAAGCAGCAGAAGGATTACTACGCTGACCTGGATGCGCGCCTGAAGAAATTCGAGCCGCAGCAGGTGACCGTGGAAGGGCGCGAGGGCATCGCCCAGCCGACCGAGAAGCCGGAGTACGACGCTGCGCTGAAGCAGTTCCAGTCGGGCGACTTCAAGGGCGCGGGCAATGCCTTCTCGGCGTTTGCGAAGAAGTATCCGCAAAGCCCGTACTTGCCGCTGGCGCAGTTCTGGCTCGGCAATTCGCTCTACGCGCAGCGCGACTACAAGGGGTCGACCTACGTGCTGGATACCATGGTGAAGAACTTCCCGACGCACCCGAAGGCGCCGGACGCCATGATCGCCATCGCCAACAACCAGTTCGAGTCTGGCCAGAAGGCCGCGGCCAAGAAGACACTGGAAGCCGTGGTGGCGAAATATCCGGGGACTGAAGGCGCCCAGGCCGCGAGCAACCGGCTGAAGACGCTGAAGTAACCGATACCGGTATGTAGTCCAGGAAAGGGTCCGCGCGAGCGGGCCTTTTTCTTTGGGCTGCCGCATATCAATCGCCGTGGGATTCAGGCCATCAGCCGCGCCTGATCCTGTTGATCCGGCCGCCGCGCTAAAATACGCGCTTCGCCCAATCCGGGCGTATTACAGCGCGCTTGTTCCGCGCGCAACCATCATGACCAAACGCGCCATCGTTCTGCTTTCCGGCGGCCTTGATTCCGCCACCGTCCTCGCCATGGCCAACGCGGCCGGCTTCGAAACCTATGCGCTGTCCATGCGCTATGGCCAGCGCCATTCGTCCGAGCTTGAAGCTGCCAAACGCGTGGCGGCCGAACTTGGCGCGAAGCGCCACGAAATCATCGACCTCGACCTGCGCCGTTTCGGTGGCTCAGCCCTGACCGATGACGCGCTCGACGTGCCCACCGACGGCGCCGCAGGCGGAATTCCGATCACTTACGTGCCGGCGCGCAATACGATCATGCTGTCGCTGGCGCTTGGCTGGGCCGAGGCAATCGGCGGACGCGACCTGTTTTTCGGCGCGAATGCCGTCGACTACTCCGGCTATCCGGACTGCCGGCCCGAATATGTCGCTGCCTATGAGACGCTGGCCAACCTGGCCACGAAGGCTGGCGTGGAAGGCGATCGCTTTCACGTGCATGCTCCGATCATCGACATGACCAAGGCCGAGATCATTCTCGCTGGCGTGAAGCTCGGCGTCGACTACGGCCTGACCGTCTCGTGCTACAAGGCCGATGACGATGGCCGCGCGTGCGGCGTGTGCGATTCGTGCCGGATTCGCCGGGCCGGCTTCGAGGCCGCCGGCGTGCCCGACCCGACCCGTTACCAGACCCCCAACTGATTAAAGAAGAGAGGGGTGCCGCCAGAGTGCCCCCTCCAGACAGAAATCCACGAGCCACCCCCGGTCCGACATGCCCGATATCGATATCCCAGCGCTTATGCGCACCGTGCTGCTGAGCACCTTCGTCCTGACCTTCCTGTTTGGCGCGATCCTGCAGCGCACGCATTTCTGCACGATGGGCGCCGTCTCGGACATCGTCAACATCGGTGACTGGAGCCGCATGCGTATGTGGATCATGGCCATTGGCGTGGCGATGATTGGCACTGGCGTGCTGGCTTGGGCTGGCCTGATCGACCCGACCAAGACGATCTACACCTCGGCCAGGCTCGGCTGGCTGTCTACGGCAGTGGGCGGCTTGATGTTCGGCTTCGGCATGGTGCTGGCGTCGGGCTGCGGCAGCAAGACGCTTGTGCGGATTGGCGCCGGCAACCTGAAGTCGCTGGTGGTGTTCGTCTTCCTGGGGCTCTCGGCCTATATGACGTTGCGCGGCCTGTTCGGCGTGGTGCGCGTGAGTACCGTCGATACCGTGGCTGTCACACTGCCGGCGACGCAGGATCTGCCGTCGCTCATCGCGCACGGCACCGGCCTGGCGCGCGGCACGCTGCAACTGGCACTGGGTGTGGTGATCGGCGCCGTGCTGGTTATCTGGGCGCTGCTCGGCAATGGCTTTCGCACGTTCGACAACCTGCTGGGCGGGCTGGCGGTTGGGTTGATCATCGTCGGCATGTGGTACGTATCGGGCCATATCGGCTATGTGTCCGAGGACCCGAACACGCTCGAGGAGCTGTTCGTGGCCAGCAACAGCGGTCGCATGGAAAGCTTGAGCTTCGTGGCGCCGTATGCGTACACCCTCGACTGGCTGATGATGTTCAGCGACAAGAGCAAGGTGCTGACGATCGGCATTGTCAGCGTGTTTGGCGTAATCGCTGGCGCGGCAGCCTATGCGTTGGTCTCGCGCACGTTCCGTTGGGAGGGATTCGGCAATGCCGAGGATGTGGCCAACCATATGGTCGGGGGTATCCTGATGGGCGCTGGCGGCGTCACGGCGCTGGGCTGCACCGTGGGGCAGGGGCTGTCGGGCGTGTCGACGTTGGCAGTCGGCTCGTTCATCGCCTTCGCCGCGATCATCGTCGGGGCAGTGCTGGCGTTCAAGTACCAGATCTGGCGGCTCGAACGCATGGCCTGAAGCGACGGGCGAGTCGTCAGGCTTGACAGTCGGTAGGAGCATCCCTATAATCGCCGATTCAGTTTTTGCGGGTCGTTAGCTCAGTCGGTAGAGCAGCGGACTTTTAATCCGTTGGTCGCGTGTTCGAGTCACGCACGACCCACCAGTATCAAGCGAAAGGCCTGTGGTGAATGCCACGGGCCTTTTTGCTTTTCCGGTCCATTGCAGGTCGCCTCCTGTTCCCGTGGAGCGATGCAATCGCAGCCGCCAACGCTGTTGCAGTGGGGCTCGACGAGCGGCACGTGACTAGCTATAATTTCTCCCGCTTGCCCGCGCCTGTTCAAGTGCAGAATGCGGCGCCCCACCCTCCGTCGCTTAGGTTCTCGTCTTGATGACCACCAAACCAGAGTCCTCAGTTTTCTCGAACGTCTCGGCCCCCGAGCTGCTCCGTTATCACTCTGATGCGAGGCACATCCCAGTCCCTGATGCCTCTGTCGATCTGATTGTGACTTCTCCCCCATACTGGAAGAAGCGGGACTACGGTTTCGATGGGCAAATTGGCCAGGAGTCCACGCCTGCAGCCTACGTCGCGAACATGATCGAATGCATGAGAGAGTGGCGACGTGTACTTAAGCCGTCGGGCTCCATATTTCTCAATGTTGGGGATTCCTATATGGCGCGCACTCTTGCAGGGGTGCCGGGGCGCTTGGAGGCTGCTGCTATTGACGACGGGTGGTTGGTTCGAAATCGAATTATCTGGGCAAAGGAAAGCGGTATGCCCGAACCTGCAAAGAATCGCCTTGCCAATCGGCATGAGTACATCATTCACTTCGTCAGTTCTGCCAAGTATTTTTACGATTTGGCCGGCTATGCAGAAGCGAATGGCAATGGTGCCAATCCGGGTGACGTGTGGAATATTCCCCTTCGGCGCAACATGGGCGATCACCTAGCGCCGTTCCCGAATGAGATTGTCCGAAGGGCGATCCTGTTGGCTTGCCCCATAGCAACGTGCCCAAAGTGCGGTCACATTCCCGAGCGCGTGGTCCAACGTACGGCAGTGCTGGATGAGAGCAGGCCGCAAGCTCGGCGCGCGATGGAAATTGCACGCGAAGCCGGATTGACCGATGCCCATATCGCAGCCGTGCAGGCCACCGGTATCTCAGATGCGGGCAAGGCCCTACGTGTTCAAACCGGTACCGGTCGGAACTCGCGAGAAGTACAGCGATTGGCTGCAGAAGCTAAAGAGGTCTTGGGTGGCTACTTCCGCGAATTCACGTTCGCAAAGAAGCAAACTGTTGGCTGGACGACATGCTCATGCAAAGGGAAGCTCAAACCTGGGGTTGTTCTCGATCCATTTATGGGCACGGGTACGACGCTGTCAACGGCGCTGGAAATGGGGAGATCGGCCATCGGTGTTGATCTGGCTCCGAAAACGGACGATCATGTATGGGGTGCCGATGCAGAATCCCTAGAAAATGTCGACCGTGCCGTCAAACCAGTTAGTGTTAAGCGTAGAAGCCGTTCAGATAGCTCTCGCCTCGCTTTGCAAGAATAGGATACACCCGTCTTTCGCTGGGTATCTCTGTCTAAAAGAGAGTGCTAGAGCGAGCGGCGAGCATGTAAGCCTCAAACCTAGCTTCAAAGGTTTTTTTGAGGGCTATTTAGCGGTTTCTGACGGAACGGCCAAAAAGCCCTATCTATTGCCATTTAGCGACTCCGAGACACGCGAAGAACCAACATGGTTCAATAGCAACGTCGCTGGCTCCTATGCGCCCAGTTCTATTCGGGCGCAATCTCCCCTTAGGAAAGTCTGTACGTTCTCGAACGGGGGGAGAGTAGCCGAATTCCAACTTGTTCCGCAGCATTGGGAGCATGCAAAAACTGGGATGCTATTCGGAGAAAAAATTTCGGCTGTAGCTTTGGCAGTTTTTCTATACCGCGATTTCCGTTTTGCAGGTGAAAACGCGACGGCCCAAGATTTAGTCAAAATCTTCCGCGATGAGTTTGGTTATCGGGAGCAGAAGAACGAAGAGGTTGAGCAATTTAATGCCCTTTTCATCGAATCGCACGAAATTTTGAGCAATATGGAAGATATTTTCTCCCCGTTGGCAGGCTGATATGCTGGAAAAACTTGAAAAAGTTCGCTCTTTAAGCGCAGCTGAGATGGGATTCGCATCTCCAGCGAATTCTGAGGCTGAAGCCGATGCGCTAAATAGTAGTGTGACGGGGCCAGAGTTGGATGAGAGCGACGAGAAATATCTCCTTACAGAGGCTTTGCTGGCTGATGGCTTTGCTGGCGTCGTTTTTAGTGGGCCTCCTGGTACCGGGAAAAGTCGCTATGCACGTGAAATTGCGAGGCTGTTTGTAGAAGACGACGAGGCTCGAGTATTCTATGTGCAATTTCACCCCGGTTATCAGTACGAAGACTTTATGGAGTCGTTTGTACCGACAAGCAGTGGAGGATTTGCGCCTAAAGACAAGGTGTTTCTTCAGGCTTGCCGTAGAGCCAGCGAGGTCGATGGCCCGGTCGTACTCGTTATTGATGAGTTGAGTCGAACGGATGTGGTACGCGTATTCGGAGAGGCACTTACGTACCTCGAAAAATCCAAGCGGGGGTTGAGCTTCCAGCTTGCATCTGGACGTACTACATCAATTCCTAATAATCTCATTATGCTAGCGACCATGAATCCGTGGGATCGTGGCGTGGAGGAAATGGATCTGGCATTGGAGAGGCGATTTGCCCGAATCTCGATTGAGCCAGATCCGCAAGCGCTTGAGATCATTCTTTCTCGCTCAGCCTTAACCGAAGAGCGTCGATTGCGAGTGATGCGTTTTTTTCAGACGCTGTATCGGCACGTCAATCCACTCTGTCGAATCGGTCATGCATATTTTCTCACTGCACAAAACGATGACTCGTTGAAGCGACTTTGGGACAATCAGCTTTCGTTTCATTTCGAGAGGATTTTGAAACGTAGTCCAGAGGAGTTGGAGCGAATTCGAAACGGGTGGCAGGCTATCATGGCTGAATAGTCATGAGCAGCGTTACTACTTTAATCGTTAAGGAATACGAGACCATCGATATTCCGGCTGCGCTGATCATTGATGGAATTGCTCTCCGCATCTATCCGGCCGTATTGGAGAGGGATTACATCAGTGTGCGATGGAAGAAAGGTGTTCCGATCTTCCAGGCAGGTGGATATATCGGTGTTATCCCCATTAACGATCAGTTGACCTTGGATGTTCGACCAAAGGTTCCGCTGGTCAATTTGGAAAGAATTCTATATTCATCGAATCATAAGCCCTATGTGCTGGAGTCATTTCAGCGGGCCTATGGTCACCACACGAGGGCTTCCGAGCCTATTGAAACTTTTCTGGTGGATCGGTTTCTCGATTGGGTTGAGGAGATTCATCGATTCGGCTTGTTAAAGCAGTATCGTGTAATACATGAAGATGGCTTCACCCCGCGTGGACGATTGAATTTCGCGGCTACGATTCGTTTGCGAAGCAGGAATCAGCAGTCACTAGCATACCAGTGGGACGACCGGACGGCCGATAACGGTCCTAACCGTTTTATCAAGGCTGTGTTATTGCAGCTAGCGGACCGTGATGAATTCTTGCATGATAGAAGAAGAAAGGCAAGGCTGTCAGTTTGTGTTGATTATTTTTCCTCTGTGTCTGATGTCGATGTTCACTCTGTGTTGATCGATCCCTTGGTGGATGATGTTGAGCAATTGCCGTCTACTCGGGAATATTATAAGACCGCAATTGTGTTGGCAAAGATGCTAATAGAAAAGAGTGGGTTGGCTTTTCTTTCCGACCAACACTCTGTTTTGCTTCCAACTTTGCTTCTCGACTTGGACGAGGCTTTCGAGAAATATGTGCTAACGCTGCTGCAACAAGTCAACATAAGGCGAGACGACGTTCGCGTATTTGATGGAAATATCGATGGTGCCTTGGGTGGTAAGAAGCAATTGCTGAAAGACAGTGGCCTCGAAAATCAAGTAAAAAGTACGGTTCAGGCTACCCCAGATGTTCTTGTGGAGAAGTATTCAATACCCTCCATCCCGAGAAATCTAGTCATCGATATGAAATACAAGGAAGTGAAGAATATCGTTGAGCGGGGAGACCTTAATCAGGTCATCGCATATGCAGCATCATATCAATCAGCAGCTGCAGTATTTATCCTGCCTTCCAGAGGGCCACAACAGCGAGGGCTGCAGTGCCTTGGTACCGTCGCTGAGATTCCAATTTTCAATATTTTATTAATCTCGGCACTCCCGATATTGAGACAGAAGAGGAAGCCCTAGTAAGTTCCATCTGCGAAATGATCGATGGGTATAACTAGGGTAGAAGGTGAAGCTAAGAATCAAGATTACTTTATGGCGGGTCGTTTGGCAGATAGCAGTGGTTATACATGGACCCTGCCGACGCGCCTAAGCGAGATGCTTTGTGAGGCGGAGGGCCTTTTCGGTAGAAGAGATCTATCGTGGACGATCCTTGGTGTCGAATTCGGGCCAGGTCCGCAGCCGCAAATTTGGTACCCAATGAATCATGACGGCCGCCGCCACGTTCTCATTCAGCTGGCGCCGAACGCCTTGCTTGATGGAGCAATTGCGTGCTACCAGCTTGCTCATGAGGTTGTTCACCTGCTAGCTCCGAACCCTGGGGTCATGGCGCCAGTGATCGAAGAAGGTGCGGCAACGGTGTTTTCCGAAGACTACACAGAACGAGTCTTCGGGCGAAGGAACATGACAAGCAGTCAGACCTATCGTGCAGCTGCACAGGTTGTACGTGAGCTGCTTGCTTTGGATCCTGCTGCAATTAAGAAAATGCGCGAGGTAGAACCGGCCTTTACGAATTTCACGCTCGAAACCTTCGAGAAGGCTGGCCTCAAGGCGCCGCAGTTGCTGAAGGAGGCGCTGCTAACTCCATTTTCGGAGGTTTTGGCGGTAACTCAATTAGCAAGCTAGTGGCTAAGATTAGATTTTAGCTTAATGAGTTTCTCGCCAATAATAGGCTTCCTTGCGCAGCTAATAGTCCCTGTATCACTCATGAAAGTGATACAGGGGTAAAGTGGTTGCATGTTCTTTTCAAAATAGACGTTCTTTTGAGTGGGGTGTGTTTATTTTCGCCTCTTGAATAGTTGTTTGCTTTGTGCAAATTTCGGGTCTTGAGATTTTTTCTGGTTATAAACGCGTGTGGCTGCCTGTGCGAGTTTCTTTGCGCATGAGGCAATGTGCCGCCCCATGGAGCGGGCATCCGCTGGAGTCAATGGGGATTGGACTGAGAATTTAAAGCGGTCCCTATAGAATCGTAGATCAGAGATTTGAAATTGAACGAAGTAGAAGGCGTGAGCGATATCTTTCGCATGCTCTGCTAGGTTAATTGACGATCGACATTTTGGGTCGACTAGCTCGTATTGGTAGGTGTGCATAATCATTTTTTATCAAACATAATTTCGGCCGATGAGGTGGCACATCGAATTGGGTGAACTATTTTTATGTTTGATAATTCTGATGACCAGTGGCAAGGCGCGCTGGCGTGACAGTTCGTTTGGGGCGGTGCCTCGATGGCTGCCCGCGCTGTGGTCTCAGGAGCAGATTTGTGCAAGAGGAAGGCGTAACAAAGTCATTTGCTGGCACATATTATTCATGTGATGCCAATTGCGGCTTCGCCAGCTACCCCAACGTTCTCATCGGGTGTTGGGGTTTTTCTTTGTTATTCTTTACTTCACTCATGTCAACTATTCGAATCATTACTCCCGGTCAGCCGCGTCGCAAGAGCCGTAGCCGGGAAAGCCGAAGTGGCGGTAGCGTAATTGACATTCGTCCTGGCTCTCTAACTCGCTCTTTCAAGGCAGCAGTTCTTCCCAAAGAGCTATCGTTCGGCGTGCATTTCAGTTACCAGCGCTAAGCAGTCGGCGCAAGCTTGCCTTTTTCCTTATTCCAGATCCCCGATGTCCAGGCCGGACATCGGGGATTTTTTATTGCACATAGAGGTGATTATGACCGAGCAAGGCTCAAGTGATCTGCTGCTGCTCAAGTCGGCGGAAGCTCACAAGGTCGGACAACGCTCCACCGGCAGCATTGATTACGAAGTATTGACGGATATGAATCGTCAAGTTGTTTGGTTACGCATCGTGGGTAATACAAGCCGTGGTTATTTTTCTAGCGAGAAAATCGACTTCGAAAAGGCGGTGGCTTGTGTGAAAAATATCCAGGCAGACCAACCATTTCCATCCAAGTTACTAGGTGGTGCGTTTGTGGGACGATCTGCAAATAACGCAGGTTTTCTCGTTGCGGTCCTCCGGGCCGAAAAGTTGCTCATCGCAGCAACCAACAGCATCCACCAACATTTGGTCGCTGGGGACTGGCGGGCCTGGAAGCAGGAGATGCTTGCCTTAACCGGCATTCCGCTTGCCGCAGAAGTAGAGGCAAAGTCGGAAGCGCAACCACCAATAGTGGAAAACAACTCTGTCGCTTTCCCGGAACATAAGGAACATACAAAACGCCAAAAATCTGGGAGAAGCAATGGCGCAGATCGGAGTCGATAAATGGGGATACCACCTGTAAGCGTTCCCGCCATGGGCGCGCAGATATCCGCATTGGCGAGTATCCTGCTATCGGCGTAGAGGAGGCTCGGAAAACAGCCCTCCAGTATCGCGCCGATGTGGATCGTAGTGTCGATCCTAAGGCAGAGAAACAGAAAAAGGACGAAGAGCTAACGTTCGCGCAGTTTGCGAATGAGTACTATCTCCCTCATGCCGAGATCTACAAATGATCCATCAACGATGACAAATCGAAACTAAGGCTTCACATCGTTCCCCGTTGGGGAAAGAGTAAGCTAACACAGCTAACTGGAGCCCGCTTCGGCGGGTTCTTTTTGATGAAAAAGACTTTATGCCATATTTATCTTTTTTTGAAAACATCCATCAAGTGAAGAATTTTGATGGCGATGAATGTAGTTTTGAGACCTTAGTTGAAACGTTTAAAGAGGATGAGCGCGAAGAGAAAGAAAAAAAGGGTGGATTCGTCTTCAATGGTAGCGTTTATCCGGTGGGTGCCTCTCGGGTGCTGAAGAACATCAAAGAGGTTCGTCTGATTATTCTTGACTATGACAATCTCGGGCCAGATGATCCAGAAACGCTTTGGAGGCAACTGAAGTCCTACCAATCGGTTCTTTATACTACACACAGACACACGATTGAGAAGCCGAAGTTGCGCGCCATCGTAGTGCCGAGTAAGCCGATCCCGCCGAGCGAGTACAAAACTGCTGTAACACGATTAGGTCAGCATATTGGCTTAGAGTATGACCCGGTTAGTAAGAATCCGAATCAAGTCTACTATTTTCCAACGTGCCCGCCAGGCACTAAAGAGATGCACTTTACACGCATCAATGCCGACGGCAGTGAGCTTGACCTTGAATCGCTGCCACCAGTGACGATGACTAAGGCGACGACGAAAGGGAAGCGCGTAGTTAGTAGCGAGGAAGACGAGAAGAACCTCTATACCTTGGCTACACAGGTTGTCGAGACGGAGTTTCCTGACGGCTTGGTTTTCGTGCGGGATGTTTTCTACGAATACCGGGATGGCTACTGGCAAGAGGTTGACAACTGGAGTCTGAAGCAAAAGCTGACAAACGACGATTCACCGTATGCAGCACTGCTGCCTAACCCAGGGGCGGTAAATAGCCTGATCGACGCCCTTAAGGCCAGGACAAGCCTGGTGAAGTTTCCTGATCCGAAACCACTCACGCTGTGCCTTCAGAACGCTGTTCTCGATATTGCGACTGGCAGTCAGATGCCTCATGCCCCTGACTACTGGCACAGGAACCTGCTGGATATTCAGTATCACGAGGACGATGTTTGTCCGCTGTGGCAACGTTTCCTGGACGAGACTTTTGCCGGTGACGCCGATGGCAGCGAGAAAAAGCTGTTTCTGCAAGAGTTCATGGGTTATCTCCTCGTGCCGAGTACGGAGGCTCAGATGATGCTGTGGATGATCGGCAGCGGGGCGAATGGCAAGAGTGTGGTGATTGAGGTCATGCAATCGTTGCTAGGCGCGGATAACCATTCGTCCGTGCCGTTGGATAGTCTTGGGCAAGACTTTAAGAAGGCTGTACTGCAGGGGAAACTCGCCAACTTCTGCCCGGAGATTTCGGGCTCGCGAAGAATCGATGAGGCGACCATCAAGTCGATCGTCGGTGGAGACGAGATCTATGCCGAGAAGAAGGGTAAGGACGGATTCAGCTTCCGGGCCTACGCCCGTATCGTGGCGGCTGGCAATGCACTGCCGGACGTCGGGGATACCTCGCATGGATTCTTTCGGCGCTTGACCATCCTTCGCTTTAACCGGCAACTGTCGGTGGAGGAAATGGATCGCGAACTGCCGGAAAAGCTCAAGAACGAGCTTAGCGGCATTTTGGCTTGGGCACTTGCTGGGCTGAAGCGTTTCCGTGAGCAGAAGCGCTTCACGGACGTCCCTTCGAGTCGTGCGTTCGTTTCCAGCTACAAGCTGCAGTCGAATCCGGTAGAGGTCTTCCTCACTGAATGTACGAAGGTGGTCGCTGGAAAGAAGACGCTTAAAAGTGATGTGTACGCCAGCTATAAGGCGTTTTGCCAGGAGGGCGGCCACCAACCTCTCGCCAACAACAAGTTTGGCGCGGCCCTGAGCGAGTTAGGATATGCGGCGAAGGCAAGCAACGGGAAGGGGTACTACCCGCTGGTGCTGGCCGGCGGCAATGCTACCGCGTATTCCAGGAAGCTTGACGTGGTAGAGGTCCTGGAAGATGACGAGTAGCCCTCGTCCGGTCGCGTGCTGGGTCCAAACTAGTACAAAAATGCATGGTTGCTTGATCGTCTTGACGAGCAGACCATAGGAAGTCCTTCGCCCGACCGTGTCGGATGGTCGAGGCTCTCCGGTCTTTAGCCGGTCTATCAAAGCAGTTCTACATCTATATTCACCCTGTCACCAGCGAGTATGAGGGTCGTCCGAGCCTACATCGACAGGGTCTATCATGACTGAGGTTTTCATAAAGGAAGCCTAGTCAAAATACTATGTCCCCCGCTGGGCCGGTATAACACTAGGGCTGGCGCGGGGCGCACTAGAAGCGCAAGAGACTTTTAATCCGTTGGTCGCGTGTTCGAGTCACGCACGACCCACCAGCATTACAAAGGGCCTGTGGCGAAAGTCACAGGCCCTTTTTGTTTTGGCGCTGTCAACGAAGTGCCAACGGTGAGGCGCGTGGCTTGGTGCGGCGGACGGTGCGGGCACCCTTCGCGGCAAATATGGTTGTTATCAAAGCGACATCGTGGGACCTGGGCTCCGTGCTGATCCTGGCCAGCATCGTGCGCCGTTATCGGGTGGATGCGGACCCCACGCACGTGCCCAAGGTGGTGGGGCGCGTCACTGTCCGCTCGGGCAATGGGGTGCGAGTCCGATTGCATCGCCGCTGATGGCGCTTCGGGTGTGATGGCGCTTCGGGCGTGATCGGCGTGATCGGCGTGATCGGCGTCCGTGTGCCAACGATGGCCGGGAGCTTGCTGGGCAGGCAACGTCACAAGTGATCGTTGCGGCAATCGCGCGCTACTTGCGTGGCAGCGTCTCGGGCTTTGGCTCGCAGTCGATCATGGTATTTAATCCGGATATCTCCAGGCTGGTCGTCGCAAGCAACATGGCGAAGGACCGATGAGAGGATGTCATGAAGCGGCTCGCAGGCCGGCTGGCCATTCTTCTTGCCCTGGGCCTCGCAGCCATCAGCAGCGCGCGGGCGTCCGAGATCGTCTGTCCGCCTAACTACCAGGCCAGTACCGTCCGATGTGTCGATCCGTCGGTCAGTTACTGCGCGCGCCCGGCTGCCCGGCTGGCCTCTGGCGAGCGGCTGATCTGCGAGTACGCGATGCTCAACGTTGCCTACGAACGCATCTACGCGGACCAGCAGCGGATGCTGCACGCGGGCACGCTGAGCACGGCCGATCTCGCGGCCTGGCGCAGGAAGCGCAACGCCTGCGAGACGGTCACGTGCGTCGACGAGGTGTTCGCGGACTGGCGGCGAATGCCTGCTCGGCGACCTGTCGAGCATCCCGCGGCCGCGAGGACCATGGCTTCGACGGCGAACCGTCCGCCGACTGCCGCACCTGCACCTGCACCGGTACCCGCGCCGGCGCCGATGTTGTCGCCAGCGATCAAGGCATTGTCCGTTGCGCCGACGGAGCCGCCCCCGGCGCTCTCGCCCCCTGTCCGTAATGAGCCAGTGACGCTTGCGACATCCGTCGTCCAAGCACGTGCGACGCGTGACGTTCCGCCCTGGGTGCTCGCCTGGCTGATCCTGCCGGTGGCCGTTCTCTGCATGTGTGCCTGGGTACTGGCACACGGCAGGGGTCGCAACGTGGCGCCAACATCGGTTCGGTTGCTGGCCGACCGGTTGCATCACATGTCACATGCGACGTTCGTCCTCGGCGCGCTCGCCGTCGTCAATGGCGTCATGCTGGTTATGGTGTTGATGGGCTGACATGGCGGTTGAACCGTTTCAATTACCCAGTCTGAGGTAGAGACACCCCGGGCGGGCTCGCTGACAATGATTGCGCCGTGCCGCATCTGGTGCGGCGCAGTCGTTTGATGGTGCCGGAACGTCCGGCACGGGAAGTCTCCAATGCGGCGAGCTGGTGAAGGTAGTCTGCCGGCCGGTGAGCAAGTGTCGAGCCTCATCTGGCCGTTCGTTCCGGTGGTTGTGGCGCTGGCCTTGTTCTGCATTGCCAGCGTGGATGTGCTATCTGCCGCGCGCAGCTTCGTCGCCGGGGAAAGCCTCTGGACCAAGGGACAGAAGGCGGCGGTCCTGCATTTGCTCAACTATTCCCGCAGCCAGCTCGATACCGATTACGACGCATACCTTGCTGCCATCGCCGTGCCGCTTGGCGATCGTCAGGCGCGTATCGAACTGGAAAAGCATTCGCGCTATGACCATACGCGGGCGGTCGAAGGGCTGCTGATCGGCGGCAATCATACCGACGACATCTCCGGAATGATCCGGCTCTACCGCACGTTCCGCGGCGTCGCGGAGATCGACGAAGCTATCGAGATCTGGGCGGCAGCCGATGTCGATATCGCCCGGCTCGACACGCTGTCCCGGACATTGCGCGGGCGCTTTCGTGCTGGCGACTGCGATGCCCGCTGCGTGGCGCCTATCCGGCGCGAGATCGTCGATATCGACAATCGGCTGACACCCCAGGAGGCGGCATTCTCCTCGACTCTAGGCAGAGCTTCGCGGCGCGTGCGCGCGCTGCTGACGTGGAGCTCGATTGCGGTGGCGGTGACGTTGCTTGCGTGGGTCACGTGGGTGTCACGCAGCATGATGATCAAGGAGCGGCAGCTACGCGCCGCACTGTCGACCAGTGAGGAACGCCTGCAACTGGCGGTGGCCGGCAGCAACGACGGCCTGTGGGACTGGCATCCGCATCGCGGAGAACTCTATTTTTCCCCTCGGTGCGCGGAAATGCTCGGCTATCGCGCCAACGAACTCCCGCACGCGGTCGAGACCTTGATGGCACTGACCCATCCCGATGACGTCACCGAGCTGGGGCGCCGCCTGTCGGGGCACATGCGCAAGGGCACCCCGTATGACATCGAGCTGCGACTACGGAAGAAGGCAGGGGGATATCTTTGGACGCGGGCGCGGGGCCGCATGGTGCGCAGCGCGGTTGGCAAGGCCGTGCGCATGGCAGGCTCGCTCAGCGACATCTCGGACCGGAAGCGCTTCGAGGCGCAATTGCATACGGAAAAGGAGCGGGCGCAGGTCACGCTCCAGGCAATTGGCGAGGCAGTGATCACGACCGATGTCTGGGGACGGATTGACTCGCTCAACCCGGTGGCCGAGGCGATGACGGGCTGGACCGAGGCCGAAGCCGCCGGTTGTTTCCTGCCTCAGGTTTGTCCGCTGACCGATGAAGTTACATGCGATCTGGTGACCGATCTAGTGCCACGCGCGCTGCGCTGGCCGGGACGTGGCCGAGCCAGACTGTCACGGTGCTGAGCCGGCGTTCGGCGGGCGAGTCTTCGGCGAGAGTGGTCGTCAAACCTTCCGTGGCGCTGATCCGGGACAAGGTTGGGCAGGCCATCGGCGTGGTGGTCGTGCTCCACGACGTCAGCCTGGAACGCGCGCAGGCGGCCCAGCTGGCCTATGAAGCCAGCCATGATCCGTTGACCGGGCTGGTGAATCGGCCCGAGTTCGAGCGCAGGCTCGAAACGGCAATCTTGCGGGCCCGGCAGGAGGGGTGCACGCACACGCTGATGTACCTCGACCTGGATCGGTTCAAGGCTGTCAATGATACGTGTGGCCATGCCGCCGGAGACGAACTGCTCTGCCAGATCGCCGATCTCATGCGCCAGCAGCTACGCCGTAGCGATACGCTGGCGCGGTTGGGTGGCGACGAATTCGCGGTGCTGCTCGAACACTGCTTGCCGAGTGATGGCGAACGGGTGGCGGAATCCCTGCGTCAGGCGATTGCTGCGTTCCGCTTTATCTGCCGGGGGCATGTGTTCTCGGTCGCCGTCAGCGTGGGGCTGATCCGGCTCGATGAGCGGACCTCCAACACGGAAGACGCGCTCGGCGCCGCCGATGTGGCCTGTTATCGGGCCAAGCGTGCCGGACGCAATCGCGTGGAGGTCAGCTAGTCAGGATTGGGGTGGGGTGGAGGTTGCCGGTGGAGATTTCACCAGCGGATCGCGGAAGCCGGTGTCGACGACCTCGGTCGGTGCGGTTGGCGTAGGCGCTTTTGATGTGCCAGCATTCGCCGGTACGCCCCGCACGGACTGCCAGGTCTTGATGGCCCAATAACCGGCGCCGGCCACGACCCCAAGCTTCGAGACCTTCCAGGCGACACGGCCGATCGGTGTGCGCCGCAGCAGCGGTAGCGCCAGCGTGATCGCCGTGCTGACCATCGGATATTCGCGCGTCAGACCCAGCAGTTTGAGCCAGCCGGGTGTGTGGGTCAGGTTTGGCAGCCAGTTGCCGAGGCTGGTCATCCGGCGTACGCCGCCCTTGACGTTGTGCAGCGCCTGCACGGCGTCGTAGCGTTCCAGCGCCGCGCGGGTGATCAGCAGTTCCTTGCGGATCTCCAGCGGCAGCCGGACTTCCTTGGAGAATCGGACCGGACGCGCATGCTCGTGGCGCTGGCCCAGGTTGGTCGAATCGTCGGCGGGCGTGGTCATCGGCGCAGCATCTCCCTGTCTTTGTCGAGCTCGGCCAGCGTGGCTTCGAACAGCGGCGGCGCGCGTCGGACCATGCGGCGCGCCAGCAACAGGCAGATCGCGGCGCAGGCGAGGTAGGCCAGGATGATGATGCCGAGGGCCTGCCAGCGGTAGGTTTCCCAGAATACGATGGCGACCAGCAGCGTGAACGTCATCAGCGCCATGCTGAAGAAGACGAGTCCGAAGCACGCCAGCAGCGCAACCTTCATCAGCCGGCCGCGCTCCTCGGCCAATTCCACACTGGCCAGTTCCAGGCGCGTCTGGAGCATCGACACCACGGAGCTGGCGAGGTTGCGAACGGACTCCAGGAACTTGGGGGAAGGGGATTCGCTCATGCGGCTCCGGCGAAGGATCGATGCGCCCGCAGTGGCGGCATCTGCAATGAAAAGGTCCCGGTGCGGCGGGCAGTGCCGCGGACCGGGCCTCGGGCCAAGGCGTCCGGCGCAGATGCGCGGCCAGGACGCCGTGCTGCGATAGGTATTACTTGCGGTTCAGCAGCAGACCGATCAGCAGGCCCACACCGGCTGCCACGCCCACGGCGCGCCACGGGTGGTCATGCACGTAGTCATCGGTGGCGCGTGCGGCGGCCTTGCTCTTGGTGACCACGGCATCTTGCAGATCCTGGGCCTTTTCCTTGGCTTGCTTCAGCAGGCCCATGCCACGCTCGCGCAGTTCGGCAGCTTTTTCCCCGGTGGTCGAGGCCGCTTGCTTCAGCAGTTCCTCGGCATCGGACAGAACGGTCTTGACATCGCTCATTAGTTTCTCCTGTTTGCGGGCGGTTGGTTCAAGTAGTGACATTTTGCCTTGCCAGCCCTGGCTTGTGGCGTTTCTTGTCGTCCAAGTAGCATATGTGGCGGCCTGCCATCGTTTCAAGCCTGAATCCGCAAATCCATACTGCTGTCACTTGCCACGCCCTTGTTTCGGCCGTAGTGCGCCAGGGCAGGGGGACGTCAAAGCGTGGTCACCGCAAGTCTTTATGACTTCGAGTGATTTTGTAGTGACTTTATATTCGTTTGGGTTGGAAGGCAATCCAACTAAGCTCGGTTCCCTGTGTTTGCACGTCATTCCTTACGTTTATTTACTGTTGTTTCAGGAGACCCCCGATGGCACTGCGTCTTGGCGATATCGCACCGGATTTTGAACAGGAATCGAGCGAAGGCCGCATCCGCTTCCATGATTGGCTCGGCGATGGCTGGGGTGTCCTGTTTTCGCATCCGGCGGACTACACCCCGGTGTGCACGACCGAACTGGGCCTGACCGCCCGGCTGAAAGAAGAGTTCGCAAAGCGCAACGTCAAGGCGATCGCCCTGTCGGTGGATAGTGTGGAATCGCATCACGGCTGGATCCAGGACATCAACGACACCCAGTCGACCACGGTCAACTTCCCGATCCTGGCCGACGGTGACCGCAAGGTGTCCGAGCTATACGACATGATTCACCCGAACGCCAACGAAACCCTGACGGTGCGTTCGCTGTTCGTGATCGACCCGAAGAAGAAGGTCCGCCTGATCATTACATACCCTGCCAGCACCGGCCGCAACTTCAACGAGATCCTGCGCGTCATCGATTCGCTGCAGCTCACCGACAATCACAGCGTGGCCACGCCGGGCAACTGGCAGGACGGCGACGACGTGGTGATCGTGCCCTCGCTGAAGGACGAAGAGGTCATCCGCCAGAAATTCCCGAAGGGTTACAAGGCCGTACGTCCGTACCTGCGTCTGACGCCGCAGCCCAACAAGTGAAAAAACCGGGCCCGGGGTTTGCCCCCGGGCCCGGTTCAGTGCCACTGACCTTTCTAATGATGTCGTAAAACGGCGGGCTTGCCCGTCGTCTCCTTGGTAGTGTGCTTCCGCCCGGCTTGATGACTCAAGACCGGGCTTTTTTCATGCTTCCAGCTTCAGAAGAATGCCTGGAGGCCAGTTTGCGCGCGACCCAGGATCAGCGCGTGGATGTCGTGCGTGCCTTCGTAGGTGTTGACCACCTCGAGGTTGACCACGTGGCGGATCACGCCGAACTCGTCGGAAATACCGTTGCCGCCGAGCATGTCACGCGCCACGCGGGCGATGTCGAGCGACTTGCCGCACGAGTTGCGCTTCATGATCGAGGTGATTTCCACCGCGGCCGTGCCTTCGTCCTTCATGCGGCCCAGGCGCAGGCAGCCTTGCAGGCCCAGCGTGATCTCGGTCTGCATGTCGGCCAGCTTCTTCTGCACCAGCTGGGTGGCGGCCAGCGGGCGGCCGAACTGCTTGCGGTCCAGCGTGTACTGGCGTGCGGTATGCCAGCAGAATTCGGCAGCACCGAGCGCACCCCAGGCAATGCCATATCGGGCCGAGTTCAGGCAGGTGAACGGACCCTTCAGGCCGCTGACGCCCGGCATGATGTTCTCTTCCGGCACGAATACCTGGTCCAGCACGATTTCACCGGTGATCGACGTGCGCAGGCCAACCTTGCCGTGGATGGCCGGGGCCGACAGACCCTTCCAGCCCTTTTCCAGGATGAAACCGCGGATGGCTTCCTTGCCATCGTCGCCCATCAGCTTGGCCCACACCACGAACACGTCGGCGATCGGCGAGTTGGTGATCCACATCTTGGCGCCGGTCAGCTCGTAGCCGCCAGCCACCTTCTTGGCGCGCGTGACCATCGAGCCCGGGTCCGAGCCATGGTTCGGTTCGGTCAGGCCGAAGCAGCCAATCCACTCGCCGGTGGCCAGCTTGGGCAGGTACTTCTGCTTCTGGGCTTCGGTGCCGAACTCGTAGATCGGGACCATGACCAGCGACGACTGCACGCTCATCATCGAGCGGTAGCCCGAATCCACGCGCTCCACTTCACGCGCGATCAGGCCGTAGCTGACGTAGTTCAGGCCGGGGCCGCCGTACTGCTCGGGGATGGTCGGGCCGAGCAGGCCCAGTTCGCCCATCTCGCGGAAGATCTCCACATCGGTCTTCTCGTTACGGAAGGACTGCAGCACGCGCGGCATCAGCTTGTCCTGGCAGTAAGCCGCGGCGGCGTCACGCACCATGCGTTCGTCGGCGGTCAGTTGCTGGTCGAGCAACAGCGGGTCAGCCCAGTTGAATTCGGCGTTGGCAGCCATGGAGGTCTCCTTCTTTGGTGTGGCGAGGAAGGCCTGTAGCCTTCACACAATCCGGGAAAAACGACACGAAATGGAAATCGGGTGGAATTTCTTAAGTTCCGCATTGCGGAACCTTGTTCCGATGAGCTAGTATAGCCGAACCGATCCGCGGCGCAACAGGGGAAATCTCGCGCCCCGGAGATTTGCGTTCGGCAATCGACCAACCCCATCTGGAGTTTCGCCTTGGACATTTCATCCGAATCCGTCGCGCCAGCCGCGGAGCCGGCCCCGCGTGAACGCGAAAGCGATCCGAACTTCGTTACTGCGCTGGCGCGCGGACTGGAGTTGCTGCGCTGTTTCCGCACGGGGGAGACCATGCTCGGCAATCAGGATTTCGTGCGCCGCACCGGCTTCCCGAAGGCGACGGTCAGCCGCCTGGCCGGCACGCTGGTGCAGCTTGGCTACCTTCGCTATGACGACAGCCTGGGCAAGTATGCGCTCGATGCCGGCGTGCTGGCACTCGGGTTCTCGTACCTGTCGGCCTCCGGCGTGGTGGCGCTGGCGCGTCCGCACATGCTGGCATTCGCGCAGCAGCACGGCGTGTCTGTGTCGCTGGGCAAGCGCGAGCGGCTGGAAGTCATCTACCTGGAGTCGATCCGGAACGACGCGGGCGCGATGCTCGGCCTGGGCGTGGGATCGCGCCTGTCGCTGGTATCGAGTTCGATGGGGCGGGCTTATCTGGCTGCGCTGCCGCAGGCCCGGCGCGATCGCGTGCTGGCCGAGTTCGCGCAGGCGTTCCCGGAACAATGGAAGGCACAGGAAGCACTGACGCGCGCGGCATTGGCGACGGCGGAGCGCGACGGCTATGCGGCGTCGTTCCGTGACTGGCATCCCGCCATTCACGCGTGCGCGGTGGCGTTTCGTCCGGTGGGGGAGAAGGATTTGCACATGCTCAGCTGCAGCGCATCGTATGGCGCCGTCGGCGAGGAGGTGTTTCGGGAGAAGCTGGCGCCTGCGTTGCAGGCGTTGGCCACGCGGCTGTCGGACCCGGCCGGGCGACAAGTCTGAGTGCCGCAGCTATGCGCTCCCCTCGCCCATGAATTGGGGGGAGGGGAGCAAACCAGCAGGTACTACAGGTCTGTCCGCAGTTTCCACAGTTCCGGAAACAGCACCACGTCCAGCATCCTGCGCAGATAGCTGACGCCTTCGGTGCCGCCGGTGCCGCGCTTGAATCCGATTACGCGCTCGACTGTGGTCACGTGGCGGAAGCGCCATTGCCGGAACGCGTCTTCCAGATCGACGAACTTCTCGCCGAGTTCGTAGAGCTCCCAGTGGGCCGACGGGTTGCGGTAGACCTCGAGCCAGGCCGCTTCCACCGATGCGTTGTACTGCGTCGGCTGAGTCCAGTCGCGTTCCACCACCTCGGGGTCGATCTGGAAGCCGCGGCGGGCCATCAGCCGGATGGCCTCGTCGTACATCGACGGCGTATGCAGCGCGGTCTCCACCAGTTCGAGATGTTCGGGCCGATGCGCGTGCGGACGCAGCATGGCTGCGTTCTTGTTGCCGAGGATGAACTCGATCTCGCGATACTGGTATGACTGGAAGCCGGACGATGCCCCCAGGTATGGGCGCATCGCCGAGTACTCGGGCGGCGTCATCGTCGCCAGCACGTTCCACGCCTGCACGAGCTGATCCATGATGCGCGAGACGCGCGCCAGCATTTTGAATGCCGGCTGAAGCTGATCCGACTTGACGCCATCACGCGCCGCGCGCAGCTCGTGCAGCATCAGCTTCATCCAGAGTTCGGTGGTCTGGTGCTGGACGATGAACAGCATCTCGTTGTGATCCGGAGACAGCGGATGCTGGGCGCTCAGGATCTGGTCCAGGCCCAGGTAGTCCCCATAGCTCATGTCGCGCGCGAAATCCATTTGCGCGCCGTGCCAGCCATTGCCGGTATCACCGCTATCACCGCCATCACCGTTTTGCGGGGCGGCTCCGTGCCCCATCGGGCATCCCTTGAATTCGCTCATGATCGACTCCCGCTCAGGTCACCGCCGTCCGCACGGCAAAGCGCGCGTCACGATAGACGCCGCTGTCGAGCACGTCGCGGATGATCTCGACGGCGTCCCACACTTCAGTAAAGCTCGTGTAGAGCGGCGTGAAGCCGAAGCGGGCGATGCCCGGCTCGCGATAGTCGCCAATGACGCCACGCTCGATCAGCGCGGCTACCAGCGCGTAGGCGTCGGGGTGCGCGAAGCTGACCTGGCTGCCGCGCTTCGTGTGGTCGCGCGGTGTGACCAGCGAGAGCGGGTGCGTGGCGCAGCGGGCCTCGACCAGTTCGATAAACAGATCGGTCAGCTTCAGCGACTTGGCGCGCAGCGCGGTCATGCTGGTCTGCGCGAAGATATCCAGGCCGCATTCGACCATGGCCAGCGACGTCATCGGCTGCGTGCCACACAGGAAGCGGCCGATGCCCTGCGCCGGTTCGTACTGCGGCGACATCGCGAACGGCGCGCCGTGGCCCCACCAGCCCGACAGCGGCTGCCAGAACTGGTCGCGCAGCGCGGGTGCTACCCAGACGAAAGCCGGGGAGCCCGGGCCGCCGTTCAGGTACTTGTAAGTGCAGCCGATCGCGTAATCGGCCTTGGCCACATTGAGCGCCACGGGCACGGCGCCGGCCGAGTGGGCCAGATCCCAAACGGTCAGCACGCCGCGTGCGTGCGCCAGTTCGGTCAGGCCGGCCATGTCGAGCATCTCGCCAGTCTTGTAGTTGACGTGCGTGAGCATCAGCACGGCGGTGTCAGCGCCTACGGCGGCGTCGATCTCGTCCGGGCTGTTGACCAGCCGGACTTCATAGCCTTGCTGCAGCAGATCGGCCAGGCCTTGGGCGATATAGAGATCAGTCGGGAAGTTGCTGGCCTCCGACACGATCACGCGCCGGGCCGGATCGCGCTGGCGCTGCACGCGCAGCGCGGCCGCCAGCACCTTGAACAGGTTGATCGATGTCGTGTCAGTGACCACTACCTCGTCATTGCCGGCGCCGATCAGCGGAGCCAGCAGGTTGCCCAGGCGGCGCGGCAGGTCGAACCAGCCCGCGGTATTCCAGCTGCGGATCAGGCCATTGCCCCATTCCTCGCTCACGACTTCCGCGGCGCGCGCGGCGGCGGCGCGCGGGCGTGCGCCCAGCGAGTTGCCATCGAGGTAGATCACGCCCTCGGGCAGGGCGAACTGTTCGCGCAGTGCGCGGAGCGGGTCATCCCGGTCCAGCGTCTGGCAGTGTGCTCGGGTCAGCGTTGTCATGCGGTCTTCGTCCGTTCGAAATCGGTTCGTGAATGTCAGGGGAGCTCGCGCAGCACGGCGCGCACCGGGCTCGCATCAAGCGTGGCCAGGCGCAGCGGCAGCGCGATCAGTTCGTAGTCGCCGGCCGGCACCTCGTCGAGGACGATGCCTTCCAGAATGGCAAGCTGGTGGTCACGCACGGCGTGGTGCGCGTCCATCGTCTTCGAGGTTTCGGGATCGAGCGACGGCGTGTCGATGCCGATCAGCCGGACGCCATGGCGGGCCAGCAGCGAGATCGTCTCCGGCGCCACGGCGCAGAAAGCGGAATCCCATTTGCCTTGCGGCGCCTGCGCGTAGGTGCGCAAGAGCACGCGCGGTGGCGTGCCGGCCAATGCGTGCGCGATGTGCTGCGGCTCCACGCGCGGTGCTGCGCCAATACAGTGGATCACCCGGCACGGGCCCAGTTAGGCGTCCAGCGGGACGGCTCCGATCGGCGCGCCATCCGCCGCGTAGTGCAGCGGGGCGTCGGCATGGGCGCCGGTGTGCGGCGACATCGTGATGCGGCCGACATTCACCGGGCAATGCTCGTCGAGTTGCCAGGCCGGGTCATGCTGGAACGGTGTGTCGCCAGGCCAGACCGGCGTGGCGGGCGAAACGGCTGGGGAAATATCCCAGATGCGGCGACCGTCGTGGAGTTGGGGGGCTTGGGGCATGGTGTCTCGCGTCTGCGCTTTTTTTCGGGCGCGGTGTGTGTGGGCATCATAGTCAAACTACCCGAAAAAAGCCTTGCGAAATGGGCCGTCGATTTGGCCTTCTTTCGCATAAAATTGCGTATCAATTCTAGAAATTCGTGGATTTTGCGAAATGAACCTTGATTCGATCGATTTGCGCATCCTGACGTGCCTGCAGGAGAACGGCCGCATCAGCAACCAGGATCTGGCCGACCGCGTGGCGCTGTCGCCGTCGGCGTGCCTGCGGCGCGTGCGGTTGCTGGAAGAGAGTGGCGTAATCGGCGGCTACCACGCGTGGTTCGACGCCGAAAAGCTCGGGCTGGAGATCGAGGCCATCGTGCAGGTATCGATGCGGCACGACGTGGAGGGGTGGCACGACACGTTCAACGCGGTCGTGCAGACGTGGCCGGAAGTGCTCACGGCCTATGTGATCACGGGGGACAGCAACTACATCCTGCGTGTTCAGGCGCGCAACCTGAAGCACTACTCGGACTTCATTGTGAACCGGCTCTATCGCACGCCGGGTGTCATGGATATCCGCTCGAACATCGTCCTGCAGCGGATCAAGACCGACGGATCGCCGCTGGCGATCGTGAAGGAAGCGGGCGGCTAGCCTAGCGGTCGAGCGGCGAAAGCGTGGAGAACTGGGCGCCCTGGAATACCAGCGGCTGTCCGCCGGTATCGAATATGCCGCAACGTTCGACCTCGCCGACGAAAATCACGTGGTCGCCTTCGTCATAGCGGCTGCGGTTGTGACATTCGAACCATGCCAGCGCGTTGGCAAGGATGGGCAATCCGGTGGCGGAAAGACGATAGTCGACGCCGGCGAACCGGTCGCCTTTGAGCGTGGCGAAGCGCTGGCAGAGGTCGAGCTGCGATGCCGCCAGCACGTTGATGATGTAGTGCGAGCCGTCGCGGAACATCGGCAGGCTGTTGGCGCGGGTTGCCATGCTCCACAGCACCAGCGGCGGATCGAGCGATACCGAGTTGAACGAACTCGCGGTGATGCCGACGAACGGTGCGCCGTTGGCGTGCGGGTGGCCGGCCGCGCGCGTCGTGATCACGGTCACGCCGGTGGCGAACTGCGACAGCGCCCGCTTGAAATGCTGGCTATCGAAATCGGGGGCGGTGGCCTTGCGCGCCATGATTGGGGTCTCGGCCTCGGGTATGCCCATGTCTCGGGCTTCACACAAATCCATGATCTTCATATCGGGATGGCCGCCATGCATTCAACGCGTATCAACCTAATCCGCGTTTGCGATGTTTTCAGTGGTTTTTCGCACAAAGCAGGCGAGCCAACGTTGCCTGCGATTGTAGCGGAGTCCAGCCAATCACCGCTGAAGTGACGTTGGAAGCCGTCCGGGCGCTTTAAAGTCGGCAGCAAGCGCGCCAAGTGCTTATCCTAGACAGGACGCCTGCGCGAGCCAGCGTGGCGTCCGCGACTGGAAGGGGGACGAGCAAATGGACCATGGCCTTGAAATCGCCACGCTCGGTGGCGGCTGCTTCTGGTGTCTGGAGGCGGTCTACCAACAGGTCGCCGGTGTGCGCGCGGTGGAATCGGGATACACGGGTGGGCACGTCAGCCAGCCCACCTATCACGAGGTTTGCGCGGGAGATACCGGGCACGCCGAAGTGGTGCGGGTGACATTCGACCCGTCCGCGATCAACTATCGCGAGATCCTTGAAATCTTCTTTTCGATCCACGATCCGACGCAACTGAACCGGCAGGGCAACGATGTCGGCACACAGTACCGTTCCAGCATCTTCACGCACTCGGAGGCGCAGCGCGCGGTCGCCGAGTATGTGATTGGCAAGCTGGCTGCCGAGCATGTCTACGATGCGCCGATCGTGACACAGGTGGAGCCGGAGCAACCCTACTGGCCCGCCGAGGCCAGCCACCAGAACTACTACCAGGAGCACCCGGCGCAAGGGTATTGCGCATTCGTGATTTCGCCGAAGCTGACGAAATTCAGGCGCGATTTCTCGCACCGGATGCGGCGCTAGGTCGCCAGCTTCCCGGCGATTACCTCAGCGAGCCGCGCGATGCTCAACGGCGCGCAGCCTTCGGCGTTATTGCTGACGATGACATGGGCGGGCTGGCCGGCGCGCAGCGTGCGCACAACCACGTCAGCGATGGCGTGGCGCGTTTCGGCATCTTCGTCCACGAGCTTGTCGAATGGCGAGAATGCCTGCTCGGCCATCGAATAGGACCGGCCTTCGCGCAGCATCCAGCGCAAGACCAGCGGGCCGGGCGCGCCATCGTCCATCAATGCCTGCGCCGCAGCCTGACGTTGCACGGGTGGCAGACGGTCACGCGCGGCCAGGCAGAAACGCACGCCGCGCTCGCGCAGCATACGGATGTAGCGTGGCGTCAGCAGCGCCGCGTCACGGATCTCCACCGCATAGCAGGCATTTGGCGTCACCGCGCGGTCCAGCGCGGGCAGTTCGGCAAGGAACGCGTCGAGCCGTGCCAGGAAAGCGGGGCCGTCGTCAGCCATGCCAGCCAGCGGCGAAAGCTGGAACAGCAGGGGGCCGCAGCGCGGGCCGAGCCCGCTCGTGGCCGGCTCGATGAAGTCGCGGATTGCGATCTCGGCATTGAGGAACGCGGCGTTCTGCAGCCGACCGGCGCCATCGGGGCCGCGCAGCCATGCGTCGCACACGCTGGCGGGCGCCTTGACCAGAAAGCGGAAGTCTTCGGGCACCTGCGAGGCGTAGTTCAGGTAATCGGCCAATGGAATCGGGCCGTAGAAACCGCGGTCGATGCCAGCCGCGCGCAGCAGCGGATGCTGGCCACAGGCACGCAGACCTTTGCGTGACAGCAGGCTCTCGGTGTACTGGCCGTCGTAGGTAATGCCGTGCCAGCCGGGATAGGACCAGGACGAGGTGCCGAAGTAGAGGTTTGGCGGCAGTTGCTTCGCGAGCGCCTGCAACGCGGCGTCGGGCGTCCAAGGCTGGACGATCTTGCCAACGGGCTTCTTATTTTCGGGATCGCCCGCCGCAGGTCGGGCAGTGGACTTCGCAACGGGCGGCGATGCCGGGGCATCGCCGAATAGGTCGAGGTTCTCAGTCAAGCGTCAGGAAGGCGTACCGATCGGAGACGCGTAAATATAACGCCGCGACGTCGGGAATGTGTCGGCATTGCGATCGGCCTTCTGGCATACCACCTGGTAGATCGACATCTTCCCGCTTGTGAATGCATGTGAGCAGCCCGCCAGATAGATGCGCCAGATGCGGAATTTCTTCTCGCCGACCATCTCGCGGATGGTATCGGCATTGGTCTCGAAATTCTCCGCCCAGTGACGCAGCGTCTGCGCATAGTGGCGGCGCAGCAGTTCCACGTCGAAGGCTTCGAGGCCGCCCTTCTGCATCGTGGTCAGCACCATGCCGATATGCGGCAGCTCGCCCTGCGGGAACACATAGCGATCCATGAAGCCCGAACCGTCCATCGGTATCTCGCCGCTGTCTGGGTCGGTGGCGGTAATGCCGTGGTTCATCGCCACGCCACCTTCGGCCAGCAGGTCGCGCATACGGGCGAAATAACCCGGCAAGTTATCCTTGCCGACGTGTTCGAACATGCCGACGCTCGTGATGCGGTCGAATTGCCCGCTGATGTCGCGATAGTCCTGCAGGCGGATCTCGATGCGGTCCTGCAGGCCCGCAGCCCTCACGCGCGCGGTCGCCAGATCGAACTGGTTCTGTGACAGCGTGATGCCCACGCACCTGGCGCCAAACTTTTGCGCGGCCCGCAGCACCAGCGCGCCCCAGCCGCAACCGATGTCGAGCAGCGTCTGCCCAGGTTCCAAGCGGATCTTGGTCAGGATATGGTCGATCTTCTTGATCTGCGCGGTGGCCAGGTCTTCGTTGCCGTTCTCGAAGTACGCACATGAATAGACCATGTTCGGATCGAGCCAGAGCTTGTAGAAGTCGTTGGAAACGTCGTAGTGATACTGGATCGACGCCTTGTCCTCGGCCTTGGTGTGCGTGAAATGCTGCGCCACCTTGTTCAGCACGCCGCCCGCACGGCGTGCGGCGGCGGCGGAGAGACCGTATCCCACCTTGATGATGTCGGCCAGGCGCCCATCGAGGTCGATCTTCTCCTGGACATACGCTTCACTGAGATTGTCCAGGCTGGGTACTAGCAAGAACGGCAGCGCGGAGGCTTCGCGCACGGTCAGCGTGACGGCGGGTCTGTCAAAGCTGCCGAGCTGATATTCACTGCCATTCCAGAGTCGGAGCTTGACGGGCAAATTCGAGTGCTCGCGCACATCGGCAATCCAGCTATCGAGTTGCTTGTCCAGGGTCTGCTTGAAAAACATGCGGCTTTCTCCCGATTGGTTGGTTATCCCTCTCGAACGAATGCCCCACGGTCTGCTGCGATCACTGCGCGTTCATACGCAGCGCTGGCCTTGGGGTGCGCACCGGTGCATAGCCGGTGCAGCAACCGTCAAACTTTACGCCAATTTTTGAAATTGTGCAGTGCAGGTCCTTCATTGGACAAATGTCTATCAGACCTCGCAGACGCTGATGGCGTCAGGGCGAGAGCCTCACGATTTGCCAGTTTCCATCAGCGTTCTGGCGATAGGCGATTCGATCGTGCAGGCGCGAAGGGCGGCCTTGCCAGAACTCGATCCAAGTCGGTTTGAGCCTGTAGCCGCCCCAGTGCGGCGGGCGCGGCGGGTTCTCGCCGAACTTGTTGCGGAAATCCGCTTCGCGCGCTTCGATCACGTCGCGGCCAGCAACCTCGCGGCTCTGTTCGGATGCCCAGGCACCCAGGCGTGAACCGAGCGGCCGCGACGCGTAGTAGGCGTCGCTCTCCGCATCCTCGACCTTCTCGACGATGCCTTCGACGCGGATCTGCCGCTCGAGCTGCACCCAATGGAACAACAGAGCCGCGCGCGGGTTGGCCAGCAGGTCAACGCCCTTGCGGCTTTCGTAATTGGTGAAGAATGTGAAGCCGTCGGCATCCATGCCCTTGAGCAGCACGATGCGCGCGGACGGCTGGCCGTCGGCGCCCACGGTGGCCAGCGTCATGGCGTTCGGCTCAGGCAGCTTGGCTTGCATGGCTTCGTCGAACCACGACTGGAACTGGCGAATCGGGTCGGGAGCGACGTCGGTTTCGGAAAGCGCGCTCAGCATGTAGTTGCGGCGCAGGTCTGCGAGTTGGGTCATGTCGCGTATCAGGAAGGTTTGCGTTCCGCGCACGAATCGCGCGGATATGCGTACTTCGAGTATAGCGAATGCGCTGCACGCTGCATTTGCGTTGCCGCAACGCGCTTAGGGCACCTCGGGGCGCCGAGGGTGCTTAGTCGGGCAGGGCGATCTTGCGCGACTGTTTGCGCGAGTAGTAACCCGCCATGCCCATCGCGCCGGCCATCGACAGGAAGATCGGCAACATGCCAAGCGCCGTGCCGACCACGCCAAAGGTCAGCGGCCACACCACCTGGCTCGTGTTCAGTACCGCCGAACGCAGGCCAAGCGCCTCGCCGGCGCGGCCCGACGGCGACACCGTGTGCAGGATGTTCATGACGTTCGGCTGGGCGCTGCCCAGCGCGAGGCCGAGCACGAATGCCAGGCTGCACATGAGCCAGAAGTGCGACACGAACGGGTAGACCAGATATGCCATCGCGCCCACGGTCAGCGCCAGGCGGATGATCCGCCATTCGGAAAAGTGGCGCGACACCATCGGCATGGCCACGCGGATCGCCAGCGTGGCGATCGAGAACGCACCGAGTACCCAGCCGATCGACGACGGAGACAGGCCGATATGCGTGCCCTGGATCGGAATCAGGAACGCGTGGAGATCCCACGCGGCCGAAAGCACGGCGCTGGCGATGAACACCGCACGCAACTCGGGGTGCTGCAGCAGATCCAGCGTCGACCGGCGCGAGCCGTCCTCGATGGCGATCCTGCCTGCGTTGCCGCCTTGCGCCGGCAGGCGCGGACGCACGTACTGCAGGCCAGCCTGGCCGACCAGCGCGATGGCCACCAGCACGCAGAATGCCGCACGGTATCCGGCGTGCTCGATCATATAGCCCATCGCCACGGGACCCAGCGTGCCCGAGATGGACAGGCCCAGTGCGTGTAGCGTGTAGTTGCGCAGGCGGGTTTCGTTGGTCGATACCTGACCGATTAGCAGTTGCATGGCCACCTGCACGAGCATGAAGCCCACGCCGATCAGCGCGCAGGCACCGTACAGCGAGGCGATGTCATGCCAGACCGCTGGCAGCAGCGTGCCGGCCACCACCATCAGCGAGCCCGCCGTCATCGGCAGGCGTGGCCCGATCTCGTCAATGCGCTTGCCGGCGCGAATTGCCAGGAACATCGGCAATAGCGCGTAGAGCGACATGAGGATGCCCAGCGTCACGGTGGACGCCTTCAGCGAGATGGCAAAGAGGGAAACGACGACGCGACTGGCGTTGAACGCCAAATGGTTGCACACCGTCAGCGCGATCAGCCAACTGATCGGGGGGACGGCGGCGTGGGGCAACGTCATGGGGGCGCGGTGGCAATGGGGTGGTTCGCGCCGCCGGCAACGATTCAGGGGCCCAGGCGATAAGACGCGCGAAAGAAAAACCAGTGCGGCGCGAGGCCGCACCAGACAAGGTCGTCAATGGCTGGACTGGACCAGCAACGGCAACCGTTGTTCGCCATTGTGTTAAATGCTTGCTTAGTCAATGGCCGTTTGATTATGCGACTGACGTCGGTCATGCACAACGTTGGTGAAGGGGGGGAAGTGCAAATCCGCAACAGATTCTTTCAGCGATCTGTTGCGTGGAAGCCATGCGTAACCCATGGCCGGCCTTCAGCCCCCCTGGAAGAGCTGCGCATCGTTGGTAGGACGCGACAGATTGTGCGGTGCAGCGGGGACAGATGGGGTGGATGCGGGCTGCCGGTTCTTTGGACCGGGCTTGCCCGGCGGCGTGGCAATGACAGGCCGCTTTTTCAGGTTCGCCAGCAGCTTGCCGCACTGGCTGTCCTCTGCCGGCGAGATGTCGAGCAGGGGGACCACCAGTGCGACAGGCGCCGTAAATGCCAGCGCCAGCGCGCTGCCGGCGCGCAGCGCCAGGATGGCGTAGTTCGGACTGACGGACGGCTTCTTGAATGTTCCGCCGACGTAGAGCGGCGAGCGCAGCGAGAGGATGCGCAATCCCTTGGAATCGGGATGAATCGTCAGGGCCAGTTCCTCGTCCTTGAAGTCGATCGCGCCTTCGGTCGTGATCACGGCATCCTGCGTGTCGAGCACAAATGTCTGCGCTTGGGCCACGCCATTGGTGATGCCGAACGCGCTGACGCCGCAGTTGATCTGCACCGGCTTGTCGCCGAAGAGCTTCGAAATCACCACACTGCCGACGTTCAGGCCGATTGCCTCCAGGATGAACTTGCTGACCGTGCCATTCTCGACCAGCAACCGGGCTTCGCCGTTCGCCGAGCCGAGCAGCGCCGCGACCGAGTTGCCGGTGGCGGTCAGCCTGGCACCGCCATTGACCTCGCCAACGCTCGCGTGCATCGACTCGATCTTCGGGAAGAGCTGCCGGATCTGCAGATGGCGTGCGTGCATGTCGACCATGGCAGCCATCGGCTCGCGCTTGCCATCGAGCTGGATCGTCGAGACGAGGTTGCCGCCGGCCAGGCCGAAATTGAGGGGATCGAGCCGCAACACGCCATCGGTCAGCTTGACGTGCGTGGTCAGTTTCGTGATCGGCAGCGTTTCGTCGCGAACGATGCGCTCTCCCGTGAATGTCACATCGGCATCGATGGCATCCCAGCGCTCGGTATGAAAGGGTGCCACGGGCAGTACCTTGTTTGCGGGCTGCTTGACCGTGCTTTCCGCGGCGGCCTGGCCGGGCTTGGCCTCGGCGCCGATGATCGGCGCGAGATCGGTGAATAGCAGCTGTTTCGACACCAGCTCACCGGACAGCAACGGTCGTGGCGCGCGCTGCGCGAACGTCAGCGTGCCACCGAGGTCACTGCTGCCAACCTTGCCCGTGAAGTTTCGGTATGTATAGGACGATGCGCCTTTCTTGAGTGTGGCCACCAGCCGGCCGCGTGTTTCGTACGGCGGCGTGGATGGCAGCACCACGCCGGTCAGCGCGTAGAGCCGCGCCATGTTGTCGCCGGACAGCACCAGACTCACGTCCAGCGCACCCAGTTCCGCCGGATTGGTCAGCGTTCCCTCGATTCGGGCCCGCGTGCCGCCGACGCGTACGTCGGCCTGGAGCGGGAAAGGCTTGCGGGTGTCGCGCAGGCTCAGCGCCGTGCCGGCCTTGCCCGTCGCATTGATCGTGGCCTGGTTGTAATGGCCGACGACCTTCCAGCGGATGCCATAACGGCTCTCGGGTTTGCTTTCCGTCTTGTTTGACGCGCCCGCGGGCGCGGAAGCCGCCGAGGCGTCAGCGGACGGGGCGAGCGCGCCGTCGCGTTCCTGATCGTAGAGTGGCTGGTCGCCGATCGTGTCGAGTGTGGCCTGCAACTCGATCTTCTCCGCGCCATCGTTCAGGGACAGGTTGCCGCGTTCCAGCACGATTTCGCCAACATCGAGATGCCACGGCGACTCGCCGGTTTCCGGTCCGGTATCGAATGTCCAGTTGTTACGGCGGTCGGCCAGGCGTTCGAGCCAGACCGCGGGGCTGTCCACCACGATCGTAGGCACGCTGATCTCGTGCGTCAGCAGCGGGGCTGGCCGCAGGATAAAGATCAGCTCGCGGATGGTGGCGAGGCTCGGCTGCTTGGCCCAGTCCGGGTTGCCGACCGTGATGTCCTTGGCCGACAGGCGGGGCCACGGCACCAGCGCGCGCCAGCCGGCCTCGCCCTCGGCACGTCTCCAGGTCACCGTCAGGTCACCGTTGATGGCGAATGGCCGGCCGATGGCCTGTGTGACCTTGTCGTTGAGCCACGGCTTGATGCGGTTCCAGTCGAAGGTCAGGACGACGACGACCACCAGCGCGATCAGCGCCAGTGGCGTGAACAGGCTCCAGAGAGCAATCTTGCGGCGGCGGTGCGAGGCGGGCATGGGAACGTTATCTCCTGGTGTCAGCCATGCGGCGGATCAACCACTATGCCTATTGTAGGGAGGCAATGCCAATGCGTTTGTCCGCCTTTGACTGACTTTCAGAATCCTGGCGCCGACCCGGAGGCGGCGGCTGGCATAAAATGCCGGCACGGTTCGTCGGCAGCCGGTGCCGGCAGACACAGCAACAAGAACGCATGACCCTTACCCCCACGCCTCTCGCGGCGCAGGACTTGCCTGCGCCGTTGTCTCACGAAAGCCCCGAGGACGATGATTATCATCGCCGCTTTGGCGGCGTCGCGCGCCTGTATGGCGCCGAAGGCCTGGCGCGGCTCGAAACGGCCAACGTCTGCGTGATCGGCATCGGCGGGGTGGGAAGCTGGGCAGCGGAGGCATTGGCCCGAAACGCCGTGGGCCGCCTGACGCTGATCGACCTGGACCATATCGCGGCATCGAATACCAACCGACAGATCCATGCACTGGGCGACGCCTATGGCCGTTCCAAGGTGGACGCGATGGCCGAACGTATCGTGGCGATCAATCCGCGCTGCCGCGTGACGGCCGTGGACGACTTCGTGACCGAGGACAACGTGCAGGCCCTGTTGTCGGGGTTTGACTACGTGATCGACGCTATTGACGCCGTGAAGGTCAAGACCGCGATCCTCGGGTGGGCGCGCCGTGAGGACGCTCGCGTGATCACGTGTGGCGGGGCGGGCGGCCAGCTCGACCCGACGCGCGTGCGCATCGAGGACCTGGCCCGTACGATCCAGGACCCGCTGCTGGCCAAGGTTCGTGGCAACCTGCGGCGCCAGTGGGGCTTTCCGCGTGATCCAAAGAAGAAGTTCGGCATCCAGGCGGTCTACTCGGACGAACCGCTGCGCTACCCCGAACCCGAACAGCAGGCGTGCGAGATCGACGAGGTGCCGCCCGCGCCACGCCAGGGCCCGCAGGGGCTGGCCTGCGCGGGTTTTGGCTCCTCGGTGGCAGTGACTGCCGTGTTCGGCTTTGTGGCCGCTTCGGCTGTGATCGGGGCAATTGCCTCAGGCGGCTAATGCCGCGAGCAGCCGATTGACGTCCGCCTCTTGGGGCGCGACGTTGTCGAAGTAGATCAATTCGGGATATTCGGCCGGCTCGGGCAGGAAGCGGCGCGTGCGATAGGCGTCCCAGTGGGCAAGCTTGTAGGCGTCGTTGGGGTTGCCGCGCCGGACGATCCGGGCCTGGGCTTCGCTTTCGGGCAGGTGCACCCAGACGACATGGGTCTGCGTGCCTTCGGGTACACGCAGCCACGAGGGGTCGGTGAGCTGATGTGCACGGATTTCGCGCGAGAGCGGGCCGACCACGATCACGCTGATACCGAGCATCAGGTTTTCACGAGCGGTATCGAGCAGGCCTTCGTATTCGGGGTCCCGCAGGTTGTCGAGATAGGCGGGGCTGTCGCGATCGTTCGGATCGCCAGTGATCGCCCGCATCGCGGCGGCGCTGTAGCGGCCGTAGAGCGTGTCCTTGTCCAGCAGGCAGAAGGGTTCGCCGGTGGCCTGCATCAGCGGGCCGATCAGCTTGTGGGCTAGGGTGGTCTTACCGGTACCGGCATGGCCGCAGAAGAAAATCAATCGTGGCATTGCACGTGTCCAGCGTGAGGCATGAGTCGCAAGGATAACGTCATTTGTAGCGCCGTTTGCGGGAAATCAGACCAGACTGGTGCGGAATGGGTATGCTTGCCGACTGTTCACGGCTTCCTTATCCTGCGGTTCCATGACCAATACCGACTCCTACGCCGACCCCTACGCCGGCCTCTCGGCCGAGGGCCTGCCCGACGATCTGCGCCTTGGCGAGCCCGTCACCGATGCCACGCACGCCGAATTCCTCCAGTTGCTCGCGGCCATGGAAAAAGCCGACGATGCCGGTTTCCTGGCCGCTTTCGAGGAGTGGATCGAGCATACGCGCCACCACTTCGAGCAGGAGGAGCAGTGGATGGAAGCGATGCAGTTCGGCCCGCGCTTCTGCCACAGCAACGAGCATCAGGGCGTGATGTCCGTGGCCAAGGCCGTGCGCGACAAGATCGTGGAGGAACGGGCTGACCCAGAGGGTCCGGGCAAGGGCGCGCTGTCGCTGGGTCGACGCCTGACGGGTGAGTTGTCGGGTTGGTTCGACAATCACGTGAAGTCGATGGATACGATGATGGTGGAGCACATGAAAGCCAACGGCTTCTCGCTGGTCGAGGCACCTGCGGCCTGACGGTCCGACTGGACCGTCAGCTACCTCAAATTCAGTTCAGGACGGTGGCGAGTTGGCGGCGCCACCGTGATACCGCCGGGTCGTCGCCCATGAGCTCGAACACCGAGAGCATGGTCTTGCGGCCAACGTCGTCTTCGAACCAGCGGTCGCTCCGCACGATTTCCAGCAGTTGCTCAAGCGCGGCTTCGTACTCGCGACGGGCGATCAGTACATGCGCCAGATCCAGTCGCGCTGGCAGATCGGCCGGATTCGCCGCCACCCGCGCCTTCAGATCGGCGCCATCGGGCAGATCGCCCACTCCCTTCATGGCTTCAAGGCGCGTTTGCAGCGCGGCATACGCATCTTCCTGCGCGGCGCGCGGAGAGAGCAGGCCGAACTCGGTTTCCGCATCGGCGATCTTGTTGCCGTCCAGCAGGAACCCGATGTACGTCAGGCGTGCGGTGTCTGCGCCCGGATCGTAGGCCAGTGCGGCCTGGAACGATGCCTGCGCGGCTTCGCGGTCGCCAGCGGCGGCAAGTTCGACGGCTTCGCGCAGCGCCAACTCGCCCGGATTCGGCGTCAGGCGATCCAGGAATTCCCGTAGTTGCGATTCCGGTAGCACGCCGATGAACTGGTCGACGGCCTGCCCGTCGGCAAATGCCACCACATGCGGAATGCTGCGCACGCCGAAATGGGCGGCGAGTTCCTGGTTTTCGTCGACGTTGACCTTTGCCAGCCGCCACTTGCCGCCAGATTCCGCCTCCAGCTTTTCCAGCATCGGTCCCAACGTGCGGCACGGGCCGCACCACGGCGCCCAGAAGTCGACCAGCACGGGGACCTGGCGCGACATCTCAATGACATCGGCTTCAAAGTTCTGCAGGGTGACGTCGCTCATTGTTCTGCACCTCGGAATTGAAAGGGCCGTCGGGTACGGCCTGACCTTCTTATTGTGAGGGCGTAAGCGCCGAAAACAACCTCAGCAACCCCACGTACGGGAGGGGCGGGAAAACATCCTGTTGAAAATAGAACGGTCGTTCAGTTATATTGCTTGACCGATACGCGAGGCCTACCTCGCGACGCTAGCGATTCCAGAAATCCGGTCGACGCCCGACCGTCCGCAGGAGACACCATGACCACAACGCCGTCCGTTCGCCCCCATTTCCAGTTCTGGCCCAAACGGGTGCCGACGAGCATCGTGCTGCCGGAGACTTCGCTCTGGTACAACCTCGAAGTCTCGGCGCACCGTTATGCGGACAAGGCGGCGATCCGCTATTTTGGCAATGCGATCACGTTCCGTGAACTGGAGGCGCAAGCCACCGCGCTGGCAGGCTGGCTGCAGCAGAAGGCAGGGGTGAAGAAGGGCGATCGTGTGTTGCTCTACATGCAGAACTGCCCGCAGTTCATCATCAGCTACTACGCGATCCTGCGTGCCGATGCCGTGGTGGTACCGGTCAATCCGATGAACCGGTCCGAGGAGTTCAAGCATTACGTGACCGACGGCCAGGCGCGCGTGGCCATCTGTACGGCGGATCTGGCCGCTGGCGTGATGCAGGCCGATGCCGAACTGTCAGCCGATGAGCGCCTCCAGCATCTGCTCGTGACCCAATACACCGATGCCCTGCCGCCGACCCACGTGCATCCGGAGGACGCACCGCCGGCTTGGCTCACCGCCGAGCATCCGCTGCCGGACAACGCCACGCCGTGGGCCAAGGCGCTTGCCGCCGGCCTGAAGCCAGGCCCGCATACCGCCGGACCGGATGACATGGCCGTGATGCCGTACACCTCTGGCACCACCGGCTTCCCGAAAGGTTGTATTCATACCCATCGCTCGGTGATGCACAACATCGTCGGCGGCTCGACGTGGTCGGGCAGCGGCGCGGAATCGGTGATCCTGTCGGTGCTGCCGCTGTTCCACGTGACGGGGATGCAGTACGGCATGAATGGTCCGATCTACAGCGGCGCGACGGTGGTGATGCTGCCGCGTTGGGATCGCGAAGTGGCTGGCCACCTGATCTCCCGCTACCAGGTCACGCACTGGACCAATATCCCGACCATGGTGATCGACTTCCTGGGCAGCCCGAACCTGGCGTCGTTCGACATGAGCAGCCTGCGCTATATCGGCGGAGGCGGCGCGGCGATGCCGCAGGCCGTGGCGGAGCGCCTGAAGACTCAGTTCGGCCTGAACTATCTGGAAGGTTACGGCCTGTCGGAAACGATGGCGCCGACGCACAGCAACCCGGCCGACCGGCCGAAGCTGCAATGCCTGGGCGTGCCGACGTTCAACACCGACGCGCGCGTGGTCGATCCGGTCACGCTGAAGGAACTGGCGCCGAACGAGGTGGGCGAGATCATCGTGCGCGGTCCGCAGGTGTTCAAGGGTTACTGGGGCAAGCCTGACGCCACGCGCGATGCGTTCATCGAGTTCGAAGGCCAGACGTACTTCCGCACCGGCGACCTCGGCCGCATGGACGAGGAAGGCTACTTCTTCATCACCGATCGTCTGAAGCGCATGATCAATGCCTCTGGCTTCAAGGTGTGGCCGGCGGAAGTGGAAAACCTGCTGTACAAGCATCCGGCCGTGCAGGAAGCCTGCATCATTGGCACGCGCGATGCCTATCGCGGCGAAACGGTGAAGGCGGTGGTGGTGCTGCGCGCGGATGCCAAGGGCAAGACCCAGCCGGAAGACATCATCGAATGGGCCAAGGAGCACATGGCCGCGTACAAGTATCCGCGCGTGGTCGAGTTCGTCGATGCCCTGCCGAAGTCCGGCACCGGCAAGGTGATGTGGCGCCAGCTGCAGGAAACGGAAAACGTGCGTCAGGCTGGCTGAGCCGGTGAGGCGTTACACCCCGCGGCACTGGAAACTCAGTGGCCGCGGGCCCGCATCAGCATCCGCACCATCGTCTTGTAGCCACGCTCCCGCGCATGGCGCGAGGGCGTGACGCCTTCGCGGTCGGCCAGGTTGGCATCGGCCCCGGCGTCCAGCAATGCCTGGACGATGTCCTCGTAGCGCGAACTGCCGTCGCCGAGGATGATGGCTTCCAGCAGTGCCGTCCAACCCAGCTGGTTCACCCGGTCCACCGGCACGCCTGCGCTAATCAGCAGCTTCACGATTTCCACATTGCCGTGCTGACTGGCGGCGATCAGCGCCGTGCCATCGTAGCGATCGGTGCTGTTCAGATCCGCGCCGTGCGACAGGGCCAGCCGTACCACGTCGATCTGGTTGGTGGCCGCGGCCAGCAGGAATGGGCTGTTGCCTTCATCGTCTTTGCGGTTGACGTCCGCCCCAGCCTGAATCAGCACCAGCATGACATCGCCCCGACGGTTGTAGACCGCCGCGAGCAGAGCGGTACGTCCGCGTTCGTCCGTGGCCTGGGCCGATGCGCCGGCCTTGAGCAGCCGATTGACCAGGTCGAGGTCGCCGATACTGGCTGCCGTGATCAGGTTGTGGTCGAGGGCGGCCATGCCGTCCCCGCGCGACGGCAGGGGTGTGTGATTGCTGCCGTGCCACGGGCGAGAAGGCATCGGCGCGGATGCGCCGCCCAGTCCACCCACCGAGCGGGCCAGCGTCTGCCCGCCCTGGCCGGCCAGCAACCCCCCAGCGACCAGTAATCCCATCAGCCCGAGTATCTCGGCAAGTGCCTGGCGGCGGGGACGGGTCTGGGAGCGCGTCATGTTGGCAGGTGACAGGATCGATCAGACAGTTTCGTGCGGCTGGATAATAGACTCGGCAGCGTCAGCGCTGGCGACACTCGCCCGCGTTGCGGCGCCGTTGGTTTCGGCGGCATCGCTTTCCTGGAGCTGGCGCCACAGGCGTCCCAGGTACGGATCGTCCACGCCATTCGTTGTCAGGCCAAGCAGGGTTTGCTGGAGATACTCGCGCGCCGGGCCATACAGGCCGCAGGCATGGCGCAGGCAGGCCACCACGCGCTCGTCGGGCAGGCGGCCAGCGTAGGCCGAATGCTCGCGGTTCATGACAAAGGCCAGCGCCCGCTGCTCGGGTGCATCCGGCGCGTTGCCGACCCTCACGCGCAGCCAGCGCGGATGATAGGCGCCGGTCAGCATCTCGCGGCGCCACAGCACGCGGAATTCCTGCTCGATCACGTGCCCGGGGATGCGGAATACCATACCGGTGCAGCAACCGCCACGATCCAGGCCGAGCACGAGGCCCGGATTGTCCCACGTGCCCCGATTGATGCGGGAATAGAGATAGAAGCCGCGATGGTAGCCATGCACGGTGGCCAGCCTGCGATCCGTATGGACCACCATCGGATTCCAGATCAGGGAACCATAGCCAAACAGCCAGACATCGCCGTTCAGGCCGGGTGTCTCGGGCCGGGCGCCGAGCGCGTCGCAGAGCGAACGCTCCACATCGGCTTCTGGCAACAACGAGGACGCGACCGGCGTGCTGCACAATGATGTGCGCAGCCTGTCCGATTCGAGGTCCTGTCGTGTAATGGCCATGTCTGACAGCATAATCCAAAGCGCATTGATGCGTCGCAAGGAAACCACAGATGCCAGTAGGGGTGTGTGTACAAGGCAACGGTCGGCAACGGTTTGTTCCAACGGCCTAGTTCTTCCGCCCGCCCCGATCCGGCGGCAAGTCACTACAATAGGGGCCTCATCCTCGGAGATTTTCGGAGAACCGGCAATGGCGCGTACCCTGACCGTAGTGTTCGGCAGTGGCAAGGAATTTGAATTCACGCTGGGCGACAGTGAACTCGCCGCGGTGACCGAGGATGCCGCCTGGCGCTGGTTTGACCGCGAATACGCCGAGCTGGATTGCCAGGCGTCGAGTCCGGTCGGCAAGGTTCTGGTGATCGACAAGATCCTGAACGTGGCGAAGTTCTCTGGCGAGAATCGCTTTGCCACCCATCCGGAATGGGCGCAGGACTATGCCCGGCACGCCGGCCGGCTGCTAGATCGCGACAAGGTGCGTGTGGATGTCGGCAGCGCGGCGATCGGTTTCTGACCGCCCCGGAATAAAGAAAAACCCCGCTTCGGTAACAAAGCGGGGTTTTTTTCTGCCTTCCTGCCGAAGCCGCCTCTTCCGGGGCGGCTTCGTTTTTTCAGGCGGATGTCAGGCGGGTACGCTTGACGGGCTGGTGCAGCGCTGCGACAGATAGGCGCTGAACTCGTCGCGCACCTCGGGGTGCCTGAGGGCGAATTCGACGGTCGCCTTCAGATAGCCGAGCTTGCTGCCGCAGTCGTACCGCACGCCTTTGTAGCGATAGGCCAGCACCTGTTCCTGGTCGAGCATCGACTGGATGGCGTCGGTGAGCTGGATCTCGCCGCCGGCGCCCGGCTTAAGCTCGCGGATATGGTCGAAGATGCGCGGGGTGAGAATGTAGCGACCCACCACGCCCAGGTTCGACGGTGCCTTCTCGGGTGCCGGCTTCTCGACGATGGCGGACATCTTGATCACGCGGTCGTCCCACTCGCGGCCGTCGATCACGCCATACGAGCGGCTTTGCTCGGGCGCGATCTCTTCCACGCCGAGTACCGAGCAGTTGTAGTGGTTGTAGATATCCACCATCTGCTTCATCACGGGCAGGTCCTTGCCACCGTCGAGCAAGTCGTCGGCGAGCATCACGGCAAACGGCGTGTCGCCCACGAGCTTGGCGGCGCAAAGCACCGCGTGGCCCAGACCCAGTGCCTCGGGCTGGCGCACGTAATAGCACTCGACGTTCGCTGGCTTGATCGAACGCACCACATCGAGCAGTGCCTGTTTGTTCTTGGCCTCGAGTTCCGCTTCCAGTTCGTAAGCCTTGTCGAAGTGATCCTCGATGGCGCGCTTGGAGCGCCCGGTGACGAAGATCATCTCGGTAATGCCTGCGGCCATGGCTTCTTCCACGGCGTACTGGATCAGTGGCTTGTCGACCACGGGCAGCATTTCCTTGGGGCTCGCCTTGGTGGCGGGCAGAAACCGGGTGCCTAGCCCTGCAACGGGAAAGACGGCCTTGGTGACGCGGTTTTCCATTTCAGCCTTCCTTGTTTATCCGGAGTGATACCGTGCCGTAACGGTAGGGGTGCCGTCTGTCCGGTTCCGTCCGACGCTGCAGTCGGCACGAAACCGGGGAAGCACTTTTTACGCTCAGGCAGGCAATCGCTGTAGTTGATCCTGAAGCTTGACCAGCGTCTGTTCGAAATCGGACAAACGCTGCGTTTCCTGAGCCACGACGGCCGGCGGTGCCTTGGCGACGAAGCTCTCGTTGGACAGCTTGCCACGGCATTTGCCGATTTCGCCGGAGATACGGTCGATCTCCTTGCCCAGGCGCACGCGTTCAGCAGCCACGTCGATCTCGATCTTGAGAAGCAGGTGGTTGCCGTCGGCGATCGCCACAGGGGCGCCGGCGCCTTCCTTCTGCAGCGTGGCCTCGTCTTCGAACACCTTGACCTCGGAAAGTTTCGCCAGCGCCTGGATTTGCGCCGCCGCTTCCTTCAGGAACGCGCTGTCTCCTTGAGCATAGAGCGGGATGCGCTGGGCCGGCGAGATATTCATCTCGCCGCGCAGGTTGCGGCAGGCGTCGACCACCGACTTGAGGCGGGCCACCCAGGCTTCGGCGGCTTCGTCGATCTTGGCCGCGGCGCTCAGCGGGTAATCCTGCGTGGCGATCGACTCGCTGCCATCGCCCTTGGCACGGCCGGCCAGCGGGGCCACCTTCTGCCACAGTTCCTCGGTGATGAACGGGATGATCGGGTGGGCCAGGCGCAGCACCGTTTCCAGCACGCGCAGCAGCGTGCGGCGCGTGGCGCGTTGCTGGGCTTCGGTCCCGGTCTGGATCTGGACCTTGGCCATCTCCAGGTACCAGTCGCAGTATTCGTCCCAGACGAACTTGTAGATCGCACTGGCGATGTTGTCGAAGCGGTACTCGGCGAAGCCCTTCTCGACTTCCGCTTCCACGCGCTGCAGCAGCGATACGATCCAGCGGTCGGCCTGCGAGAAGTGCAGGTAGCCGTCCGGGCCGCAATCGTTGTTGCACGGGCCCATGCCGCAGTCATGGCCCTCGGTGTTCATCAGCACGAAACGCGTGGCGTTCCAGAGCTTGTTGCAGAAGTTGCGATAGCCCTCGCAACGGCCGGTGTCGAAGTTGATGTTGCGACCCAGCGTGGCCAGCGACGCAAACGTGAAGCGCAGCGCGTCGGCGCCGAATGCGGGAATGCCGTCCGGGAATTCCTTCTTCGTCTTCGATTCGATCTTCGGCGCATCCTTCGGACGACGCAGGCCGGTGGTGCGCTTCTTGAGCAGCGGTTCGAGCGCGATACCGTCGATCAGGTCCACCGGATCGAGCGTGTTGCCCTCGGACTTGCTCATCTTCTTGCCTTCGGAGTCCCGCACCAGGCCGTGCACGTACACGGTGTGGAACGGCACCTTGCCGGTGAAGTGCTTGGTCATCATGACCATGCGCGCCACCCAGAAGAAGATGATGTCGTAGCCGGTCACGAGCACCGACGACGGCAGGAAGTGCTGGATCTCGGGCGTGTTCTCGGGCCAGCCCAGCGACGAGAACGGAACCAGCGCGGACGAGAACCACGTGTCGAGCACGTCTTCCTCGCGGCGCAGCGCGCCGGTGCTGCCGGCGGCCTGGGCCTTCGCGCGTGCCTCCTCTTCGGTGCGCGCCACGAAACAGTTGCCGGCATCGTCGTACCAGGCGGGAATCTGGTGGCCCCACCAGAGCTGGCGGCTGATACACCAGTCCTGGATGTTCGACAGCCACTGGTTGTACGTGCTGATCCAGTTTTCCGGCACGAGCTTGATCTCGCCGCTCTGCACGGCCTCGAGCGCGACTTCGGCGATCGAGCGACCCGGGTTGAATGTGCCTTCCGGGGCCGGCTTGCTCATGGCCACGAACCACTGGTCCGTCAGCATCGGTTCGATCACGCTGCTGGTGCGCTCGCTGCGCGGCACCATCAGCTTGTGCTTCTTGACCTCGCCCAGCAGGCCCTGCGCCTCAAGGTCTGCCACCATCTTCTTGCGCGCGTCGAAGCGATCCATGCCGGCGTAGGCGGCCGGCGCATCGGCGACGATCTTCGCGTCGAGCGTCAGGATCGACAGTTGCGGCAGGTTGTGGCGCTGACCCACGGCGTAGTCGTTGAAGTCGTGGCCCGGGGTCACCTTGACCACACCGGTGCCGAACTCGCGGTCCACGTATTCGTCGGCGATGACCGGGATCTTGCGATCGGTCAGCGGCAGATGTACGAATTTGCCGATCAGGTGGGCGTAGCGCTCATCCTCTGGGTGCACCATCACCGCCGTGTCGCCGAGCATCGTCTCGGGACGGGTGGTAGCCACGGTCAGGTGGGTCAAGCCGCGTACGGTGTCCGGCTCGGCCAGCGGGTAATGGATGTGCCACAGCGAACCGTCTTCCTCGACGCTGTCGACTTCCAGGTCGGACACGGCAGTGCCAAGCACCGGATCCCAGTTCACCAGCCGCTTGCCACGGTAGATCAGGCCTTGCTCATGCAGGCGGACGAACACCTCGGTCACGGCCTTCGACATCTCGGGCGACATCGTGAAGTACTCGCGCGTCCAGTCGATCGACGCGCCCATGCGGCGCACCTGGCGCGTGATCGTCGAGCCCGATTCTTCCTTCCACTCCCAGACCTTCTCGGTGAACTTGGCGCGGCCCAGGTCGTGGCGCGATACACCTTGCGCCTCGAGCTGGCGTTCCACGACGATCTGCGTGGCGATGCCGGCGTGGTCGGTGCCCGGCACCCACAGCGTGTTGGCGCCGCGCATACGTGCATGGCGGGTCAGGCCGTCCATGATTGTCTGGTTGAACGCATGGCCCATGTGCAGCGTGCCGGTCACATTGGGCGGCGGCAGCTGGATGGCGAAATCGGGGCGATTGGCGTCGAACGTGGGCTGGGCAATGCCGCGCCGCTCCCATTCTGGGCCCCATTTCGCCTCGATGGCGGCGGGTTCGAAGCTCTTGGCTAGGGACTGGTCTTCTGCGGTCATGCTGGGATGTCGAGGTGTGCGGGTCAGGGCTCTGGCCGGCAGGCGGATCGGCGCGCCGCGGCATTGGGCCGGGAAAACATCAAATTATAGGGGAGGCGGGGTCCCGGTGCGCATTTCGGCGCCGGAAGGTGGTCCGGGCGAGTGGATGCTGTCGTTGCTGCCAGGACGCGACGGGGGCCATCGGTATAATTGCGGCCTATCCTTCCGGCCCCGCTCCGATGTCCAGTCTGCTCGCCAATCTCAACGCTGAACAACTCGCCGCCGTCACATTACCTGACGAGCCGGCCCTGATCCTGGCCGGTGCGGGCAGTGGCAAGACCCGTGTGCTGACCACGCGGATCGCGTGGCTGATCCAGAACGGCCGTGTGTCCCCGGCCGGCATCCTGGCGGTGACCTTCACGAACAAGGCCGCCAAGGAGATGCAGACCCGGCTGTCGTCGATGTTGCCGATCAACACCCGGGGCATGTGGATCGGCACGTTCCATGGCCTCTGCAACCGGATGCTGCGTGCGCATTTCCGTGACGCCGGCTTGCCCCAGACATTTGCCATCCTGGACTCCCAGGACCAGCTTTCGGCGATCAAGCGGCTGCTCAAGGGGCTGAATGTCGACGACGAAAAGTACCCACCCAAGAATCTCCAGTACTTCATCAACAACGCCAAGGAGCAGGGCCTGCGCCCGGCCGACGTCGAAGCCAATGACGATTTCAATCGTCGCTTCGTCGACCTGTACGCGGCCTACGACGAGCAGTGCCAGCGCGAGGGCGTGGTCGACTTCGCCGAACTGTTGCTGCGCTGCTACGAACTGCTGCGTTACAACGACGCGATCCGCCAGCACTACCAGCACCGTTTCCGCCATGTGCTCGTCGACGAGTTCCAGGACACCAACGTGCTGCAGTACCAGTGGCTCAAGCTGCTTGCCGGCTACGGCTCGGGCAATGCCGCGGCAGTGTTCGCCGTGGGCGACGATGACCAGAGCATCTACGCGTTCCGTGGCGCCAACGTCGGCAATATGCGCGACTTCGAGCAGGAATTCCGCGTTCGCCACCTGATCAAGCTCGAGCAGAACTACCGCTCGCACGGGCATATTCTCGATTCGGCCAACCACCTGATCTCGCACAATGCGCGCCGACTGGGCAAGAACCTGCGCACCGACGCCGGGCACGGCGAGCCGGTGCGCGTGTTCCAGGCAGGTTCGGACGGCCAGGAAGCCTCGTGGATCGTCGAGGAAATCCGCGACCAGATCGCGCAGGGCATGTCGCGCTCGGAGATCGCGATCCTCTATCGCAGCAATGCGCAGTCGCGGGTCATCGAACACGCGCTGTTCTCGTCGGGTATCCCGTACCGGGTGTACGGCGGCCTGCGCTTCTTCGAGCGCGCCGAAGTGAAGCACGCGCTGGCCTACCTGCAGTTGATCGAGAACCCTCGCAATGACGCCGCATTCGGGCGGGTGGTCAATTTCCCCACGCGCGGCATCGGCGCGAAGTCGCTCGAAGTGCTGCAGGACGCAGCGCGGCAGTACAACTGTTCACTGGCCGAAGCCGTGGCCTACGTGCCTGGCAAGGCCGGCAGCTCGTTGGGCGCCTTTATCCGGCTGATCGAGCAGATGCGTGCCGAGACCAGCCGGATGACGCTGGCGCAAACGGTCGAGTACGTGACCAACACCAGCGGCCTGATGACGCATTACCAGACCGAGAAGGAAGGCCAGGACCGCATCGAGAACTTGCAGGAACTGGTGACGGCCGCGCAGGCATTCGTGGTCGAGGAAGGCTACGGGCTCGAGGCGCTGGGCCGCATGCTGCCGGCGAACCGCGATGCCATGCCGGCGCTGGCGCAGGGCGAACAGGACCAGCAGGTGCTGGACCCCGAACAGTTGCCGGTGGTGATGACGCCGCTGGTGGCGTTCCTGACCCATGCATCACTGGAGGCGGGGGACAACCAGGCGCAGGCCGGCCAGGATGCGGTGCAAATGATGACCGTGCACGCGGCCAAGGGGCTCGAGTTCAATGTGGTGTTTATCACCGGGCTCGAGGAAGGCCTGTTCCCGCACGAGAACAGCGCGATGGAAGCCGACGGTCTGGAGGAAGAACGCCGCCTGATGTATGTGGCCATCACGCGCGCGCGGGCACGGCTCTATCTGTCGTTCGCCCAAAGCCGCGTGCTGCACGGCCAGATGCGCTATCACGTGCGGTCGCGCTTCTTCGAGGAGCTTCCCGAGGCTTCGCTGAAGTGGATCACTCCGCAGGGCCAGGCCTATGGTGCCTATGGCTCAGGTAGCGGACGCCAGTCATCTGAGCGCGAAAGCGCTTGGGGCCGTGACTGGTTCAAGCGTGCCGAGGACGTGCCCTATACCGGCGTCAAGCCGACCGGCGGCATGGACACCGGCAAGAACTACGCCGAAGAGAAGCGCGCCGCGGCCACTGGATTCCGCGTGGGCCAGAGCGTGTTCCACAACAAGTTCGGGGAAGGCAAGATCAAGGCGCTGGAAGGCGAGGGCGCCGATGCGCGCGCGAACATCGACTTCAAGCGTCACGGCACCAAGTGGCTGGCGCTGTCGGTGGCGAAGCTGGACGCGATTGATTGAGGAGGGGATTTTCTCCCCACTTCCGCATATGGAAGCGGGGAGAAAAGAGGGTCAGGACTGCGCTACGCTATCGTTTGCCGTCTCACCCGGCGGCGCGATGTTGAAGCAGCCGCGGTACGTCGCGTAGAACGAGCAGTAGAGGATCGCCAGCATCAGCAGCGAGTACGGCGTGATCAGGAACGACAGTACGGTATCCGCGCCGATCGAGGCGAACACTGCCTCGAGGAACAGTGGCACCACCACCAGCAGCAGCGCGAACAGCAGGGCGTAGGTGAAGAACGCGCCACGGTTGCGCCAGCAGGCGGTCCAGCTGAAGAACAGCGCCTTGACGGGCGGCACGCCATGCCAGGCGGCAAGCATCGGCGCGAACCAGAACATCATTGCCACCGGCGTGTACAGCAGCGCGCCGATCAGCAGCGCGTAATACAGTTGCCGTACCGCTTCGCCGGAGGGCTCCTCGCCCTTGAGCACCATCGGCGCCAGTGCACTGATGTCGACCACGGCCGTGGCGATGAAGCTCAGCGCGAACACCAGCACCGCGTAGATACCACCCAGCACAAGCAGGTTGCGGGTGGCCTGTTTCCCGTTCGTGCGGAAGCCCGACAGCAATACCGTGGGCAACACGCGCTTGTTCTGGATGACGTCGCGGCAGGCGGTCATCACGCCCACGGACAGGCCCGGGGTGAACACCAGCAGCGCGATGATGCCGAACAGCGGCACGAAGATCGCCAATTGCGCGGCAATCAGATAGATGAACAACAGCATCAGGAATGCCAGCGGGTTCTTGCGGAACAGCCAGATGCCCTGGCGGAACCAGACGTAGCCTTCCTTGGCGGAAACTTCCAGTAGTTGCATGGCGAATCAGATCCAGGGGAGCGCTGCGGCGTCGTCGATGCGGCGGCGCAGGATGCGTTCGAAGTGGGTCGGATCGTGCGGCTGGAGCATATCGGCCTCGCGCGGCAGGTAGAAATCCCACAGGCGCGATACCCAGAAGCGCAGTGCGCCAGCGCGCAGCATATCTTGCCAGTGCGCCGCCTCCACTGCCGTCAGGGGCCTGACCGCATGATAAGCCCGCAGCATGGCCTGCGCACGTTCCATGTCGATGGTGCCGGTCGCGAGGTCGATGCACCAGTCGTTGACGGTGACGGCCAGGTCGAACAGCCATTTGTCGTCGCCGGCAAAGTAGAAATCGAAGAAGCCGCCGAGCCGGTGGTTGCCGGCGCTGTCAGTGTCGAACAGCGCGTTGTCGCGGAACAGGTCGCAGTGGCAAGGGCCACCCTGCAGCGCGGCGTAGTCACCGCTGCCGAAAAACGCGGTCTGGTGCGCGATTTCCTCGGTCAGCAGCTTGCGCTGCGCGGCATCGAGGAAAGGTGTGATTTCCGGGGTGGTTTGCTGCCACCATGCCAGGCTGCGCAGATTCGGCTGCTTGCGTGGATAGTCCTGGCCGGCGATATGCATGCGCGCCAGCATTGCACCGACTTCGGCGCAATGGTCGGGCTGCGGCGCAAGTTGCGAGGCGCCGGGCAGGCGCGTGACGATGGTCGCCGGCTTGCCCTTCAGTTCGCGCAGGATCTCGCCGTCGCGGGCTGGCATCGGCGCCGGCACGCAGATGCCGTGTCGTGCCAGATGGTCCATCAGGTGCAGGTAATACGGCAGCTGGTCGAATTGCAGCCGTTCAAAGATCGTCAGTACGTACTCACGTGTGACGCCATCCTGCTCCATGGTCAGGAAAAAGTTGCTGTTCTCGATGCCCGAGGCAATGCCGCGCAGCGCGCGCACTTCGCCAAGGTCATAGTCAAGCAGCCAGCGGGCGATCTCGTCCTGCGAGACCGTGGTGAAAACGGCCATACTGTTCTGTTGGTGCAATTCGGGACGCGACGAACCGAGGGCGGATGGCAATGGCGGTTCGCCGCCGCGGCATCACTGCCGGAGGGCCGGCGCGACCTTCGCCAGGCGCGGGCGCCCGGCGAGGATCGTGGGTAAAAAGACAATCAGGATAACGGGAAAGGCTGCCGTATCAGAACTTCAGGTTCACGGACGGCACGCGGTTCACGTCATGGTCACGAATCTTGGGCGAGCTGTCTTCGGGCTTGCTCATTTCGTACTTGGTGCCGAAACCGGACTGAACCTGGATATCGGTGGCCCGACCCTTGTTGCGGTACTCGGTCACCTGCGTGCCATCGCGCTCGCGCAGCACGAAGCTCGGCTCGCGCGGTTTGTTGATCTCGCTCTTCGCGGCAGGGGCGATCGGTTGGTTGTTGATTTCGTTCAGTTCCTGCTGGGTCAGCGCATTGCTTTCCGCGTTGTCCTGGGCCACGGCATGGGTGGTCACAGTCAGTGCAAGCGCGGCTGCGGCAAGCGCAAGAAGGTAGCCATGACGGCCAATGGCCGTCGGGACATTGGCGAGCCTGGCACCCGTATGCGAAGGGGAAGTCATCTGGGGCTCCTGTGCGTGCGGGCCGGCAGCCCAGCGACGCGGATTTGGCCTGCAAGGACCCGACGGTGCCGGATCCGGCAGGAGAATGCTTCCATTCTAGCAATTCCTGTCGGTTCCGGGCCGCTCTCGTGCCCTAGCGTCCACCCGCCAGCTTCGCCGACGGGCGTCCATGCCTTACAGATAGAACATTTCTTCCTTGGGCGGAATCGGATGCTCTCCGCCGCGCTTTTCGTAGTACTCGTAGACGGCTTCGAGCACTTCCTGTGGCTCGTCGACGATCTTCATCAGGTCCAGGTCGTGCTCGGCGATCAGGCCCATCGGCAGCAGCGTGAAACGGAACCAGTCGAGCAGGCCCTTCCAGAAGCGGCTGCCGTACATCACCACGGGCACGGAACGAGACTTGCCGGTTTGTACCAGCGTCAGCACTTCGGCCAGTTCGTCCAGGGTGCCGAAGCCGCCTGGCATGACGATGAATGCATCCGAATTCTTCACGAACGTGACCTTGCGCGTGAAGAAGTGGCGGAACCGCATGGCGATGTCCTGGTACGGATTGCCCTGCTGCTCGTGGGGCAATTCGATATTCAGGCCGACACTGGCGGACTTGCCCGCGTGCGCGCCCTTGTTGGCCGCTTCCATGATGCCGGGGCCGCCGCCGGAGATGACGGCAAAGCCGGCATCCGAGAACAGACGGGCGATTTCGATGGTCTTCTGGTAGTAAGGCGAGTCCTCGCGCAGGCGCGCGCTGCCGTAGATCGAGACGGCCGGGCGGATCTCCGAAAGGTACTCGGTCGCCTCGATGAACTCTGCCATAATCGTGAACATTTGCCACGAGGCGCGCGCCTTTTTCGCAGTGGCGCGGTCTTCGTCGGCCAGCGCGCGCAGGCTTGGAATCATCTTGCGCGGATTCGAGCGCGCTGCCGCATCGCGTGCGGCAGCCTCCTGCTCGTCGGGGCCTTTGCCTGCCTCGGCGGCATCGGCCATGGCGGCAATGGCAGCAGCATGTGCGGCCGTTTTCTCGGCCCGCTGGTCTGCCTTGTTACCGGCAACGTCAGCAGTGTCTGTAGCGGCAAGGGGGGCGGCGTCAGCACCGCCTGCGGGGGCACCAGTCAATTTTGAGTCCATGGGAATGTCGGATAGTCCAAAAACACTCTTGCTCGTCGATGGATCGAGCTATCTATATCGCGCGTATCACGCTCTGCCGGACCTGAGGAATGGCGAAGGTCTGCCCACGGGGGCAATCTACGGCATGATCAATATGCTGCGCAAGCTGCGCAATGATTACCCGGCACAGTATATCGCCTGTGTGTTCGACGCCAAGGGCAAGACGTTCCGGGATGACATGTATCCGGCATACAAGGAGCATCGCCCGTCGATGCCCGAGGACCTCGCGAAGCAGATCGAGCCGATCCACGAGGCCGTGCGCGCGCTTGGCTGGCCGATCGTGGTCGTGGAAGGCGTGGAGGCCGACGACGTGATCGGCACGCTCGCGCTCCAGGCGTCGCAGCAGGGCGTGAACACGGTCGTTTCTACGGGCGACAAGGATCTTGCGCAGCTCGTCAATGACACCGTCACGTTGGTCAACACCATGAGCGGCGAGGTTCTCGACCCGCCGGGCGTGGTGGCGAAGTTTGGCGTGCCGCCCGAGCGCATCGTCGACTACCTGTCGCTGATCGGTGACGCCGTGGACAACGTGCCCGGCGTGCCGAAGGTCGGTCCGAAGACCGCGGTCAAATGGCTGACCGAATACGGCACGCTGGACGACATCATGGGTAACGCCGAGAAGATCAAGGGCGTGGTAGGCGAGAATCTGCGCAACACGCTCGAATGGCTCCCGCGCGCGCGGGAACTGGTCACGGTCAAGACCGATTGCGACCTGAGCGGTGCCGTTGCCGATTTCCAGGCGCTGCACGACCTTGGCGAAGACAAGGAAAAGCTGATCGCGTTCTTCCAGCGCTACGGATTCAAGTCGTGGCTGCGCGAGGCAACCGGTGAGTCGCTGCCGAACGCACGCGCGGCAGCGCGCGCGGTGCCGAAGGCCGCGCCGGCGCAGGGTGGGCTGTTCGATGCGCCGGCGCAAGCCGACGCCCCAGCCGAAGATGTGCCCCCGGCCGAGATCCGCTACGAGACCGTGACCACCGAGGCCGCGCTCGATGAATGGCTGCGCAAGATCGCCGATGCGCCGATCGTCGCCATCGATACCGAAACGACCTCGCTCGATCCGATGCTGGCGCAGCTCGTCGGCATCTCGCTGTCCGTCGAGCCGGGCGCGGCTGCCTATATTCCCGTGGCGCATCGCGGCCCGGACGTCGCGGGTCTCGAGAACCATGGCCAGCTCTCGCGCGAGTACGTGCTCGAGCGTATGCGCGGATGGCTCGAGGATCCGGCGCGTCCGAAGCTCGGTCAGCACCTGAAGTACGACTCGCACGTGTTTGCCAACCACGGCGTAGCGCTGCGCGGCATCGCGCATGACACGATGCTGGAAAGCTATGTGCTGGCTTCGTACCGCAATCACGGCATGGACAGCCTGGCCGAGCGCTTGCTGAGCCTGAAGACGATCACGTACGAGGAAGTTTGTGGCAAGGGCGCGAACCAGATCGGCTTCGACCAGATCGACCTGCCGCGCGCCACCGAATATGCGGCCGAGGATGCCGACGTGACACTGCGCCTGCATCGCAAGATGCAGCCGCAGCTCGAGGCATCGGAAGGGCTGAAGTACGTCTACGAACAGATTGAGATCCCGGTCTCGGTGGTGCTGCAGAAGATCGAGCGCAACGGCGTGCTGATCGATGCCGACCGCCTGGCCGCGCAGAGCGCCGAGCTGGGTCTACGCATGATGGACCTCGAGCGTGCCGCGCACGATGCGGCGGGCCAGCCGTTCAATCTCGGATCGCCGAAGCAGATCGGCGAGATCCTGTTCAACCAGATGAAGCTGCCGGTGGTCAAGAAGACCGCCAGCGGCGCGCCGTCGACCGATGAAGAGGTGCTGCAGAAGCTGGCGGACGACTATCCGCTGCCCAAGCTGCTGCTGGACTACCGGGGCCTGTCGAAGCTGAAGTCCACCTACACGGACAAGCTGCCGAAGATGGTCAACCCGAATACCGGGCGCGTGCATACGAGCTACGGGCAGGCCACTGCGGTGACGGGTCGCCTCGCATCGACCGATCCGAACCTGCAGAACATTCCGGTGCGCACCGAGGAAGGTCGCCGCATTCGCGAGGCGTTCATCGCCGCGCCCGGCAACGTGATCGTCTCGGCCGACTATTCGCAGATCGAACTGCGCATCATGGCGCATATCTCGGGCGACGAGAACCTGCTGCGCGCGTTCGCCAATGGCGAGGATATTCACCGTGCCACGGCTGGCGAAATCTTTGGCGTCGAGCGCGAGGCCGTCAGCAGCGAGCAGCGCCGCTATGCGAAGGTGATCAACTTCGGTCTGATCTATGGCATGAGCGCGTTCGGCCTGGCCAGCAACCTTGGCATCGAGCGCGAGGCGGCCAAGCACTATATCGACCGCTACTTCATGCGTTACCCCGGCGTGGCGCACTACATGGAGCAGACGCGCCAGACGGCGCGCGAGCAGGGCTATGTCGAGACTGTGTTCGGCCGCCGCCTCTGGCTGCCGGACATCAACGGCGGCAATGGCCCGCGCCGTCAGGCCGCAGAACGCGCGGCCATCAACGCGCCGATGCAGGGCACCGCGGCCGATCTGATCAAGCTGTCGATGATCGCCGTGCAGGACTGGCTCGAAGGCGAGCGTCTCGGCACGCGCCAGATCATGCAGGTGCATGATGAACTGGTGCTCGAAGTGCCGCAGGCCGAACTCGAACTTGTCCGCGTGAAGCTGCCCGAGCTGATGTGCGCGGTGGCCACCCTCAATGTGCCGCTGGTTGCCGAAGTGGGTAGTGGCGCGAACTGGGAAGAGGCCCACTGATCCTCGCGAATAGGATGTCCTCAACGCGATGCCGATGTATGCATAAGAGTACTGATTGAAGCGACTGCGGAAGGCTTGTCAGGGGTGCTGCTCTGCAGCACACTGGCAACAATGAACGCATTTGCGGTACATCAAGAAATGCTGCAAGAACATCGGCTTCGCGGCGCAAGACGACAATAGAAAGTCGCCGACGAGGCCTGCCGGTTTTCAAATTGAAAACATCGGGTAGACCATGAGTCACGCATACGACAAAGAGGACAGCACGCAGAGGGAGGCGGCAACCGTAAGTACTCAGCCCCGCACGGTGGCACGATCGGAGAAGCAGGCACACCGGATCATCGTGGTCGGTGGCGGAGCCGGCGGGCTCGAGCTTGTCACGCGGTTGGGCGACAAGCTTGGCAAGTCCGGCACGGCGCAGGTGACGCTGGTCGACCGCTCGCCCACGCACATCTGGAAGCCGCTGCTGCACGAGGTGGCGGCGGGCAGCATGGACCCGAACACGCATCAGCTCGAGTACGTGGCCCAGGCGCGTTGGCACTACTTCGAGTTCCAGCAAGGCGAACTGACCGGCATCGACCGGGAGCGCAAGCTTGTGAAGGTGGCGGCGTGCCTCGATCAGGATGGCGCGGAATTGCTGCCTGCCCGGGAATTGCCGTATGACACGCTCGTGCTCGCCATCGGTTGCGTCACGCATTTCTTCGGTGTGCCTGGAGCAGCCGAGAACGCGATCGCGCTCGATACGGTCGATCAGGCAGAGCGCTTCCGGCGCAAGCTGATTGCCGCGTGCGTGCGCGCGCAGAACGGCCGGGGCCGAGTCGGGGAGGATGGCCGCCCACGGGTCGACGTGGCGATCATCGGCGCCGGCGCGACGGGGGTGGAACTGTCAGCGGAGTTGCGCAATACAGCGCACGTGCTCAATGCGTACGGGCTGCACCAGCTCGATCCGCGTCGCGACGTACGCATCCATATCGTCGAGGCGGGCCCGCGCATCCTGCCGGCGCTGACGGAGCGTGTATCGGCCGAGACAACCAAGCTGCTGCGCAAGCTCGATGTCGACGTGTTCACTTCGGAGCGCGTGACCGAAGTCACGAAGGACGCCGTGCTGACTGCCAGCGGCAAGCATGTCGATGCCGATCTGACGGTGTGGGCGGCGGGTATTACCGCGCCGGGTGTGCTGCGCACGCTCGGCCTGCCGGTCAGCAAGATGGGCCAGATCGTCGTGGGCCCGACGCTGCAGTGCGAGACGGATCCGGACATCTTCGCGTTCGGCGATTGCGCTGCCGCGCCGTGGCCCGAGAAGCAGACCACAGTGCCGCCGCGCGCTCAGGCCGCGCACCAGCAGGCAACATTCCTCTATGACGCGATTCGCGCGCGGCTGGCTGGCAAGCCGCTGCCGAAGTTCGGCTTCAAGGACTTCGGCTCGCTGGTGTCGTTGGGCCACTTCAGCGCCGTGGGCAGTCTGATGGGTGGCCTGATCGGTGGTTCGATGTTCATCGAGGGGCTGTTCGCGCGCTTCATGTACACGTCGCTGTACCGGATGCATGTACTGGCGCTGCATGGGGCCATTGGCATGGGGCTGGACACCATCACGCACTGGCTGCGCAGCAAGACCAGCCCGCGCGTGAAGCTGCACTAGGCGCAGCGGGCGGAGGCCGGCGCCGCGCGGGATGCGTGCCGCCGGCCCCACTTGGTCCAGGATTGCTTAGAATTGGCGGCGATGTCTGCATCACTTACCTGATTTCCCGTGATCAAGGAGACCGCCCCATGCTGAAGCCCGAAGTCGAAAGCCTCGTTCCCGGTCAGACGTTCGACCGCCGCAGTTTCGTCAAGACCGCACTCGGATCGGCTTTCGCGGCCGCCGTGCTGCCGGTCCACGCCACGACCATCAAGACTGATTTCAAGGGCCTGACGGCTGGCGAGGTTACGGTCGAGTCGAATGGTTTCAAGATGCCGGTCTACCGCGCACAGCCCGAAGGCAAGACAAACCTGCCGGTGGTGCTGGTGATCAGCGAGATCTTCGGTGTGCACGAACACATCGCGGATATCTGCCGCCGCTTCGCCAAGCTGGGCTATCTGGCGATCGCGCCCGAGCTGTTCGCGCGTCAGGGCGACCCGAGCAGCTACGGCACGATCCAGGAGTTGCAGGCCAATATCATCCAGAAGGTGCCCGACGCCCAAGTGATGGGCGATCTCGACGCCTGCGTGACCTGGGCCGGCGCCAACGGTGGCGACCTGAGCCGTCTGGCCATTACCGGGTTCTGCTGGGGAGGTCGCATTACGTGGCTTTACACGGCACACAACAATCGCGTGAAGGCCGGTGTGGCGTGGTACGGGCAGCTTGTAGGCGAGCCGACAGCGCTCAAGCCGCGCAATTCGGTCGATATCGTCAACGAACTCGATGCGCCGGTGCTGGGTCTGTATGGCGGCAAGGACACTGGCATTACGCAGGAGCAAGTGGAACGGATGAAGGCTGCGCTGGCCGCTTCTTCCAATCCGAACGCCAAGGCGTCGCGGTTCGTGGTCTACCCGGAAGCCGGGCACGCGTTCAACGCCGACTATCGCGCCAGCTATGTCGAGTCGGCTGCCAAGGACGGCTGGCAACGCTGTCTCGACTGGCTCCGTCAACACAAGGTCGCCTGACCTGACTCGCCGGAAGGGCCATCATGTCCATCTGGCCCTTCCGGCGTTACGGTCATTGCAAAGACTGTGCGGACGTACGTACAATGCCGCTTTCACGTTTTTGCAACATTGTTGCGTTAATCGGTGGCGCCTGCCCGACTCCGGGCGGACACCGGTTCCGGGGAGCCCATCATCCATTCCACGCTTCTGTACATCCTGCTGGCCGCGACGATCTCGGGCGTCGGCAGCATTTTTGGCGCGGCGCTGCTCTCGCTGACCGTCGCGTCGCGCGTGGTGGAGCGCATGGTGAGCTTTTCAGTCGGGGTGCTGCTGGCCACCGCGCTGCTGCATTCGCTGCCCGAGGCCTTCGAATCCGGTGCTGATACGCGTGCGCTGTTCGGCACATTGCTGGCGGGACTTCTCGGCTTCTTCCTGCTGGAGAAGATCTCGCTGCTGCGTCATTCGCATCACCACGAGGGCGACGGGCATCATCACCATCACGGGCATGACCGCGAGGAAGCGGGGCGCAGCGGCCTGACGATCCTGGTGGGCGATACCTTCCACAACTTTGCCGACGGCATCGTGATTGCTGCCGCATTCCTTGCCAATCCGCATATCGGCATCGTCACTGCGCTGGCGATCGCCGCACACGAAATCCCGCAGGAAGTGGGCGACTTCATCGTGCTGCTGAATGCCGGGTTCTCGAAGGCGCGCGCGTTTGCGTTCAACCTGCTGTCGAGCCTGGCGGCCATCATCGGCGGGCTGGTCGGATATTTTCTGCTCGACCAGCTCACGGGCTGGATTCCGTACGTGCTGGTGATCGCGTCGAGCAGCTTCCTCTACATTGCCGTGAGCGATCTGATGCCGCAGATGCAGCGCAAGCCGCGACTCAAGGAGTCGGCGGTGCAGGTGGTGTTGGTGGCGGCCGGCATTGCGGCCATCGTTTTCATCACGAATGGCGTGCACGAGCAACACGGGCATCGCCACTCGCGCACCGCCGCCGGGGTGACATCGAACTGATGTCGCTGGCGGGAATTCCGGCTTAGCTGCCGGTGGCGACTGGCCGCTTCGGGTCAGCGCACCACTCGCTCCATGAGCCCGGATAGAGCGCCGCGCCGGTCAGGCCGGCGACTTCCAATGCCAGAAGATTGTGGCAGGCCGTGACGCCCGAGCCGCACTGCATCACCGTCTGCGCCGGGGCCTTGCCCGTGAACACCTGTCCGAAGTCGGCGCGCAATTGATCGGCCGGCTTGAAGTAGCCGTCAGCCGTCAGGTTGTCCTTGAAGAAACGATTGGCGGCGCCGGGAATATGGCCGCCCACCGGGTCGAGCGTTTCGTTTTCGCCGCGGAAGCGGTCCGCGGCGCGGGCATCGACGACCAGCAGCGAAGGCTGGCTCAGGTTCGCCACCAGCGCGTCGGCATCCACGGTCTTCACCAGCGACGCACGGCGCATCAGGTTACCGCCGATCTCCGGCTCGGCCGTTGCGCCATGCTCCAGCGGCAACCCGGCCGCCACCCACGCATTGCGTCCGCCATCGAGCACGAGCGCCGCGGCATGGCCGATCCAGCGCAGCATCCACCAGAGCCGTGCGGCATACATGCTGCCTTGTCCGTCATAGGCCACGACCAGCGTATCGTCATCGACGCCCAGCACGCGCAGGCGCGCTGCGAACAGTTCGGCATCAGGCAGCGGGTGGCGACCGCTGAGGCCCGTCTTCGGTCCGGAGAGTTCGTTGTCGAGGTGGAGGTAATACGCGCCGGGGATATGGCCTTGTTGATAGCTATCGCGGCCGGCGGCGGGGTTGGTCAGGTCGAACGAGCAGTCGAAGACGACTACGCGCGGCTTGCCGGCGGCGCGCAGTTGGTCGAGTTCGGTGGCGGTGATCAGCGGAGTCGGCATGAAAGTCCTGTCTGCGTTGCGTGTCGGAACATGCCGCCAATGCTACACCGGCCTACACCTCCGGATGCACCTCGGCCTCGAGTGACTTGACCGGGGTGGCCGGCGTGGGGTGTTTGTCTGTGGCGCGTGCGCGCGTGAGCGTGGTGGCGATGCCGCTGGCTACGATCAGTGCCATGCCTAGCCACGAGATCCAGTTGAGCTTGTCGCTCCACACCAGGATGCCCCACAGGCTGGAAAACACGATGCCCGCGTACTGCAGGTTGGCGGTCAGCAACGTGTTGCCGCGCTTGTAGGCGCGCGTCATCGACGTCTGGCCAAGCGTGGCGAGGATGCCGATCGCCAGGAGCAGGCCCGCGCTATGCCACGTGTGCGGGCTCACGCCGGTAAAGAGCATCCAGACCAGGCCGCAAACCAGCCCCACGGCCGAGAAATAGAACACGATGCGGCCTTCCGGCTCGCCCAGTTGGCCGAGTTGGCGCACTTCGACATAGGCCAGCGCCGTGAACACGCCCGAGATCAGGCCGATCAGGCCGCCAGTGAGTTGGTCCTGGCCAACCGAGGGTTGCAGCAGACAGATCACGCCCGCAAACGACAGCAGGATCGCGCCGATCAGCTTGCGGTCCGCCGCCCCGGCCGTGCCGGCAAGCGCGGCGCTGGCGCCGAGGATCAGCGCGATCCAGACCGGCGACATGTAATTGAGCGTCATGGCCGTGGCCAGCGGCAGCATCGAGATCGAGGTGAACCAGAGCAGCAGCGCGGTCACGCCGAACACGCTGCGCTTGATGTGAGTGGCCATGTGCGGCGTGCTCACCGGCACTCCGCGCGAGGCCAGCATGATCCACATGATCGTCACGCCGATGAGGCTGCGATAGAAGACGATCTCGCCCGTGGTGTAGAACTCGGCCGCCAGCTTGACACCCACCCCCATCAACGAGAACGAGAAGGCGGCGAACAACATCCAGAGCGATTGCATGATGGCGGGTGAGGGCGAGGGGGCGGAACGGAGGCGTGTGCCGGTGTCGACACGGCGCCAAAGGCGGGCAAACCGTTGTAAAAGCAACGAATAAGAGACGGATTCTAGCAGTGCTCCGGCGGCCGCACCAATGCAAACGGACCGCTCTCGCGGTCCGTTTGCTGGCATCCACCGATAACGGGCGATCAGCGCACGCCTGTTATCTGCTGTAGTCCATCACGCGGCGGTACCACTCGTGGAAGTGCTGCATGCCGTCTTCCATCGGAGACTGGTAGGGGCCGGTCTCGCTGATACCGCGCTTCATCAGCGCCAGGCGGCCGGCGTCCATTCGCTCGGCGATCTCGTCGTCCTCGATGCACGTTTCCATATAGGCAGCGCGCTCGGCCTCGACGAACTCGCGTTCGAACAGCGCGATTTCCTCGGGGTAGTAGAACTCGACGATATTGCGCGTCTTGCGCGGGCCCAACGGGTGCAGCGTCGAAATGCACAGCACATTCGGGTACCACTCCACCATGATGTTGGGGAAGTAGGTCAGCCAGATCGCGCCGTGCTTCGGCAGTTGCCCGTTGTTGAAGCGCAACACAGCCTCGTGCCACTTCTCGTACGTAGGGCTGCCCGGGCGCTTCAGGCCAGCATGCAGGCCCACGGTCTGCACGCTATGCCAGTCGCCGAATTCCCACTTGAGGTCGTCGCAGGAGACAAAGCTGCCCAAGCCCGGGTGGAACGGCACGACGTGATAGTCCTCCAGATAGACCTCGATGAAGGTCTTCCAGTTGTAATCACAGTCGTGGACTTCCACGTGGTCGAGCTTGTAACCGTCGAAGTTCAGGTCCTGCGCCACGCCGAGCTTTGCCAGGTCGGCGCGCACGTCGCGCTTGCCCTCAAACAGCAGGCCGTTCCAGTTCTGCAGCGGCGAGCGGTTCAGGTGCGTGCAGGGCTGCTTCTCGAAGTGCGGCGCGCCGAGCAGGCCACCCTTGAGGTCGTATGTCCAGCGATGCAGCGGGCAGACGATGTTCCTGGCATTGCCGCGGCCGTTGAGCATGATGGCTTGGCGATGGCGGCACACGTTCGACAGCAGCTCGATGCCGTCAGGGTTGCGCACCAGCATACGGCCTTCGTCCTCGGCGGCCAGCGTCTGAAAGTCGCCGGTCTCCGGCACCATCAGTTCGTGGCCGACGTAGCCGGGGCCATTCTTGAACAGCAGTTCCAGTTCTTGTTGATGCAGTGCCTCGTCAAAGTAGACATTTACGGGCAACTGCGAATCAGCCGGCGCCAGCTTGAGCGCGGTGCTGAGATTGGACATTATCCCCACTCCCTATAACAGGCGAAAGCAGTGAACAACCCAACCATCGAAATATGAATCGATTTGGGAAACCGTGTCAGACGAGCCGGATCCGGCCAGGTTCCCCGGGGTTGGTGATGGGGAAAATGTGCCCGCCGACACACCGCGTATGAGCGGTCATGTTGGTGCGGACGCAACGGCGCGGAACTCGCTGACGAGCCCGGGATTGTACCCGAGCCAAAAAGTTAAGGGCCTGATTTTTTTGCCTTTTTAGCGAAAAAGTCGACCCGGGTCGTCATGGAGGTGCCCTTTCGGGCGCATTCCGAATGACGACCCGGCCGCACACGTCACTTCCCTGTCAAAACCCGGTGCTAGGCAGATATCCATGTGGTCGGTGTGGCTATTGCGCCGGTCAGGCGATTCTGCGACCAAGCTCAGGATTGGCGTAAAATCCCGGATTCCCCTGATGAAGGCCTGACATGCCAAGAACCACGACCGCCCCGGTCCAGCCTGAAGATACGCCGGCCGCCAGCGTGCCGCCGGCTTCCTATGAGGCCGCGATGGCCGAGCTGGAAACGCTGGTGGCGAGCATGGAAAGCGGCGATCTGCCGCTCGAGGCATCGCTTGCCGCCTACCGCCGTGGTGCCGAGCTGGTGCGCTTTTGCCAGCAGAGCCTGGAGCGCGTGGCGCAGCAGGTCAAGGTACTCGAAGGTGACGCACTGAAGCCGCTAGCCGGCGAGTCGCGCACCCAGAACAACGCAGACAGCAACAGCGCAGATTTCGAATGAGCGATTTCGCCACTTGGATGCGGGCGCAGGGCGCCCGCACCGAAGCCGCTTTGGAAGCGGCCCTACCTTCCACGGACACAATTCCATACACCCTCCATGAGGCGATGCGCTATGCTGTGCTCGGCGGTGGCAAGCGTGTGCGCCCCCTGTTAGTGCACGCTGCGGGCGAGGTGGTCGGTGCGACACCCGAGGCCTGCGACGCCGCAGCATGCGCCGTCGAGATGATTCACGCCTATTCGCTGGTCCACGACGACATGCCCTGCATGGACGACGACGATCTGCGCCGCGGACGCCCCACGGTCCACAAGGCCTATGACGAGGCCACGGCCCTGCTGGTCGGTGACGCGCTGCAGAGCCAGGCGTTTATCGTGCTGGCCCAGACCCCGGCTCTGGCTGCGGAAGCGCGCCTGAAAGTGGTGGCGGAACTGGCCGTGGCATCGGGCTCGATAGGCATGTGCGGTGGACAAGCCATCGACCTCCAGAACGTTGGCAAGGCCATGACCCGCGAGGCGCTCGAAGGCATGCACCGCATGAAGACCGGCGCCCTGTTGCGCGCCAGCGTGCGCATGGGTGCGTTGTGCGGAAACATCGACCAGGCCGGCCTTGTGGCGCTTGATCGATATGCCGCGGCCGTGGGATTGGCGTTCCAGGTCGTGGACGATATTCTCGACGTCACTGCCGACACGGCAACGCTTGGCAAGACGGCGGGCAAGGATGCCGCGAACGACAAGCCGACCTACGTATCGCTGCTTGGCCTGGATGCCGCACGCGAGCTGGCTGCCCAGCTTCGCACCGACGCCCACGAGGCGCTGGAGGGATTCGGCACACGCGCTGGCCGGCTCGCCGAACTGGCCGACCTGATCGTGCTGCGCTCAAACTGAACTGAAAAGCCGGACGCACAGAATCCGGCGGCCGAACGGACACCATGACCTACACGCTGCTCAATAAAATCGACGACCCCGCGGACCTGCGCAAGCTGGACCGTCGCCAGCTCGACACGCTGGCCGAGGAACTCCGCGCCTACGTGCTCGAATCGGTCTCGCAAACCGGCGGGCACCTGTCGTCCAACCTCGGCACGGTGGAGCTGACGATCGCGCTGCACTATGTCTTCGACACACCGAACGATCGCGTGGTCTGGGACGTGGGTCACCAGAGCTATCCCCACAAGATCCTGACTGGCCGCCGCGACCGCATGTCGACGCTGCGCCAGTACGGTGGCATCTCCGGCTTCCCGCGCCGTGCCGAGAGCGAGTACGACACTTTCGGTACTGCGCATTCGTCGACGTCGATTTCCGCGGCGCTGGGCATGGCGCTCGGTGCCCGTACCCGGGGCGAGAAGCGCGTGGGTATTGCCGTGATCGGCGATGGCGCGATGACCGCCGGCATGGCTTTCGAAGCCATGAACAATGCGGGCGTCTACAAGGACCTGCCGATGCTGGTGGTGCTGAACGACAACGACATGTCGATCTCCCCGCCGGTGGGCATGTTGAACAAGCACCTGGCGCGCCTGATGTCGGGCCAGTTCTACGCGGCCACCAAGAAGGGCATCGAGAAGGTGCTGTCGGTGGCGCCGCCGGTGCTCGAATTCGCCAAGCGCCTGGAAGAACATGCCAAGGGCATGGTCGTGCCGGCCACGCTGTTCGAAGAATTCGGTTTCGACTACGTCGGCCCGATCGACGGCCACGACCTCGAGTCGCTGGTCCCGACGCTGCAGAACATCCGCCAGCGCGCGCTGGAAGGCCACGGCCCGCAGTTCCTGCACGTGGTGACCAAGAAGGGCCAGGGCTACAAGCTGGCCGAGGCCGATCCGATCCTCTACCACGGCCCGGGCAAGTTCAATCCGGCCGAGGGTATCCGTCCGTCGGCCAAGCCGTCGCGCAAGACCTACACGCAGGTGTTTGGCGAGTGGCTGTGCGACATGGCCGCCGCCGACAAGCGTCTGATCGGCGTGACGCCGGCCATGCGCGAAGGCTCGGGCATGGTCGAGTTCGAAAAGCGCTTCCCGGACCGCTACTACGACGTCGGTATCGCAGAGCAGCACGCGGTGACCTTCGCCGGCGGCCTGGCCTGTGAGGGCCTGAAGCCGGTTGTGGCGATCTACTCGACGTTCCTGCAACGTGGTTACGACCAGCTTATTCACGACGTGGCGCTGCAGAACCTGCCAGTGGTGTTCGCGCTGGACCGCGCTGGTCTGGTGGGCGCCGATGGTGCCACGCACGCCGGTGTGTACGACATCCCGTTCCTGCGCTGCATCCCGAACATGATGGTGATGGTGCCGGCAGACGAGAACGAGTGCCGTCAGTTGCTGACGACCGCGTTCCAGCAGGACTGCCCGACCGCCGTGCGCTATCCGCGCGGCGCCGGCGTCGGCGTGGCCACGCAGCCCGAACTGACCGCGCTGCCGGTGGGCAAGGGCGAGATCCGCCGCGAAGGCCATGCCCGCGCAGGTCAGCGTGTGGCGATCATGGCGTTCGGTTCGATGGTGCATCCGGCCCTGACCGCGGCTGAGCAACTCGATGCCACGGTGGCCAACATGCGTTTCGTGAAGCCGCTCGATGTGGAGCTGGTCAAACAACTGGCCGCCAATCACGACTTCCTGGTCACGGTGGAAGAGGGCGCCACGATGGGCGGTGCCGGTAGCGCCGTGCTCGAGGCGCTGGCCGAGGCGGGTATCGAACTGCCGACGTTGGTGCTGGGCCTGCCCGACAAGTTCATCGACCATGGCGATCCGGCGCATCTGCTGTCGCTGTGCGGCCTCGATGCGGCCGGCATCGAGCGTTCGGTGCGCGAGCGCTTCAGCCTGACGGCGCAACCGGTCAAGGTGGCGAGCGTGGCCTGACGCCATTCGACACAGGTCATACGCGGTACTGAAAACCGGCGCGGCAACCCCGCGCCGGTTTGTTTTTGGGCGCGCGGGAATGGCATTTTTCTGCAGCGCGGCGGCATTATCCGCATGAAATATGCGGATTCACGGCGGGCAGAAACATGACTGGCCAATATCCCGTAAAATCGCCTTTCCGTTTTTGTGTTCGCAGCTGCGGGCCGGCGCCCCCATCCAGCCTGGACCCGTCGTTTCACACTCGTTGCGCGGCGTAGAGATGTTCTGCGAAATCGCCGCGACCGTAAGGACGGCCGCGCCCCCTTTGTCGGCCTCCTGGAGGAAACCGTAGATGAATGACATCAATCCCGCCTTCGTCATGCCCGACGTACAGTCGAGCGTCGATACCCGCCAGATCGTGATCCAGCGCGTCGGCGTGAAGGGTGTGCGATATCCGCTGACGCTGAAGACGCCTGCCGGCGCAGTGGGCACGGTCGGTACGTTCAATATGGACGTGCGCCTGCCGGCCGACCAGAAGGGCACGCACATGTCGCGCTTCGTGGCGCTGCTCGAGGAAAACCGCGCGCCACTGGACCTGGCCGCTTTCCGCGCGCTGGTCGACGACATGCTGGTTCGCCTGGAAGCCGATGCGGGCCGTATCGAAGTGTCGTTCCCGTACTTCATCACGAAGACCGCGCCGGTGTCGGGCGTGCAGTCGTTGCTGGACTACGAAGTCACGCTCGTGGCCGAGGCGCGTGACGGCCAGACACGCATGTTCATGACCGCTCTGGTGCCGGTGACGAGCCTGTGCCCGTGCTCGAAGAAGATCTCGCAGTACGGCGCGCACAACCAGCGCTCGCATATCACGATGCGCGTGGAGCTTGCCGGTGACCTCGATGTCGAGGCGCTGGTGCGCATGGCCGAGGAAGAGGCATCGTGCGAACTGTGGGGCCTGCTCAAGCGCCCCGACGAGAAGTTCGTGACCGAGCGTGCCTACGAGAATCCGAAGTTCGTGGAAGACCTGGTGCGCGATATCGCGATGCGGCTGAACGCCGACGATCGTATCGTCGCATACACGCTGGAAGCCGAGAATTTCGAATCGATCCACAATCACAGCGCCTATGCTGTGATCGAGCACGACAAGCGGCATCAGTAACAGTCGCTAGTTTTTCGCCCCTCGCCCACGTGTGGGAGAGGGGCGCATTGCCGCATCAAACTGGTATCAGGCCAGCGTCACCGCAGGCGTTCCCGCCGCAACCTCCACCACCTGCACACTGGCTGTCGCCGGCATCGCCGGGGCCACGCCGTCCGCGATTGGCTTGAGCTTGTGAAAGCTGCAACTCAGCTTCGAAGCCGCCAGCGTCACCACCGCGTAACCCTGCGCGTCGGAGTTCACATACGTCAGCCACGGATTAAACGACGTCAGCGTCGTGTTGAACGTGTTCACCATCGCCCCGTTGCCATCGGTCGTGTAGACCAGCGGTTTTGCGTCCGCGAATGCTGCGTCGCTGTCTACCACGCTCTTGAAGTAGCTCTGGAACGAGTTGCTCGACAGACCCGCCGTGACCAGATCCACCATGACCGGGACTGGCGTCGCGGCGTCGTAGTCGTCCATGACCGGGCCCGCGAAGAACGCGTGGATGTCGCCGGTCAGCGCCACCACATTGCTGATGCGCTGCATCTTCAGGAAGGCCATCATGGCCTTGCGCTCGGCGTTGTAGCCATCCCACTGGTCGGCGTTGAGAATGAACTGGTCGATCAGCATCGCAGGCGGCAGACCACTGGTCAGCGCGGCCACGATGGCGTTGATCTGGAGCGCGGGCACGGTCAGTCCCGCCAGCAGGCCGCGCAACTGGGTAAAGGCCGGTGCCTGGTAGCTGTTGGCGGCCTTTGCGTCCTTCAGATCCTGCGCAATGGCGCCGGTCAGGGGCCGCTTCTGCGATCCCAGCGCGGGAATTTGCGCGATCACGGCGTCGGCCAGCAACGATCCGACCGCCAGCGCCCCGTCAATCTGCATGCGTAGCAACGAGACCTCGTTGCCCCACAGCTTCCACGTGGTCGTGGCATTGCCTATCTGCTGTTGCCACCAGCCGCGTTGGGTGTCGCCAAGTATCGACACCGGCGTCAGCGCGCCACCAGCGGCGGCCAGCTTGCTGCCCTCCAGCGCGGCCAGCGTGGTCTTCGGCACGAAGTAGCGGCTGCCGATTTCGCTGCCCGCCGCCTGTTCCGGAATCACATGATCGGCGCGATAGAGCCGCTCGTCCGTCATCACCAGCGTGGCCAGGTTGCCGAACGTGAACGAACGGTAGATCTGGATGTTGTGGAACGACGTATCCGCCTGGTCGAAGCTGACGTCGGCTGGCATGAACTCGAACCACGCCTGGTTCGCCGCGCGCCGGCGCGCGGTGCGCGGCGTGGCATCGTCAGCGGCGGTATAGGTCTGATGGTCCTGCCAACAGTCGTCGGAGAATTCGTGGTCGTCCCAGATTGCGATCACGGGAAAGCGCGCGTGCAGCGCCTGCAGACGCGGATCGCTGCGATATGACTTGTAGAGGTAGCGATAGTCGTCGATCGTGGTCGCGTAGTGGGCGCCATCGTCGCGCAGCGTGCCATTGGGCAGCGTCAATTGTGCGTGGCGCGTTTCCACCTTGCCGGTCTGGAACGCCGCGCCGACGGTCTCGTAGATGTAGTCGCCCATGTGGACCACGAAATCGAGGTCTTCGTTGACAAGCTCCTCCATGCCGGCCCAGTGATTCACGCTCCAGTCCTGGCAGGTGATGAAGGCGAACTTCAGTTGCGACAGTGGCGTGCCGGCGGCGGGCGCGGTCTTGGTGCGGCCCACGGGACTGGTCTGATTGCCAACCTGGAAACGGTAGTAGTACGTGGTGCCGGCGGACAGGCCCGTCACCTTGTTGCGCAGCGTGTAGTCCCAGTCAGGCGAGGCAGCCAGTGTGCTGTTGACGATCAGCGTGCTGAAGTCCGCCTGTGTCGACACCTGCAGTTGCACGTTGACGGGCTTGCTGCCGTTGTTGCCGTCCACGCGCGTCCAGAGCACGACGCTATCGGGTTTCGGGTCGCCGGATGCCACGCCTTGCTGGAACGTGAACGTGTTGCCCGGCTCGCTGGCGGGCGGCGTCGTGGGCGGATTGGTCGAGGGGGTGGCGGGCGAGGCGTTGTCGTCACCACCGCAGCCGGCCAGGCCGGTGGTGGCCACCGTCACGGTGACGAAACTTCCCCATTGCAGAAATTTGCGGCGATCCACTTTGCGTTCCCTTCCTTGTTATGTGATGCAGGAATCGCAAATTGTTCGGTGGTCCCGTGACCGCCATGTGTCTGGATGTCAGCTCGATTAGCGCTTTTCTACGAAGTCCGGGCCTCGGGCAGGCGGATATCGGCCAGATCCCACCGTGGCGTCACGCCATAGTCGTAGCCGTGCCGGGCAAGCTCTGGCGCGGCCTTCAGGCGCATCGCGCCGGCGAACGCGATCATCGCGCCATTGTCGGTGCAGAACGCCAGATCGGGGTAGAACACCTCGACCTTGCGGCGCTTGCCCATCTCATTGAGCCGTTCGCGCAGTTGCCGATTCGCGCCCACGCCGCCCGCAACCACGAGACGCTTGTCGCCGGTCTGCTTGAGCGCGGCGAACGACTTGGCGGCCAGTACGTCGACGATCGCATCGACGAACGCGCGCGCCAGATTGGCGCGGTCCTGCTCGCAGGCATTGCTGAGCTTGCGTGTCTGCGTCAGCACGGCGGTCTTGAGGCCAGCGAACGAGAAATCGAGATTGCCAGAATGCAGCATCGGCCGGGGCAGTTCGAAGGCGCCGGGGTTGCCGAATTCGGCCAGCCGCGACACTTCCGGGCCGCCCGGATACCCGAGGCCCAGCAGCTTGGCGGTCTTGTCGAATGCTTCGCCGGCGGCGTCGTCGAGCGTTTCGCCGAGTAGCTTGTAGTCGCCGATGCCCTTTACTTCCATGAGCTGGGTGTGCCCACCAGACACCAGCAGCGCCACGAACGGGAACGGCGGCGGGGCACTCGTCAGCAGTGGCGAGAGCAGATGGCCTTCCAGATGGTGCACGCCGATCATCGGCACACCGAGCGCGAAGCCCAGCGCATTGGCCACCGATGCGCCCACCAGCAGCGCGCCGGCAAGTCCGGGGCCCTGCGTGTAAGCGATGGCGTCGATGTCCGCGCGCGTGCGGCCTGCATCGTCCAGTACCTGCTGCAATAGCGGCAGCACGCGCCGGATATGGTCGCGTGATGCGAGTTCGGGCACCACGCCGCCGTATTCGCGATGCATGGCGATCTGCGAGTGCAGCGCGTGCGCGAGCAGGCCGGCCTCGGTGTCGTAGAGGGCCAGCCCGGTTTCGTCACAGGAGGATTCGATACCGAGGACAAGCATGGCGTTTCTGGTGCGGCTGGCAGCGCCCGTGCAGTCATCTGCAGCGATCGTGCCGGCAAAATCTGAAGGCCAGCAGGGTAGCACACCGGGGCCTGGCGCGCTCGCGGGCCCGCATTTCGATACAATCCGGGCTTCGTTGAAGGGGTGGCATGACTCAGGGCAGACAAGACCGGTTCGATGTGGCGGTGCTGGGCGCGGGAGCGGCCGGCATGATGTGTGCCGCCGTGGCCGGGCAGCGCGGCGCGCGCGTGGTGTTGATCGACCACGCCACGAAGCTGGCGGAGAAGATCCGTATTTCCGGCGGCGGGCGGTGCAATTTCACGAATCTCCAGGCCAGCCCGGCCAACTATTTGTCGTCCAACCCCCATTTCTGCCGCTCGGCGCTGGCGCGCTACACGCCGCAAGATTTCCTGGCGCTGATGCGCCGCTACGACATCGGTTGGCACGAGAAGCATCGCGGCCAACTGTTCTGCAATGACAGCGCCGAGGACGTGATCAACCTGCTGCGCGCCGAGTGCGAGGCTGGCGGCGTGCGCTGGCAGACCGGCTGCAGCATCCATGAGGTCCGCCGCGAGGGTGCCGACTATCTGTTGCTGACATCCCAGGGCACGGTGCGAGTCGGCGCGCTGGTGGTGGCTACCGGTGGGCTGTCGATCCCGAAGATCGGCGCAACGGACTTCGGCTATGCCATCGCCCGTCAGTTCGGCCTGAAAATCATCGACACGCGACCGGCCCTGGTACCGCTGACGTTCGATGGCCAGGCGTGGCAGCCGTTCGTGCCGTTGGCGGGGGTGTCGATGGAAGTCGATATATCCACCGGCAGCGGCAAGACCGCAGGCGCGTTCAAGGAAGACCTGCTGTGGACGCATCGGGGCTTGTCCGGACCGGCGGTCCTGCAGATCTCCAGCTACTGGCGCCCCGGCACGCCGATCGAGATTGACCTGTTCGATGGCGAGGACGCCGCCGCGTGGTTGATCGGGCACAAGAAGAGCAGCCGCAAGCATCTGAACAATCTCCTGGGCGAGCGTCTGCCGTCGCGGCTGGCAGACGCATGGTGCGCGGCGGTGGGGCTGCAAGGCACGCAATCCGTGGCCGATATGCCGGATAAGGCACTGCGCCAGCTCGGCGAATCGCTTAATCGCTGGCGGCTGGTGCCGTCCGGCACCGAGGGCTACAAGAAGGCCGAAGTGACACTGGGTGGTGTCGATACGCGCGGACTGTCGTCGACCACGATGATGGCGCGCGAAGTCGACGGACTTTATTTCATTGGCGAGGTCGTGGACGTGACCGGATGGCTCGGCGGCTACAACTTCCAGTGGGCCTGGGCATCGGCGGTGGCGGCCGGGGAGGCCGTGGCCGAGGCGGCTCGTGGCGCAGGCGCTGTTACGTAGGCGGCACGTGTCGGCCCTCGTGTCGGCCCTCGTGTTGGCCCGGGTGCCGGCCCTTACGTGCAGCTTGGCAGACCTTGCGCTAGAATCGTCGCTCTCGTAAAGCCGCCGGCGGGGTGCCGGCGCAATCCCACCCGGTTTTCTCATTGCATTTCGGCCGCCATATGACGACGATTCGCCTTAAGGAAAATGAACCGTTTGAAGTCGCGCTGCGTCGCTTCAAGCGCACCATCGAGAAGAATGGCCTGCTCCCCGAACTGCGGGCGCGGGAGTTTTACGAGAAGCCCACCGCCGAACGCAAACGCAAGCGCGACGCTGCCGTCAAGCGCAATTACAAGCGCCTGCGCAGCCAGATGCTGCCGAAGAAGCTATACTGACCGCGTCTTAGCGTCAGCACGAAACCCGCTGTGAGCATGGCTCCGGCGGGTTTTTGCGTTATGGTCGGGTTTGCCCCGCCCGCGTCCGTCGCTGGCGCGTAATCCAACTTTTCGGAAGATTGCCATGTCCCTCAAAGCCCGCATCAACGATGACATGAAGGCCGCCATGCGTGCCCGTGAAGCCGAGCGTCTCGGCACCGTCCGCCTGCTGCTGGCGGCCATCAAGCAGCGCGAGGTGGACGAACGCATCGAACTGGACGACGCTGGCATCACCGCCGTGATCGACAAGATGATCAAGCAGCGCAAGGACTCTATCTCCCAGTTCGAGCAGGCCGGTCGCGATGATCTGGTTGCGAAGGAGAAGGCCGAACTTGACGTGCTGGTAGCCTATATGCCGGCACAGCTCTCCGACGCGGAAGTGGCTGCCGAGGTTCAGAAGGCCGTGACCGAAAGCGGCGCAGCCGGTCCGCAGGATATGGGCAAGGTCATGGGCCTGGTGAAGGCCCGCCTGGCTGGCCGTGCCGACATGACCGCAGTTTCCGCGCTCGTGAAGGCCGCGCTTGCGCCGAAGTAAGCCTCTCATCGGTCAGAATCATTGCCATCAGCGGATGTAATGCGTGATGTTGTCTGCGCGTTGATGAAAATTGCGCGTAGATGTTAGCAATCCCAAGTGGCGCGTTGCATCTGCACTACAATGATTCGATAGCCGCCGGGCGACGCCCCGGTCACGTATTCCAGAAAACTTCGAAACGGCCGCCGGCGTTTTGCCCGGCAGTCCGTGCCATCAGGACGGTCAGTCGGGTGATTCCGCAATCCTTTATTCAGGACCTGCTCAACCGCGTCGACATTGTCGATGTGGTGGGCAAGTACGTGCAGTTGAAGAAGGGCGGCGCCAACTTCATGGGCCTGTGCCCGTTCCATAACGAGAAGTCCCCGTCCTTTACCGTATCGCCGACCAAGCAGTTCTATCACTGCTTCGGCTGCGGCGCACATGGATCCGCCATCGGGTTCCTGATGGAGTACTCGGGGCAGTCCTACCCCGACGCGGTGCGTGAGCTGGCCCAGTCGGTCGGCCTGTCCGTGCCGGAGGAGCGCAATAGTCTGCCACCCGCCCAGCGGGCAGAGCAGCAGGCCAGGTCGTTGGCGCTGACCGATGCCATGACGCGTGCCACCGACTTCTACAAGAAGCAGTTGCGCGGTGCCCCGCAGGCCATCCAGTACCTCAAGGGCCGTGGCCTGACCGGCGAGATTGCCGCTCACTTCGGTCTTGGCTACGCGCCGGACGACTGGCAAGGGCTGGAGACCGTGTTCGGAAGCTATCGCGATGACGCCATCGCCGGTCCGCTGGTGGAGGCCGGGCTGCTGATCGAGTCCCAGGAGAAGCGCGACGCCGATGGCAAGCCGCGTCGGTACGACCGCTTCCGCGATCGCATCATGTTCCCGATTCGCAATACGAAGGGCAATGTGATCGGGTTTGGCGGCCGCGTGATGGGGCAGGGCGAGCCAAAGTACCTGAATTCACCGGAAACGCCGCTCTTCAGCAAGGGAACGGAGCTCTACGGTCTGTTCGAGGCGCGTCACGCAATCCGCGAAAATGGCTACGTGCTGGTGGTAGAAGGCTACATGGATGTGGTCGCGCTGGCCCAGCTCGGGTTTGCCAATGCCGTCGCCACACTCGGCACGGCCTGCACGCCAGTTCATGTGCAGAAGCTGATGCGCCAGACCGACGCCGTGGTCTTCTCGTTCGACGGTGACGCCGCTGGCCGCCGTGCCGCGCGCCGCGCGTTGGAAGCCTGCCTGCCGCACGTGGCGGATAACAAGACGATCCGCTTCCTTTTTCTGCCGGCCGAACACGACCCGGATAGCTATGTCCGCGAGGAGGGAACTGACGCGTTCGCGCGCCAGGTTCAGAACGCGATGCCTTTGTCGCGCTTCTTGCTGCAAATCGTCACGGAAGATCAGGATCTGCGCCAGCCCGAGGGCCGTGCCCGCGCGCAGTACGAGGCCAAGCCGCTGCTTCAGGCGATGCCCGCCGGTGGCTTGCGACTGCAGATCGTGCGCGAACTTGCCGATACCACAAGCACCACGCCGGCCGAGATCGAGGCGATTTGCGGCCTGGGCAGCGATTCCTCGCGGGTTGGTCGTTTCGCCCAGCCGCGCCCGCGCGCGCGGCGTCAGGCGCCGACCGGGCTCGAGCAGCGCGTGATCCAGTTGCTGATGTGCTACCCGTCGCTGGCGGCCCGGCTCGACGGGGACGCGCGCGCATTGCTGCTGGACCCCCAGCACTCCGGATCCGAGGCGCTGGGCTACTTGGTGTCCGCTTGCGATGGCATTCAGGGTGAGGTGAACTTTGCGGCCTTCAGCGAGCAGTTGGCGCAGACGCCCTACGCCGATGTCTACGCGAGCGCACGCACGGCGGTACTGCGCGAGGAAATCGAAGAGGAGCCGGCGACGCATGAGTTCGACGGCGCCGTCCACAAGTTGCTGGCCGAGCCGCTGGAGCGCGAGCAGAAGGCGCTCGAGGCCATGGTGAGCGCGGGCACGGCTGACGAAGAGACCAAGGCGCGATATCTCTGGCTATCGCGCGAAGTGCAGCGGCGCAGGCAAATGGGCTGGCGGCCCGCCGCCATGGAGGATAGTTGAACCGATTTTCGGCGTGAGCAGTTGAGCACGTGGCCAGAACCGATGGAAAAATTGGCGGCCAAACTGCTTAAGCCTTGATTTTTCAGGTGAAAACACAACCTGACAGGAAGCCGGGGGTTGGTGACGTGCTACAATGCCCGGTTTGGATTGCGAAATCTTTCTTCCCATTACTGGCGAAAGTGAGCGTGCCAATGGCAAAGGCCAAAGCAACCGAAGGGGTAGCCGTGAAGGCGCCCTCCAAAGCTCCCCAATCAGGGAGCGGCAAGGCGTCCGTGAAAACAACGGCGGCGAAGACATCGACCGCGTCAGTCAGGACGACATCAGCCCGGTCTGCGCCAGCAAAATCCGCGCGGAGCGCAACTGCGCCCGCCGGATCCACTTCCGCCAGGAATCGCACATCCGAAAATACAAAGCCCTCGACTTCGGCACGCGAGAGCGGCAAGAGCGCCAATACAAGCGGCAAGAGCGCCGCTGCACCAGTGAAAGGCAAGAGTATCACCGTGGCGAAACAGCAGAATACCGAAGTCGAGAGCAAGCGTGCGGCAACGACGGCCGGCACACGGAGTGGAGGCGCCAAGGCAGGCACCACCGCTACCGCGACGCCCAAGGCCCGTGCCGCGACTCCCGCACCCGTTGCATCCGAGCGTCCCGCCGCTCCGGCCGTCAAGCCGGAGCCGAAGAAGCGTGGCCGCAAGCCCAAGGCCGAGATGCAGCAAGACGACAGCACCATCGAAGACGTGACTGAAGAGTTTTACGACAACGACGCGCCGGCTACCCCTGCCGCTGCGCCCAAGACCGAAAAGCAGAAAGCCAAGGACCGCAAGGCCAAGGAAAAGGCGCTGCTCAAGGAATTTGCCTCGTCGAATCAGGCTGGTAGCGAGGAAGAGCTCGAGATCCGTCGCCAGAAGCTCAAGGCGCTGATCAAGCTCGGCAAATCGCGTGGCTACCTGACTTATGCGGAAATCAACGATCACCTGCCGGACGACATGGTCGATTCGGAAACGATCGACACGCTGGTCGCCACGCTGAACGACATCGGTATCGCCGTCTACGAACAGGCGCCGGATGCCGAGACGCTGCTGCTCAACGACAACGCACCGTCCGCCACGAGCGAGGAAGAGGCCGAGGAAGAAGCCGAAGCCGCCCTGTCGACCGTGGACTCCGAATTCGGCCGCACCACCGACCCGGTCCGCATGTACATGCGTGAAATGGGTACCGTGGAACTGCTGACGCGCGAAGGCGAAATCGAAATCGCCAAGCGCATCGAAGCGGGCCTGAAGGACATGGTGATGGCGATCTCGGCCTGCCCGGTCACGATCTCCGAAATCCTGGCCAGCGCCGAGCGCGTGGCGAACGAAGAGATCAAGATCGACGAGTTCGTCGATGGCCTGATCGACCCGAACGCAGAGGAAGTCCAGGACAACTCCCCGGCCCAGGCGGTAGCCGCCGATGACGAGGACGAGGATTCGGACGAAGACGGCGACGACGGCGAAGAGGAAGACGACGAAAGCGGCGGTGGCGCCGGTGCGTCGGCTCGCCAGCTCGAGGAACTGAAGGTTGCCGCGCTGGAAAAATTCCGCGTGATCGCCGAGCAGTTCGACAAGATGCGCCGTGCCTTCGAAAAGGAAGGCTACAAGTCGAAGCCGTACGTGAAGGCCCAGGAAGCTATCCAGGCCGAACTGATGAGCATTCGCTTCACCGCGCGTAACGTCGAGCGTCTGTGCGACACGCTGCGTGGCCAGGTGGACGAAGTGCGCAAGCTGGAACGCGCCATCCTGAATATCGTCGTCGACAAGTGCGGCATGCCGCGCGCCGACTTCGTGGCCCGTTTCCCGGGCAACGAGACGAACCTGGACTGGATCCAGACCATCGTGGCCGACAACAAGTCGTACAGCACGATCGTCGAGCGTAACGTGCCGGCCGTGCACGAGCTGCAGCAGAAGCTGATCGACCTGCAGTCGCGCGTGGTGCTGCCGCTGAAGGAACTGAAGGACGTCAATCGCAAGATGTCCGAAGGCGAGAAGCGCGCCCGCGAAGCCAAGCGTGAAATGACCGAGGCCAACCTGCGTCTGGTGATCTCGATCGCGAAGAAGTACACGAACCGCGGCCTGCAGTTCCTGGATCTGATCCAGGAAGGCAACATCGGCCTGATGAAGGCGGTGGACAAGTTCGAATACCGTCGCGGCTACAAGTTCTCCACGTACGCCACGTGGTGGATTCGCCAGGCCATCACGCGCTCGATCGCCGACCAGGCTCGTACCATCCGTATTCCGGTTCACATGATCGAAACGATCAACAAGATGAACCGGATCTCGCGCCAGATCCTGCAGGAAACCGGCAACGAGCCGGATCCGGCAACGCTGGCTGAGAAGATGGAGATGCCCGAGGACAAGATCCGCAAGATCATGAAGATCGCCAAGGAACCGATCTCCATGGAAACGCCGATCGGTGACGACGACGATTCGCATCTGGGCGACTTCATCGAAGACACGAACACGCTGGCCCCGGCCGAGGCTGCGCTGGATGGCTCCATGCGCGACGTGGTCAAGGACGTGCTCGACAGCCTGACGCCGCGCGAAGCCAAGGTGCTGCGCATGCGTTTCGGCATCGAAATGAGCACCGACCACACGCTCGAGGAAGTCGGCAAGCAGTTCGACGTGACGCGCGAACGTATCCGCCAGATCGAGGCAAAGGCACTGCGCAAGCTGCGCCACCCGAGCCGCTCCGACAAGCTGAAGAGCTTCCTGGAAGGCAACTAACGCCTTTCAAGGGCCTCTAGCTCATGCCTGGTTAGAGCAGCGGACTCATAATCCGTTGGTGCCGTGTTCGACTCACGGGAGGCCCACCACTGATGTTGTAAATGCGAAGGGGTTACGGTTTCTGCCGTAACCCCTTTTCTGTTTCTGGCCTGTTTCTGGCGGTAGATCGACCAAAACTGTCGATCAAGGACTCAAGCCCACGCCCGTTCCACCCGCCCTGTCATCACCTCCCACGCCGCACACGCCCCTTCCACCAACCTCTCGACGATCTTTCCCGCCGATTCGATCGCGTCGGCGAACCCGCCGGCCGGGCCGAGCGAGACGATGCCGGCGTCGGTATCGCCGCCCAGGTACACGCGTTCCTGGGTGCGCGACGACAGGATGAGGTCGCCGAATGCCGCGTGCGAGCGGGCGCCTTCGGCTTCGAGGCGTTGCACCTCGCGCGCGGCAGCGTTGTCGAGCACGCGCCAGGTATCGTTCAGGCTGCGTAGGATCGCAATCGAACAGTGCTCGTCGGCGGCGACGATGCGTTCCTTTAGTGCGCGATGGGTGGCGATCTCCGCTGCCACCATGAAGCGGCTGCCCATCACCACGCCATCGGCGCCAAGCGCCAGCGCGGCCGCGATCTGACGGCCGCTGCCGATGCCGCCGCCGATCACGAGCGGGATCTCCACACGCTCCAGCGCAAACGCGCCATTGACGAAGGCCGACAACTGGTTGGCACCAGGGTGTCCCCCTTCCTCGAGTCCGACCAGCGCGACGGCGTCCACGCCAAGCCGCTGCGCTGTGACCGCGTGGCGCACGCTTGGGCACTTGTGGATCAGCAGGCCACCGCCAGCATGGATCGGCGCGACGAGTCGCTCGGGTGACATGCCCGCGCTCTCGAACACGCGCACGCCTTCGTCCAGCGCCACGTCGATCCATGCAGCGGCCAACTGGTTCCGATCCTCGCGAGCCGAGAGCGTGACGTTGACACCAAAGGGCCTGCCCCGGGTCAGCGTGCGGCAACGGCGCAGGTCGGCGCGAAAGGCCTCGAGGGTCGGGAAGGAGCGCGCGGTGATGAACCCCATCGCTCCCGCGTTGACCACCGCTGCCACCACATCGGACGTGCCGAGGAGTTGCATGCCGCCCAGCAGGATCGGATAACGGATATCCAGCAGCGCCGCCAGGCGCGTCTGGAAGATGCGTTCGGCCGCGTGGCCGGATGCTGCCGGACTCATGTGTTCTCCTCGGTCGGGCGTCAGGATGTGTGTGTGCCAAAGAGGTTGGCTTCAGAGCATCACGTAGCCGCCACTCACACCAAGGCTCTGGCCGGTGATGAAGGCCGCGCGATCCGATGCCAGGAAAGCCACCACGCCCGAGATGTCCTCGGGCCGTGACAGCCTGCCGAGCCCGCGTGCGATCGGGTAGGCGCCGAGCATTTTCTTGAGGCGATCGTCGGTCTCGGGGGTGGACGACGGATGCAGCGGGCCGTTGGCGATCCCCTCGTGCGACACCGCGCCCAGTGCGATGGTGTTCACGTTGATGCAGTCACGGCCGTGCTCCTGCGCGATCGCCTTCGCGAAGCCCAGCATGGCGGCCTTGGCGCCCGAGTAGACCGCCAGGCGTGCCTCGCCGACGCGTCCGGCTTCGGACATGATGTTGACAATCTTGCCGCCGCCCTTGCGTTGCATGCCGGGCAGGGCGCTGTGGCAGCAGTTCATCACGCCGTAGATGTTCAGGTCGACGACTTCCTTCCAGTCTTCCACCGGCATTTCCATGAACGTTGGGGGCATACCGCCCTTGGTGCGACGCGCCACGGTCACGCCGGCGTTGTTCACCAGGATATCGACGTCGCCGAAGCGTTCACGCGCCGCCGCGAACATGCGTTCCACCTGTTCCGAGTCGCCGATATCTGCCTGCACGGCCAATGCCTGGCCGCCCGCTGCTTCGATCTCCTTTTGCACCGCCTGCGCGCGCTCCAGGAAGTAGTCGTTGATCACCACCTTGACGCCTTCGCCGGCGAGTTCCAGGCAGATGCGTCGGCCTACGCCTTGTCCGCCTCCAGTTACCAATGCCACCTTGCCTTGCAGATGCAGTTCCATTCCGTACTCCTCCAGTTTTCGATGTTCCGTGTTTCGATGCCGTTCGCGTGCGGACTAGCGCCCGACGAACCGGGGCTCGCGCTTCTCGACGAATGCGCGCATCCCTTCCTTCCTGTCCTCGCTGTCCATCACCATGGCCGCGCCGTAGCATTCGAACTGCAGGCCCATGTCGACCGAGCCCTGCATGCCCAGGTTGACCGACCGCTTGGCGAAGCGCACGGCCAGCGGTGGTTGCGCGGCGATGCGCCTGGCCATCGTCAGTGCCGCATCCATCAGCTTGTCGTCGTCGATCACACGGTTCACCAGGCGGATGTCTTTCGCGGCGTCGGCGTTGATCAGTTCGCTGGTAAAGATCAGTTCCTTGGCGATGGCCGGACCCACCACGCGCGGCAGGCGCTGCGTGCCGCCCGCCGCGGGAATGACGCCGAGCTTGATCTCTGGCAGGCCGAATCGTGCCGATCTGGCGGCCAGGCGGATGTCGGCGCACAGGGCCAGTTCCAGGCCGCCGCCGAGCGCTACGCCATTGATGGCGGCGATCACCGGTTTCTCGAATTCCTCGATGCCACGGAACAGCTCGTGCGTGCGTTGCTGCGTGACGTAGTAGTCGGCGGGGTGGGCCGTGCCGCCGGCGCGTTCCTTGATGTCGGCGCCCGCGCAGAATGCTCTATCGCCGGTGCCGGTCAGCACTACACAGCGAACGCTGGTGTCATCACGGGCCAACTCGAAGAACGCGCGGGCGAGATCGGGTTTCATGGTGCCGCCGAGTGTGTTCATGCGATCCGGGCGGTTTAGCCGGATGATGGCCACGCCGTCGACCACTTCGTACAACAGGGTTTCGAATTGCATCCTTGTCTCCTTGCCTGGAATGATGTGCGCGACGGATGCGCCAGCCGTGCTCGCGGCAGGCGCATCCGCACGGTCAGTGCGATGCTGCCAGGATGTGCGCGAAGGCCACCGAGCCGAGCCCGATCATGTGGGCGAGCCCCAGGCGTGCGCCGGGGTGCTGCCGTCCGTGTGCCTCGCCGCGAATCTGGCGCGTGATTTCGGCGATCTGCCCGATGCCGGTCGGGCCGGTCGGGTGGCCCATGCCGAGCAGGCCACCCGAAGCATTGACCGCGCATTCGCCGCCAATGGCGGAAGCGCCGCGTTCGAGCCATGCCGCGCCTTCTCCGGGCGCGCACAGGTCCATCGCTTCGGTGTAGACCAATTCCTCGATCGAAAAGGCCTCGTGCAACTCCACCAGGTTCAGGTCGCGGGGGCCGACGCCGGCCTGCTCGTACGCCATCGCGGTGGACTTGCGCACCATGTCGACGGCTGCAGACGAATCGCCGTGTTCCAGTTCTTCGCTGTTCGCCACCGATGCCAGCACGCGCACGGCGCGGCGCTTGTCCAGGCCGAGCCGCTTGATCGCGGCCTCGGACACCACGATCACGGCTGCGGCGCCATCGCCACGCGGGCAGCACTGCTGCACCGTCAGGTCACCCACCACCTTGGGCGAAGCCATGACCTGCTCGAGCGTACGAGCCTTGCGGAACTGCGCATATGGGTTGAGCGCAGCGTTGCCATGGTTCTTTACCGCGACGCGCGCCATCGCTTCGGGCTTCAGCCCGTGCTGGCGCAGGTATTCATGCGCCATCAGCGCGAACTTCACGGGCGGCATGGTCGCGGTGGGCGCAAGGTGCGGCAGGCCGTCCTTGTCGGCCGCCTTGCGGCCATCGCCGAACTTGTCGACGCCGATTGCCACCACCACGTCCGAGACGCCGCTTGCCACTTCCAGGCACGCCTGGCGGAACGCCGAGCAGCCCGATGCCGAGGCGCTTTCCACCTGTGTCACGGCCAGGCCGGTAGAGCCCAGGTGGCGGAACATCACGCGTCCCGTTGCCATGCCGATTGCCGAGGTGCCCACGTAGGCGCTCTGCACCTCGGGCCAGGCGATGCCGGCGTCCGACAGCGCCTCGCGCATCGCACGCAGACCGAGGCTGACATAAGGGGTATCCGACGCGAACTGGTACGGATGCAGGCCGACGCCGATGACATAGACCGAGGTTTGCTGCAGCAGGCGGTTCATCGTTGCACCTCCTGGCTGGCGGGTACGAAGCGCAGCGGATAGCGGTCGCCGCACGGAGCGTCGGCGCGGATCACGCCCTGAACCGTCATGCCCGGGGCCAGCTCCGCTTCGCTGGCGACGTCGAGCAGGACCTCTTCGCGAATGCCTTCCGCAAAGTCGACCTCGCCGACGACGAACGGCGGCGGCATGTCGCGCACCAGCGGCGCATGGACAGTCACGTAATTGCGCAGCGTGCCTCGCGCCGGCATTTGTTCCACCGTGCCGCGCTCGGGCTCGGCGCCGCAGTACTGGCAGCCATAGGCGGAAGCGGGATAGGTGGGCTTGCCACATGCGCCGCAGCGCAGGACGGCCAGGCTTGGCGCTGCTTGTGTTTCAGGCGAGCGGGATTCCGCAGTCTGCATCGTGTCTCCTCTTCAGTGTCTGTTTGCCCATCGGTGCGCGGGTGCCTTGTACGTCGACGCGCCGTCGCGGGTGCCATCGGCCGATCTTTATCTTGCACAACTACGATAGGTCGGATTAGTATCCAGTATATCGTAGTCATGTCACCTGTCAAACACGGAAACGCGTACGAAATCTCGTAGACTGTGCGGTTTGGGCGGATGTTGCCCTTTCAATACGAGATTTCGGAGAACCCATGCCTAGCTTTGTTCCTGCTGCCGCGCGCAGCCTTGCCGTCTTCGAGGTGTTCTCGCGCGAGAAGCGCGAGCTCTCCAATTCGGAACTTGCGCGCCTGCTCGACCTGCCGGAGAGCAGTTGCTCGGACCTGCTGCATACGCTGACCGAGACGGGGTACCTGATGCGTACCGCGCGCACGCGCCGCTTCTATCCCACGATGCGGCTCCATTCGATCTGCGAGGCCATTGCGGGCAACGATCCGCTGGCCGCCGTGGCGGCCGAGGCCACGGAGTTCCTCACTGGCAAGACGGGCGAGACCTCGCTATGCGGCCGGCTGGATGGCGCCTACGTGCGGGTGACTGGCTTCCAGGAAAGTCGCTACGAACTGCGTTACGTACTGCGCGTTGGCAAGCGCCTGGCCTTGCACGCCACGGCGCTCGGCAAGGCGTTGCTGGCGGTGCTGCCGCCGGAAGACGCCGCGCGGCAGTTGCGCCTGCGCGCGCTGCCCAAGCTGGGGCCGAAGACGGAAGTCAATCCGGTCGCGCTGGAAAAGCAGGTCGCCGAAGTGCGCGAGCGCGGCTGGGCGTGGGTCGAGGACGAGGGAGGAGAAGGGGTGACGGCCATCGCGGTGGCCGGGCGGATCGGCGACGAGCCGTTCGCGATCTCGTTGGCGGGCCCCACCGAACGATTCAATCGCCGCAAGGACGAGTACCTGGAGGTGATCGAGGCAGCGCGGGATCTGGTTTTCCCGACCGCCCAGAAGGATTAGGCCGGCACATGGGACCGCTCCTGTGGCCGGCTTTGTTTCGACGGTGCCTGGCGATGATGCCGCTGGCGCCGGATGCATTTCCCAACCGGACTATTACAGGAGACATCCATGTTTTTCGAAGCCACGCCAGAGCAGCGACTGCTGCGCGACAACATTCGCCGATTCATGCAGGCGGAGGTTGCTCCGCTGATCAGCCGGCATGATCAGGAGAAGACCTTTCCGTTCGAGATCTTGAAGGGGCTGGCGCAGTTCGGCTACATCGGCGGGCGCCTGTCAGAGGAACAGGGCGGGATGGGGCTGGACCAGCTCACTTGGGCGATGATGATGGAAGAGGCCGGCTATGCCTGGCTTTCGCTGCGCACCATCCTGAACATCACTAACGGCCCGATCGCCAAGCTTGCCGCAGTCGGCACGCCGGACCAGAAGACCCGTTTCCTCGATCCGTTGCTGGCCTGCGAGCGCAAGGTGTTCACAGCGATCAGCGAGCCTGGCACCGGTTCCAATATCGCGCAGATCCAGACGCGCGCCGACCTGAAGGGCGACCACTACGTGCTCAACGGCCGCAAGCTCTGGATCACCAACGGCGCGTTTGCCGACTTCGGCATCGTGGTGGCGCGCACCTATAGCGACAACTGCGAAGGCCAGCTGTCGACGTTCCTGGTGGAGCGCGAGGTCAGCCCCTACGAGGTGCGTCGCGTGGACACCATGGTGCTGCGCAGTACCGGCACCGCCGAGCTCGGTTTCGACAACGTGCGTGTGCCGCGCGAGAACCTGCTCGGCGAGGAAGGCGGCGCGCTCAAGCGTATGCTGCAGGGCCTGGATGGCGCGCGCGTCAATATCGCGATGGGCGCTGTGGGCGCGGCGCAGTGCGCGCTCGATCTGGCTACGGACTACGCCAAGACGCGCACGCAGTTCGGTCGTGCCATCGGCAGCTTTCAGCTCGTGCAGAAGATGATCGTGGACATGACGATCCGGGTGGAAGCCGCTCGCGCGCTCGGGTATCGCGCCGCGATGGCACTCGACCGTGGCGAGGACACGCGTGTCTCAGCGTCGATCGCCAAGCTGTATGCGACCGAGGCCGCGCACGAAGTAGCCAGCATGGCGCTGCAGGTGCATGGCGGTCTGGGTTACGCCACCGATTATCCGATCGAACGCATCTTCCGCGACACGCGCGGCGGCACCATTCCCGAGGGGACCACGGAGGTGCAGACCTTGATCGTCGGTCGCGAGATTCTGGGCATGTCGGCGATTGCCTGATCGGCACAGCTGTCACCTTTTCCGCCCGGCGTAGCGGTGAACCAGTGCGTCAGCACATCGGCGCTTCATCGGGCTCCACAGACTTCCGCATCGAGAGAACAAATATGGAGACATACCAAGACCTGTCGCGGCTCGTCAGCCCGCGTTCCATCGCCCTGGTTGGGGCCAGCGACCGCAGCGGCAGCATTGGCGCGCGCGCACTCGAGAATCTGATGGACCATTCCGACTTCAAAGGCGACGTCTATCTGGTCAACGCGACCAAGCCGGAAGTGGCAGGGCGCAAGGCATGGCCCGATGTGGCCTCGCTGCCGTCAGTGCCCGACACCGCTCTGGTAGCGGTGCCCGCCGAGCACGTGCTCGCGGTGCTTGAACAATGCGGCGAGAAAGGGGTGCGCTTCGCGATTATTCTGACCTCGGGCTTCGGCGAAGCCGGCGAGGAAGGCAAGGCCGCCGAGCAGACCATGAAGGAGATCGTGGCGCGCACGGGCATGCGCATCTACGGACCGAATTGCCCGGGCCTGACCAATATCACGGAGCGTCTCGGCTTCACGTTCTCGCCATCGTTCCGGCACGATCTTCGCGGCGGGCCGGTCGGGCTGGCCACGCAGGGTGGCGGCCTGGGCCGCAATGTGCTGCAGGCGATGGACCGTGGCATCGGCGTGGCGCTCTGGAGTTCCAGCGGCAACGAGGTCGATTTGCAGGTGAGCGACTTCATCCACTACATGGCCGACGCGCCGGATATCAAGGTCATCGCCACGCTGCTCGAAGGCGTCAACGATGGCCGCAAGTTCGTCGCCGCCGTGCAGCACGCGGCGCGCAAGGGCAAGCCGGTGGTGGTGCTGAAGGTGGGACGCTCCGAGTACGGCCGCAAGGCGGCGCAGTCGCACACGGCGTCGATCACCGGCTCGGCGGAGGTCAACAGCGCCGTGTTCGCGCAGCTTGGCGTGGTGGAGGTGGATGACATCGACGAATTGATCGACACCGCCTGGCTGTTCGCGCGCGGCATGCCGCGTCAGGGCGGCGCGCTGGCCATCTATTCGGGATCGGGCGGCACGGCGGCACTGTGCGCCGACATGGTCGGCAATGCCGGATTGAAACTGGCGGAGTTCGCGCCGGAGACGCTTGCCGTGCTGCGCGACGCGCTGCCGTCGTATGCCGCAATCGACAACCCCATCGACACCACCACCGCGGTGATGGCAAAGCCGGAGCTGGCGCGCACGTGCCTGCAGGCGGTCTGCAATGACCCGAGCGTGTCGCTGGTACTTTTGCCGCAGGCGCTCGAGTATGGCGACATCACCAAGCTCGCTGCCGATATCACGGCCGACGTGCAGAAAGAGAGTCCGGTGCCGATGTTGCCGATCTGGATGAGCGAGCGTCAGGGCGGGGCCTACAAGGTGTTTGCCGATGCAGGCCTGGCGCCCGTGCGCAGCATCAGCAAGGCGGTCAAGGCCGTGGAGCGCTGGATGGGTTACGCGGACTGGCGCGCCCGCGCCGATATCGACTTCAAGCCGCTGATGCAGACTGCAGCGCGGCCCGTCGCCGATGTGCCGACGCGGGCCCTGTCAGAGCCCGAGGGCAAGGCGATGCTGCGTGCGGCCGGCATCGCTATTCCGGTGTCCCGCGTGGCGGCCACGCTGGCGCAGGCGCGTTTGCTGGCGCGCGAGGTGGGGTATCCGCTGGTGGCCAAGGTGGTGAGCGAGCAGATTCAGCACAAGTCGGATGTCGGCGGTGTGGTGGTCGGCATTCACGATGATGCGGGACTCGAAGCGGCATGGGAGAGCATTCACACGTCGGTCAAGCGCAATATGCCCGATGCGCGTATCGACGGGATTCTGTTGGAACACATGGCCGCGCCGGGTGGACTGGAGATCCTGATTGGCGTGTCGCGCGATCCGGTGTTCGGCCACATCCTGACCTTCGGTCTCGGCGGGATCTACGTGGAAGTCTTCAAGGACGTATCGCGCCGGATGCTACCGCTGTCGGCCACGGAGGCCGAGGCCATGATTCGCGAGGTGCGCTGCTTCCCGCTGCTCGATGGCGCGCGAGGCAAGCCACGGCGCGACATCGCCGCGCTGACTGCGCTGCTGGTGAAAGTGTCGGACTTTGTCGTCGCGCATGGTGACCATCTGGTCGAGATGGATCTGAATCCGGTATGGGTCGGCGTTGCGGGAGAGGGCGCATTGCCGCTCGATGCGGTGATCGTGATGGAGCAAGGGGAGGGTGGAAAATGAGCACGTCCGGTGCCACCCTTGCGGCCCCCGCGGCCCCTGCGGCGAATGCAGCCGCAGCGCCGCCACTCGCGGGCGTGCGCGTCGTCGACCTGACCGAACTGCTCCCCGGCCCGTTCCTGACGCAGACGCTCCTCGAGATGGGTGCCGAGGTGGTGAAGATCGAGCGCCCACCGCACGGCGACAATGCCCGGCGTCTGGCGCCGGGGCTGTTCGCAGCGCTCAACCGTGGCAAACACAGCCTGTATTGCGACTTGAAGAGCGACAGCGGACTGGCCGAGGTGCGGGCGCAGATCGCGCAGGCGGACATCCTGATCGAGTCCTATCGCCCGGGCGCGATGCGTCGGCTCGGGCTGGACTACGAGAGCCTCCGCGAGCAGTTTCCCCGGCTGATCTACCTGTCGCTGACCGGGTTTGGACAGGACGGTCCCCATGCGCTGCTGCCAGGGCACGACATCAACTATCTTGCTGCGGCGGGCGCGCTGTCGCTGACGGGCACGCCCGGTGGTCCTCCGGTGCACCAAGCCATGCTGCCGATCGCGGATCTGGCCGGGGCCTCCATGGCGCTATCCGCGCTGCTGGCCGCGCTCTACCAGCGCACAGGGAGTGGACGAGGCCAGTATCTGGATGCGGCGCTCGCCGATAGCGTTCTGCACTGGATGGCGCCAAGGCTGGGGCTGTTCCGCCAGAAGGCCGCAACTACGGCTGACGCACAGCGAGCGATGCTGGGCGGTAAGCCAGCCTATGGCGTGTTCCGTTGCAGGGATGGTCGCTATCTGACCATCGCCGCGCTGGAAGAGCATTTCTGGCGAGGTCTGAATGACGTGCTGGGTCTGTTTGCCGCCAATGATGCGTGTTGCGTGGACCACGCCGCGAGGACCGCGAATGCGGAGACGATCAATGCGCGCCTAGCCGAGCGCGTGGCGGAGTATGACGCCGATACGCTGATGGCGCGGCTGGCGAATGCGGACCTGCCGGTGTTCCCGGTGCTGGATGCGGTGGAGGCTGTCGCGCAAGCCCGTCACAGATCGGGTGCGCGGATCACGGAGACGGAAGACGGGCCGCTGCCCGGATTCCCCGTGACGCTGGAAGGCATGGCCTGAACATGGCCTGACGTCACGTGGGGCGCAGGCCTTGCCCGCGCCCCACGATGATGTCCTTGCTGATGCCCCGATGGTCAGTCCAGCTTGGCGCCGGACTTCTTGACCACATCCCCCCACTTCACGATTTCGGCCTGGATGAAGCTGCCGAACTTGGCTTCGGAGAGACCGTACATCGGCATGCTGCCGTAAGGCTCGATCGACTTGCGTACCTCGGGGTCGCGCAGCGCTTCCTCCGTTGCCTTCGAAATCAGCGCCACGGTCTGAGGCGGTGTGCCGGCTGGCACCAGGATGCCGGACCAGCTGCTGGCCTGCGCCATGGCGAATCCCGATTCGGCAATGGTGGGCACGTTCGGCAGCAGCTCCAGGCGATCCTTGCCGGTCGTGGCGAGCGCGCGCAGCTTGCCGCTCTGGATAAACGGCAGCACGATGCTGGGATAGTCGAACATCACGTCCACCGTGCCGCCCAGCAGGTCGTTGATGGCCGGCGAGCTGCCCTTGTAAGGAATGTGGGTCAGCTTTATGCCGGCGCTGGCCTGGAACAACTCTGCGCTCAGATGCGTGCCGGTGCCGGCGCCCGCCGAACCGAAGTTGACCTTGCCCGGATGCTGCTTCGCGTACTCCACCAGCTCCTTGACCGTCTTGTACGGGCGCGAGGCGTTCACGACCATGATCGTGGAAGTTTCGGAGAGCGCGTGGACCGGGGCGAAATCCTTCAACGGGTCGTAGCGCACCTTGCTGTACAGCGCCAGGTTGGCCGCCATCGTGCCCTGCGTACCGTATATCCACGTGTAGCCGTCGGCCGGCGCGCGGGCCGCCACTTCCGTGCCGACCATGCCGCCCGCACCGGGGCGGTTTTCCACCACCACCGACTGCTTCAACGTTTCCGACATCTTCTTGGCGATGGTGCGCGATGCCGTATCGGTGATGCCTCCCGGGGTGAACGGCACGATCCAGGTGATAGGCCTGCTCGGGAACTTGTCTTGCGCGAATGAAAGCGCCGGCGCTAGTGCCAGCGTTGCCAGCAGCGGTCGCAGCCGGACTCGGAAACTCCTGTTCATGATTGTCTCCTTCTGGTTATGTATTACGATATGTCGAAGAACTATACAGCCAATCGCAGAAAAGACAAACGAGAAATCCCCCGATCCGGGCAAGAGACCGTGTGGTTGGGCGTCGCGGGGGATCTTCCGGCTTCAGGTCACGCCGGCAAAAGGAGGGCCGGGGGCTGCGGTCGTGCCGGAGCCCCTGACTGGTCAGAAACGGGTGTGTTCAGTCTTTCAGTACTTGATGTCGCGGGCGGTCTGTCGCCCTTGCTGCTTGGTGTCCCGCTTGTCCTGCCGGCATTGCGAGTTGCTCTTCTGATTCGCTGCGCGGCAATCCTGTTTGGTGTCGCGCGAGCCCTGGCGGGTGTCCTGGCGGACGTCGCGACCAGCGCGGCGTTGTTGCGCCTGCTCCGTGGCGCCAGCCAATCCCGGCGCCGGGATGACAACCATCGCAATGACCAGCGCGCCGAGCTTTCTACAGATGTTCGTCATTTGCCTGCCTCCCCAAAATCAAGCGACGAAGTCGCCCACCAAGACGTCCGGTAGCCAACCCACCTGGACGTCAGTCTACCCCTCCGCGCCTCATACGATCAGTTGATTTTCCAACGTAACGCCAGGGGATACGGTAGCCATACGGTTGTCGCGCTCATGGCGAGCCATCGAACAACGCGTACAGGGAAATCAGAACAAGGGGGAGCCGTATGACATATCCTGCGAAGCTGACTGCAGTGTCCTTTGCTTGCCTGACCATCGCGTTGGCGGGTTGCGGAGGAGGGGGCGATTCCACGCCAACGAGTGCCACCACCTCGAGCACGGGAACGCAGGCGACCACGCCGACCACGCCGACAACGCAGTCTCCGACCGTCCAGCGCAATACGCTTCTGTCAGGCATCACGGATCCTGGTCCGAATGTCGGCAACGATGGGGACTTCTATATCAATACCGCCACCTGGATGATCTTTGGGCCCAAGGCCAATGGCGTGTGGCCGACGGGCGTGTCTCTGGCGGGGCCCGCAGGTGTGAATGGCACCAAGGGCGCGGCGGGCGCCACCGGAAATACCGGCGCAGCCGGCAACACCATTCTTTCTGGCTCGGTCGACCCGACCGACAGCGTTGGCAATAACGGGGACTTTTACATCAACACCGCAACGTCCACGTTGTTCGGGCCCAAGGCCAATGGCACGTGGCCACCGGGTACTTCGCTGGTGGGGCCGGCTGGCCCGAGCGGAAACCCCGGCGCGCCTGGCACCAACGGCAGCGCCGTGCTGTCTGGCAGCGGCGCTCCCGGCAACACCATTGGCAACAATGGCGACTTCTATCTCGACACCAGTACCTGGACGATCTACGGGCCGAAGGCCAATGGCGTCTGGCCGGCGGGCGTATCGCTGATCAACCAGGGTTCCAGCGGCAGCGGCAGCGGTACTGGCACTGGTGCGGGCAGCGGTTCCGACACCGGCGGCCACATCCTGTCCGGGAGCGGCGCTCCGTCCGACAGCATCGGGGTCGACGGCGACTTCTATCTCGATACCACAACGTTCACCCTCTACGGTCCCAAGACGGGGGGCAAGTGGCCTGGCACCGGTATCACCATGACCACCGGCACCGTCTACAGCGGCAACTTCAACGTGCCCGACACCTTGAGCCGTGGCGCGTATGTCATGACTGGCGACGGCGGCGCGGTGGCCTTGCCGAGCGATTTTGGTGTCACGATCCCGTACGACTGTAAAAGCGTTAGCCTGACGGCCACGACGCTTGGCAAACCTACGGGCGTGTTGAACCTGGCTGTGTTCAAGGTCACGGGCTCTGGCGCTTCCGCGACGTACGCACCGGTCAGCGGGTTGAATTGCAAGATCAGCAATGGTCAGCAGAACTGCAGCGTGCAGGCTCCGGCAGGTGCGATAGCACATGGCGACAAGCTGCAGGTACAGCTCGACAACAACCAGGCAACGGGCTGGGGCGGTCTCTCGGTCAACCTCGCGTGTTCGCTATAGCCTGATGATGACCGCTGCTGGATACCGCGGTCATCATGCGTGCAGCGGGACGTCGTGTCCCGCTGCACGCTATTGGCAATCGCCGGCATCGGGCTGGACGTAGCGCGCGGGGCCGGATCACAGACTGGCCGCTACCAGACGTTCGATGGTGCCAACAGCCGCAACCAATCCATCCTCCTGCGCCATGCGTTCGCCAAGTGCCCGGGCGCGATCACGCACCTCTGGCCGTTGTGCGAATGCAATCGCCTGCGCCAGCATGGAAGCCCGCAGCCGTTTGCCTGGAACCGGATCGCCGGCCACGCCGGCGTCCCGTAGCCGCTGCGCCCAGAAGAACTGATCGCCCGCGAACGGCACCGCCACCGACGGTATGCCGGCCCGCGCCGCCGAATGCGAGGTACCCGATCCGGCGTGATGAATCGCCATCGACGTCCGGGGGAAGAGCCAATGATGCGGGGTCTCGCCCACGACGAAGAAGTTCTTCGGCAATGACGCCCCATCAATGCCGCTCCAGCCCGGATAGAACAGCGCGCGCCGGCCAGCGATGGCAGTGATCAGCGCATCGGTCGTTGCCGCATGATCGAACCCGGCCATGCTGCCGAAGCCGATGTAGATGGGCGCTTCGCCCGCCGCGAGGAATGCCTCGAGCGCTGGAGGCGGCATCCAGTGGGTCGCTGCGGCGCTCCATTGCCCGCAGACGGATGCGTTCGCAGCCCAGTCCCGTGGGCGTGGCAGCAGGCTTGGCGACACGCCGTAGAGCATCGGATGATCGCTCCAGACATGCTTGCGTGCGGGCAGGCCGCAGACATCGGCCCGCGCGGCGTTGGTGGATTTCTTGAATGCCTGCCAGAGCAGTTCGTTCACCAGGCGGTGGCTGGCGCGATTGAGCCATCGCGGCACCTTGCCCGGTGGCAGGAAGGGCGAAGCGAAGTCCGCGGTCGGCGTGATGGGGATCAGTCCGGTACCGATGGCTGGGATGCCGCGATACTCGGCCACGGAAAGGCCGACAAAGGCGGTCAGCCCGGAGATGATCAACGCATCGCAACCCTCCGATGCCTCGGCGACCTCGCGCATCCAGGCCGGCGTGCTGGCATTGGCGATGGCAGCCAACGCACGACTCGTGTCCTGGAATCCGCCCGTGCGATAGACCGCGTTTGACAGTGCCTGCCCCGGCGCCAGCGCCTTGCGGATATCGCCCGTGAGTGCAGAGGCCGGGACGTCGAGTGCCTCGGCCGAATGCAGCGTCGAGGCATCAGCCAGCAGATGCACCTCATGACCCGCGTCGATCAACGCCCGGGCAAGCGCCGCGAGCGGGCGCGTGTCGCCTTCGGTTCCATAGGTCACCACAGCCAGCTTCATCGTTCACCTTTGCGTCGTACGGCCCTGTGAGAGGCGATTATGGCATTCATGGTTGCGAGGACCTTGTCTGCACGAACGGACATGCAGTCGTTCGTCACGCTGCGCGAAATGCGCCGTAACACAGCTTACAGACCGGGCGTCGTCTGCCTGCGGAGTTGCCGCATTAATGCAGGCAAGGGCGACGTCCCCATCAGAAACGACGGCCCGAACACCCTGACAACGTATGTGGAGGAATCAATCATGAAGCGCAATTCCGTTCTTCTTGCTGGCCTGATCGCAGCCACCCTCTCGGGTATCGCCAGCGCGCAAACCGGCGCGGTGACCTACGACACCCAGCGTGACGTCAACCAGCAGCAGCGCATCGAGAATGGCCTGAAGTCGGGCACGCTGACCACGCGAGAGGCGTCGAGCCTGGAGAAGCAGGAGTCGAAGGTCGATCGCATGGAAGCCAATTCGCTGCAGAACGGCAGGCTTTCGCCGCAGGAGCAGGCACGCATCCAGAACGCGCAGAACCGCGTGAGCCAGGATATTTCGCGTGACACGCACAACGGCAAGGTCGGCAACCCCGACAGCGTGTCGTCACAGCGGATGCAGGCCGACGTTCAGCGCAATATCAACCAGGAGACGCGTGTCCGCAATGGTGTGGAGAATGGCTCGCTGACCAACCGGGAGACGGCGCAACTCGAGCGTGGCCAGGCGCATGTCGATCACGCGGAAGCGCGCGCAGGGCGTAACGGCCATGTCGGGGCAGGGGAACAACGCTCGATCAATCGTGCCGAGAACCATGCCAGCGGCCAGATCTACCACGACAAGCACAACGGGCATCGTCGCGGCTGAGCGCCGCAGGGCAGATGCGTAAGCGCGGGTGGCGCGATGCTAATTCGCGACCGCCACGCGCACCTGCTTCAGTGCGCGGAACGGTTCGAGCTGGTCGGCGGTGGCGTCGCCATCCGTCACCAGCGTCCATCCGCGTTCCAGTGGGGTCCAGTGCTGCTGGCGGGCGCGGCCCAGCTTGGTCGAGTCGGCCAGCACGAAGATCTCGGCGGCCTGCCGGATGATGCATTCCTTCAGATAAGCCTGTTCGGCGCTGGCCTCGCACAGGCCCACGCCAGCCACGACACCGTCGGCGCCCAGGAATGCCTTGTCGACGCTGATGCGCGACAGCGCCAACTGTGCCAGCGGGCCGAACGTGCCCATGCTCGACGGCCGCACATCGCCGCCGATCAGCGTGACGCGGACTTCGGGCAGGCCGACCAGGGCGGTGACCACGAGCAGGTTCGTCGTGTAGACATGCAGGTCTGAACGCGCGGCGAGCATCCGGGCCAGCGCGGCCGCCGTGGTGCCGCTATCGAGCAGCACGGCATCACCGTCGTCGACAAAGGTCGCCGCCATGCGCGCGATCGACTCTTTCTGGTCGCGTTGCAGTGCCTTGCGTTCCTCGAGCGAAGCCTCGGGTTCGTGTCCGCCGATCTGCATCAGCGGTGCGGCACCGCCGTAGGTGCGTACGATGCGCCCTTCGCGTGCCAGCGCGGTGAGGTCGCGGCGCACCGTTGCTTCGGATACGCCGAGGTTGCTGGTCAACCGTTCAACGTTGGCATCCTCGCCGGACAGTACGAGTTCGAGGATGGCGCGGCGGCGGTCGGCGGCTTTCATGGATGGGAAAAGAGAAAAGGGGATCGAAAACGATCCCCGATCTTACCGCAGCGGTGGCTGGCTCAAGCTGTGTGGCAGGGCGGCAGGGCCGCCGTCCTGCTCACGCGCGGCGGGTAGCCAGCTCCGCGCCCTGGCGCAATGCTTCCAGCAGGCTGCGTTCGTCGGCGATGCCCTTGCCGGCGATGTCGAACGCGGTGCCGTGGTCCACCGACGTGCGGATGACTGGCAGGCCCACGGTGATGTTCACGCCGGCTTCCAGGCCAAGCACCTTGACCGGGCCATGGCCCTGATCGTGATACATGGCCACCACGAGGTCGAAATCGCCACGGCCGGCGCGGTAGAACAGTGTATCGGCCGGCAGCGGGCCTTCCACGTCCCAGCCGCGCGCGCGCAGCGCTTCCACGGCCGGAATGATCTTCTGCTCTTCCTCGCCGTGACCGAACAGGCCGTTCTCGCCAGCGTGCGGGTTGATGCCGCAGACGCCGATGCGCGGGGCAGCGATGCCCGCGCGCTGCAGCGTCACCTGGCCGCGCTCGATCGTGCGCTGTACCAGACCGGGTTCGATCTTGCGGATGGCATCAAGCAGGCCGATGTGCGTGGTGACGTGAATCACGCGCAGCTTCGGCGCGACGAGCATCATCGAGACTTCGGGCGTGCCGGTCAGGTGCGCCAGCATCTCGGTGTGGCCCGGAAACTTGTGGCCGCCCGCGTGCAGGGCTTCCTTGTTCAGCGGCGCGGTGCAGATCGCATCGATCTTTTCTTCCTGCGCCAGTCTGACCGCGCGCTCGATGTAGCGGAACGCCGCGTCGCCCGCCACGGCAGACAGTTTGCCGAACGGCAGGTCTTCGGGGATCAGGCCCAGGTCGATGCAATCGATCGTGCCCGGCTCGAAGCGTGCTTCCTCGGGCGACTGGATCGCGCGGATCTTGAGTGCCGAGTTGACGAGCCTGCCTGCCTGCTCGAGACGGCGCGCATCGCCGATAACCAGCGGGCGGCATTGGGCGTAGACGGTTTCGTGGGCCAGGCTCTTGACGATGACTTCGGGCCCGATGCCCGTGGCATCACCCATCGTGATGCCGATGACAGGAATGTAGTCGCTCATGTTTGTCTTTATCCCGTTTCGTGGGGCGGTTCAGTTCTGGCGCATGGCTTGCCACGCCAGCCACAACGCAGCTTCGGTGCCGAATGCACCGGCCTTGGTGGCCACGCGGCGCGCCGGCGCGCCAGGGAGGGATTCAATGGTGTCGGACAGCGGCACGCCGGGTTCGACCTCGTGCCGCAATGCCAGCGCCGCAATACCGGCCGCGCCGAGCATGGCGCGCGCGGTTTCGCCGCCGGTGGCGATCAATCCGCCAACATGTTCGAAGGAGGGCAGAGCCAGTTGCGCGAGCGCGGTCGACAGCCGCGGCCCTTCGGCCGGGTCGAATGCATCGTCGCGGCCGATGCTGAGCAGCAGGTCGCGGCCGGCGCTCAGGCAGTTCGTGATCGATTGCCGCGTGGTGGTCCATGCAGGATGGCCCGGGCCATCGCGTAGCGTCTGCGGCGCCACGACCAGGGCTTCCATTCGCGCCCGCTCGCACAGGTAGGCGGCTTGCTTGCCGGAAATGCCCGACATGCTGCCGACCATCGTCAGCACCGGTCCCTGGTGATACGTGACCGGAGATGTCGTCTCCGCGCGCGTGACCTGCGCCACGGTGGACAGCGAGCGCGCCAGTCCGCCGGAGCCGACCCAGTACGCCGGCGTGTCGAGCTGATTCGAGGCGTCGGCCAGGGTCACGAGATCCTGTTCGGTTTCGGCGTCGCAGACAACGGCCGCGATGCCGTCCGCCTGTCGCGCACGCAACTCGGCGAGCACGGCCGGCGCGCCTGCCCGAACGACGTCGAGCGGCAGTAGCGCCGTGGCCAGTCCGCGCGCGGCGAGCAGCGCCACCATGTCAGCGTGACCGTTCAGGCCTTCCAGGCGCCAGATGTCGGTGTCTTCCAATGGCTGGCCGTTGACGAACATACGGCCGCCGCGTGTGGTGCGCCCTGTCGCGGGGAACGCTGGCGCGATGATCGCCAGCCCCGCCAGCGGTTGCAATGCCACCGTTTCGGCGGCCCAGTTACCGCGCAGGGTCGAGTCGATTTTCTTGTACAGCCGCCGGTGCCGGCCGTCGCCGCGATGCCAGGCGTCGATGTTGCTCGTGGTGGCATCTTCGGGCGTCATGCGGCGGCTATCGACATCAGCCGCCACGATTTCTGCATCGGCGATGCCGACGGAATCGGCCACGTCGAGTGTGACCACCGCGCGCGCGCCGTGCGCGGCAAAGCCGATTGCGCAGTCAGCGGCGCCGGACAGGTCGTCGGCGATGATCAGCCAGGTCATGCGGTGGTCCTGGCCACGGCCGCGCTGGTGCGATTGGCTACCCGGCGTGCCACGAATGCGGTGACCAGCGGCGTCAGCACGGCGGTCACGACCACACATGCGGCCACCAGGATCGTGGCGCTCTTGGCTGCTTCGGTATAGGCGGGGTTGGCTGCCGCCACCAGCGTGGGTACCGCCGCGGCATTGCCCGCGGTGCTTGCCGCCGCAACGCCCGCCACACCCGTGCCGCCGCTCAGGCGGTCCGCGATATACAGCGCGAAGCCGGTGACCACCACCACTGCCACACCCAGGCCGAGGCCGAGCATGCCGGCCTGCCAGACCTTGTGCAGATCGAGGCCCGCGCCCAGCGCCAGCGCGAAGAACGGAATCATCACGGGAACGGCCTTGCTGAGGAAGTCGCGCATCTCGCGATCGAGGTTACCGAGCAGCATGCCCAGCATCAGCGGCAGGATACTGCCAACCAGTGTCGGCCAGGGGAATGCCGAAAGACCAGCCACGCCCAGCGTCACCATGGTCAGGAACGGACCCGATTCCAGCGACATGATCGAGTAGGCGCCGACGTCCTCGGGCCGGCCGTACTGACCCATCAGCGCCATGTACAAGCCGCCGTTGGTGTCGTTCATCGCGGCCACCACGGCCAGCGTGGAGAGGCCGGCGAACATGCCCGCGCTGATCGGCGACTCGCCGAGGAAGTGGCCGAGGATCACGCCCAGCAGCATCGCCGTGCCTACCTTGGTGGCGAACAGCACGCCGCCTTTCTTGACGATGTATGGGGTGGCCTTGATGTTGATGCTGGCGCCCATGCAGACATAGAACACCGCCAGGATCGGCAGAGCGCCGGTGAACAGCGCGTTAGTGAATGACCCGAAGAACTTCGGGCCGTCAGGCGCGAAGGTGGCAACCAGTGAACCGATCAGCAACGGCACGATCATCATGCCGCCCGGCACGCGCTCGATGGCGCGCTTGATATGAATCTGCATGTTCGTCTCCAGCCGCGCCTGGGGTGCGCGGCAGCCTGTGTGTTTTGATCAATGAATTGATTGAATCGATCAATTCAGGTGCGGAGTGTAGGGGAAATGCGATTTTTTGACTAGTTCAATCATTGAAGTGATCGAAATGATCATTAGGTTACTTGAGTGACGCGGTCATGGGCTGTCACGTGCGGCACGCTGCATGTGCGTCTGGGCTGCGCTATCGTATGCGTCCCGGCGCGGAAATCTCCGCGTCACCCAGCCACCGGAGCCAAGGAAATGAGACTGATCGGGATGCTCGATTCTCCCTACGTACGCCGCGTCGCCATCGCGCTGCGCCTGCTCGACCTGCCGTTCACGCATGAATCGGTTTCGGTATTCCGTACCTTCGACCAGTTCCGCGCGATCAACCCGGTGGTCAAGGCGCCGTCGCTGGTTTGCGATAACGGCGTTGTGCTGATGGATTCGACGCTGATCATCGACTACGCGGAAACGCTGGCTGGCCGCAGCCTGATGCCCGCGGGTCTGGCGGATCGCCAGCACGCGCTGCGCACGATTGGCCTGGCGTTGGCGGCCTGCGAAAAGGTTGTCCAGAACGTCTACGAGCACAACCTTCGGCCCGAGGCCAAGCAGCATGAGCCCTGGCTGGAACGGATCGACGGCCAGCGCGCGGCCGCGTTTGAACTGCTGGAGCAGGAGATCGCCAAGATGCCGGTGCCGGCCGACGCCCGCGCGCTCGATCAGGTAGGGCTGACTGCTGCCGTGGTCTGGACGTTCACGCAGGCCATGTTGCCCGGAAAGGTCGACCCAGCGCGGCATCCGGTGCTGGCGGCGTTCACGTCGGCGGTCGAACGGTTCGCTCCGTTCCAGGATCTGCCGCACGCATGATTTTTCGCGGAAGTTAGGTGCGTTACCCCACGCTTTTCCCCACATTCGGGTGATGCCGAGCCGCAGGTCTTCCACCAAGATAGCCCTTGGGGCGACTGGATCCTTGCCCCGCTACCACTTCAGCCCCGCGACCTCCCCGGCCAGCGGGGCTTTTTCCTTTCGGGGCGTTTGCGCGTGGGCAGTGTGCCGTCAGCGTGCTTTCAGGATGGACTCGATCTGCGCCGCCGTGCGTCGCAGAGGCGGCAGGTAGTGTTTCTCGAGATAAGCCTGATCGCGGCTGCCCAGCACCATGCTCAAACCGAGGCCAGCCGCGGTCTTGCCGGTCTGGTCATGCAGCGGCACCGAGATGCCGGCGAAGCCATCCGCCAATTCACTGATCAACGTGCAGAAGCCGTCGGCGCGCACCGCTTCGAGCTTGCGCGCCAGCGCGGGGCGCGAACTGATCGTGAATGGCGTCAGTTGCCTGAGTTCAGCTTGCGCGAGATAGGCGTCGAGCGCTTCGGCGTCGAGCCCCGCCAGCAGCACGCGGCCGAGCGAGTGTGCATATGCCGGCATCCGGCGCCCGATCGCCATGTCCACGCGCAGTAGCTGGCTGGGTTCCTCGCGCGCGACCAGCACCACGGATTCCTGGTCGAGCATCCCGACCGAGCAGCTTTCGCCGACTTCGGCGCAGAGTGCCTGCAAGTAGGGCCGGGCCAGTTGCGGCAGGTTCATCGACGCAAAGTACGCGTAGCCCAGATCCATCACTTTTGGTGTCAGGGCGAACTGCCGGCCTTCCTGGGCCAGGTAGCCGTTGTGCGCCAGCGTCAGCAGCAGCCGGCGCGCGGCCGCGCGGGTGACGTCGAGTTCGTCCGCCACCTCCTGCATCGTCAGACGCTCCACGCCGCTGGCGTACAGCCGCAACAGGGCAAGCCCCTTGGTCAGCGAGTCGAGCAGTTCTTCCTTCTTCGGGATCTCCGGAGCGTGGTCGTCAGGCATTGGCGTGGAAATCAATGAAAGGTATCCGAGGGTCAAACCGGGCTTGCGTCCGGGCTGCCGATCCGTATGATATGCGTTTTCCGAACAAATGTTCGCAAAACGTGGTTCGGCGAAAACCACGATGGCAGGACAGTCCGGAAACGCCAGAAAAAACCAGAAGAACCAGGAGACAGCGATGAAGGTGATCACCACCGCGCAGGCGGCCGCGCTCGTGCAGAGCGGCTGGACCGTGGCTAGCGCCGGGTTTGTCGGGGCGGGGCACGCCGAAGGGGTGACCGAGGCGCTCGAGCAGCGCTTCTTGCGCGAGGCCCTGCCACGAGACCTGACGCTGGTGTATTCGGCCGGGCAGGGCGACCGGGGCGCCCGTGGTGTGAACCATTTCGGTAACGTCGGCATGACCCGCGCGGTCGTCGGCGGTCACTGGCGCTCCGCCACGCGGCTGGCCACGCTGGCGATGACCGAGCAGTGCGAAGGCTTCAACCTGCCACAGGGCGTGCTCACGCACCTCTATCGGGCCATCGCAGGCGGCAAGCCCGGCGTACTGACCAAGATCGGTCTGCATACGTTCGTCGATCCTCGTGTCGAGAAGGACGCGCGTTACCACGGTGGCGCGGTCAACCAGCGTGCCCGCGATGCCATTGCCGCCGGTACGGCGAACTGGGTAGAGGCGGTCGACTTCCGTGGCGACGAATATCTGTTCTATCCGAGCTTCCGCATCGATTGCGCGCTGATCCGCTGCACGGCGTCCGACACGCGCGGCAATCTCAGCACGCATCGCGAGGCCTTCCACCACGAACTGCTGGCGATGGCGCAAGCCGCGCACAACTCGGGCGGCATCGTGATCGCCCAGGTGGAGTCGGTGGTCGACTACCACGAGACCCTGCAGGCCATCCACGTGCCGGGCATTCTGGTGGACTACGTGGTGGTCAGTGAACAGCCAGGGCATCACCTGATGACGTTTGCCGAGGCCTACAACGAAGCCTATGTCAGGCCGTGGCGCGGTGAAGCCGCCGAGGCCGCGGAGCGGGCGAAGGAAGCCGAGGTGTTGCCAGATGCGTCGGCGCAACTCGATGCGCGCACGATTGTGCAGCGGCGCGCCGTCATGGAGCTTGCGGCACGCAAACCGCGCGTGGTGAACCTGGGTGTCGGGATGCCCGCCGCGGTTGGCGCGCTGGCGCATCAGGCCGGCCTGGGCGGTTTCACGCTGACCGTGGAAGCCGGTCCGATCGGCGGCACGCCGGCGGATGGACTGAGCTTCGGCGCGTCGGCCTATCCCGAAGCGGTGGTCGACCAGCCCGCGCAGTTCGACTTCTACGAAGGCGGCGGCATCGACCTTGCGATTCTCGGTCTGGCCGAACTCGACGGGCACGGCAACGTCAACGTGAGCAAGTTCGGGGAAGGCGAGGGCGCGTTGATCGCTGGCGTTGGCGGCTTTATCAACATCACCCAGAGCGCACGCGCCGTGGTGTTCATGGGCACGCTGACAGCCGGCGGCCTCGAGGTACGGGTCGAGCAGGACCAGTTGCGGATCGCGCGCGAGGGTCGTGTGAAGAAGATCGTGCCCGAGGTATCGCACCTGAGCTTCAACGGCCCGTATGTGGCGTCGCTCGGTGTGCCTGTGCTCTACATCACCGAACGTGCCGTGTTCGAAATGCGCGCTGACGCGCAGGGCGATGCTCGCCTGACGCTGGTCGAGATCGCCCCCGGCGTGGACCTGCAACGCGACGTGCTCGATCAATGCGCCACGCCGGTCGCCGTGGCCGATGACCTGCGCCTGATGGACGCGCGGTTGTTCCGGCCCGGCGTCATGAAGCTCTGAAACGGATTCTCAAAAACGAAAAAGCAGGCCGGCGTGTCCTGTTCGCCGGCAGCAATTGGAGGAAGCAACGTGCAATACCGTAGTCACCGTCATCAACGTACCCATCGCCGCCTGGCGCTGTCCACGCTCGCCGTGGCGGCACTGCTGCCGTTCGTTCCTGCCACGGCGCAGGCCCAGGCAAACTACCCGGACAAGCCGATCCGGCTGGTTGTGCCGTTCCCGGCCGGTGGTCCCACCGATACCGCTGCGCGCATCATCGGCCAGAAGATGAGCGAGACGCTCAAGCAGCCGATCGTCATCGACAATCGTCCGGGCGCATCAGGCACCATCGGCACCGAGACCGTGGCCAAGGCCACGCCTGATGGCTACACGATCGTGATGCTGGCCACGCCGACGCTGCTGGCGCCGTATCTGCTGCCGCGCAAGGGCTACGACATCTTCAAGGACTTCGCGCCTATCGGTAACGCATATGAGCTGCCGATCGTGATGGTGGTCAATCCGCACGCGCTGCCCGATGTGACCAACCTGCAGCAGTACATCGCAAAGGCCAAGGCCAACCCCGGCCAGATGAACTACACCAGCGCGGGCAATGGCAGCTTCGGCCATCTGTCGACGGAGCTTCTGAAGAACCTCGGTCACTTCGACGTGCAGCACGTGCCGTACAAGGGCAGCGCGCCGGCCATGTCCGATGTGCTGGCGGGACAAGTGCCGATGATGTTCTCGGACATGATTGCCGCGCTGCCGCACATCAAGGCGGGCAAGCTGCGTGCAATCGCGGTGGGGTCGAGCAAGCGCGTGAGCTTCGCGCCCGAGGTGAAGACCGTGGCGGAGCAGGGCTTCCCGGGATTCGATGCCGCGTCGTGGGGTGGCTTGCTGGCGCCGGCCGGCACGTCCAAGGAGATCGTGGCGAAGCTGTCGGCCGCGCTCAAGGGGGCGCTGGCCGATCCGACCGTCGAGCAGAAGATGCTGGGCGCCGGCACTGTGGCCTCGTACCTGCCTTCCGACCAGTTCGCCACGCGTATGCGCAATGACTACGCGAAGTGGGGCAAGGTCATTCAGGACAACGGTATCAAGAGCGATTGATAGCGGCGATTGATACCGGTGATTGACACCGCCGCCCGGTGTTTCGGTCGGCGGCTTCGCGAGGACGCTCAGGCCTGCGCCTGCAGCATCTGCGAATACTGGGACACGCCGTTCAGGTCACGCAGATCGACGGTCAGCGCGCGCGAGGCGGGGTCGATGTTGACCTCGCCGAAGAACTGATAGCCGGCAAACGGCGACATGTTCTGCGCGGTGGGTGCCTTCTGGAATGCGACATGCGGCCCGAACGTGTTGTCGAGCGGGTTCGGGCCGAAGCTGCCTGCATTGAGCGGGCCGGCCACGAATTCCCAGAACGGATCGAAATCCTTGTACACCGCGCGTTCCGGCGAGTAGTGGTGGGCGGCGCAGTAGTGCACGTCCGCCGTCACCCACACCACGTTCTTGATGCCAGCCTGTCGGATGCGCGTGAGCAGTCGGGCGGTTTCCAGTTCGCGTCCCAGCGCCGGACCGTCGCCGTTGGCGATGGCTTCCCAGCGCGGACGCCCCTGTGCGTCCTTGCCATCGGGCACGCCGAGGCCGATCGGCATATCAGCGGCGATGACCTTCCAGGTGGCCTGCGATGCCATCAGTTCCGCCACCAGCCATTCGAGTTGCGCATTGCCGAGGAATGCCGTGGCCGCGCTTTCGGTCGTCTCGCGGTTATATCCATTTGGACCGCGGAAACTGCGCATGTCGAGCACGAACACGTCGAGCAGTGGTCCGTAGCCGATCTTGCGATGCACGCGCTCGGCCAGCCCCTGGCGGTGCCAGCGCATCGGCGCGTTTTCCAGGAAGGCGCGGCTGCCGCGCGCCACCAGCACGCGCACGTCTTTTTCCGTGTAGCGCGCGTCGCCGGAGAGATCCTTCGAGTCTGACCAGTTGTTGGTGATCTCGTGGTCGTCCCACTGCCAGATTTGCGGGACCTGGCTCGCAAAGCGGCGCACGTTGGTGTCCATCATGTTGTAGCGATGACGGCCGCGGAACTCCTTCAGCGTCTCGGCGACCTTGCTGACTTCCTCCGTCACCAGGTTGCGCCAGATGCGGCCATCCTCGGCTTTCTGCTCGGCCGTGATCGGGCTGTCCGCGTAGATTGTGTCGCCGCTGTGGATGAAGAAGTCCGGGTTGCGCTGGCGCATCGCTTCATAGATGCGCATCCCGCCGAGGTCGGGGTTGATGCCCCAGCCCTGGCCGACCGTATCGCCCGACCAGACGAAGCGGATCGGGCGATCGGCCTGCTGGGACGGGGTGCGGAACGAACCCTCCGTCCAGGCGCCCATGCCACGGCGTTGCTCGGGGTTCTCGAATGCGACGCGCACGTGGTATTGCTGACCCGGCAGCAGGCCGGTCAGCACGGTGCGGGCGGTGAAGTCGGCTTCACTGGTCGCCAGCGGGCCCGAAATGCGCATCGGATTGCGGAAACCCGGCTCGGCGGCGTATTCGACCACCATGCGCGACTGACGCTCGGCGCGTGCCCAGACCACCAGCCCGTCATCCGACGGATCGCCAAGCTGGATGCCGTCGGGCGTGTTCGGGCGTCCGCTCGACACCACGGCCGGGGCCGCGAGCACCGCCGGTCCCACCAGCGCCAGACTGGCGCCCAGGCCCAGAAAGCGCCGGGAAGTGCGCAGGAACCTGCGTCGGGTCAGATCGCTGGGCTCGGCGAGCGGGGTGGTGGTCATGGTGGAGTCCGTGGTGGAACGCTTTGTCTGGGTTGTATGGTCGGCGCTTGAGCCGGGGCAACATCGTCGCGCGTGGATGTGACATGTTGTTGACATCGCAGGCGCCGATACTGGCTAGCGTCCGGGATGACCGCGCCCGGGCAGTAATGGTAGAATCCAAGTCTTTGATTTTCCGGGCAATTCACCCTTTGTCCGGTCTCAGTTCCAGACGCGTGTCCGATTGCGACGGCTTCGCGCCCTGCACAGACACCTCAACCATGACGATGACAACCACACAAGACCAGGCCCCAGCAGCAGAGCAGACGTTCGAAAGCTTCGGGCTGGATCCGCGCATTCTGCGCGCCTTGACCGAACAGGGTTACACCAAGCCGACGCCGATTCAGGCGCAGGCGATTCCCGTGGTGTTGCTGGGCAAGGATGTGATGGGCGCCGCGCAGACGGGCACCGGCAAGACCGCTGGTTTCGCGCTACCGATCATTCAGCGTCTGCTGCCGCTCGCCAACGCGAGTGCCTCTCCGGCGCGTCACCCGGTGCGCGCGCTGATGCTGACGCCGACGCGCGAACTGGCCGATCAGGTCTACGACAACGTCGCCCGGTATGCCAAGCACACTGATCTGCGCAGCACGGTGGTCTTCGGTGGCGTCGACATGAACCCGCAGACCGATGCGCTGCGCCGTGGCGTGGAAATCCTCGTGGCCACGCCGGGCCGTCTGCTCGATCACGTGCAGCAGAAGTCGGTGAACCTGTCGCAGGTGCAGATGCTGGTGCTCGACGAAGCCGACCGCATGCTCGACATGGGCTTCCTGCCCGACCTGCAGCGCATCATTAACCTGCTGCCGGCGCAGCGCCAGACGCTGCTGTTCTCGGCCACGTTCTCGCCCGAAATCAAGAAGCTGGCCTCCAGCTACCTGAAGCAGCCGGTGACGATCGAAGTGGCGCGCAGCAACTCGACCAACGAGAACGTGCGTCAGGTGGTGTATCAGGTGCAGGATGGCCACAAGCAGGCCGCCGTGGTGCATCTGCTCAAGCAGCGCGCCAACGAACAACAGTCGCGCCAGTGCATCGTTTTCGTCAATAGCAAGATTGGTTGCTCGCGTCTGGCGCGTCATCTGGAGCGCGAGGGCATCAACGCCGCCGCGATTCACGGCGACAAGACGCAGACCGAGCGTATGCAGACGCTCGACGGTTTCAAGAATGGCACGATCGACGCGCTGGTGGCCACCGATGTGGCGGCCCGTGGTTTGGACATTCCCGCCATGCCCTGCGTGATCAACTTCGACCTGCCGTTCAGTGCCGAAGACTACGTGCACCGCATCGGCCGCACAGGCCGTGCTGGCGCCAGCGGCGACGCGCTTTCGATCTTCGTGCCGGGCAATGACGACCGTCTGCTGGCCGACATCGAGAAGCTGATCAAGCGCAGCATTCCACGCGGCTCGCTGGACGGCTTCGATCCGACCGGCGAGCGTGCGCGTCAGGAAGACAGCGATCGTCGCCGCGCGCGTACGGAAGTTCGCCGCGTTCGCGACAATGGCGAGGGCGAGGAGCAGCAGCGCCGCCGCCGTACCGAGCCGAATGGTCGCCAGGCGTTCCGTCCGTCGGACGATCCGTTCTTCTCGCGTCCGTACGAGCCGTCGGGCAGCTACACGCCGGCACCGAAGACCGAGGAACAACTGGCCGCCGCGCTGACGCGTGGACGTCAGGCGCCCAAGCGCCCCGTGGCCGCGCTGCTCGGCGGCGTGCCGCGCAAGTCCTGAACGGCGCGTAGCCGTTCCAGCCACTGACCGGTAGCGGTCGCCAGCCAGGCGGCCACGGTCGTCTCCTGGTTCACGATGCCAAGATGCGTTCCCGCAGTGCGGAGCGCATCGAGCGGCGCCGAAGCATCGAGCGCTTGCGCGCCGCTCTGCTTGCTCAATTTCTCTCCGACTGCGTTGACCACCACCGGCACGTGCAGATAGTCCGGCGTCGGCAAGCCCAGCAAATGCTCGAGGTGGATCTGTCGCGGTGTCGAATCCAGCAGGTCCGCTCCACGCACGATATGCGTGATGCCCTGCGCGGCGTCATCGACCACAACCGCAAGCTGATAGGCCCATAGCCCATCGGCCCGTCTCAGTACGAAATCCCCGAGTTCCGTTTCCAGGTTCTGGCATTGGCGGCCTTGCCAGCGGTCGTCAAAGCAGATCGTTGCCGCCGGGCCATCTGGCACGCGCACGCGCCAGGCACGTGGCAGCTTGCCATGCAGGCCATTGCGGCAAGTGCCCGGGTAGCCGAGTGTCTGATGCCGTTCACGCACGTGCACGAGCGAATCGGCGATTTCCTTGCGCGTGCAGCCGCACGGATAGAGATAGCCGGCGGCGTCGAGCTGGCGCAGCGCCTCCGCGTAGAGGCCTTCGCGACGGCTTTGCCAGACCGGCGGTTCATCGGGGTGCAGGCCAAGTGCGTCGAGTGTGCGCAGGATGTCATTGTCGGCGTCCCTGACGCAGCGCGGGTAGTCGATGTCCTCGATCCGCACCAGCCAGTCGCCGCCATGGGCGCGCGCGTCCAGCCAACTCGCCAGCGCGGTAACCAGGGAGCCCAGATGGAGCGGGCCAGTGGGGGAGGGCGCGAAGCGGCCCCGGTAGCGTTGTGACATGGAACTGCGGGATTCAGTCGCTCTGTGGCAGTCGGTCTGTTTCAGTCGGTCTGATCTAGCGGAGAGTGCGGCGGCTGAAGCAATAGCGCCTGTGCCAGCCGAGGGTCCTCGAGTTTGTTCGTCCACCACTGCAGCGCCTTGCCGCGTGTGTTCGTCCGCCAGGCTACCTTGAAGTTTCCGGGGGCGCGTACCTCCACGGTCTCCCGGGCCTGCAGCACGCCGCTCTCGATATGCGGTTGGGCCAGCGGCGCGGGCAGCCAGCCGCAGCCCAGACCGCGGATCTGCGCTTCGAGCTTGTCGCGCATGGTGGGCACCACCAGCACATCCTGGCCGGCCAGCACACCGTGGGTGCGCGCGGGCAGGTTGCGCGACGTATCGCCCACGGCCACGATGCGGTGCTTGGCAATCTCGATCGTCGTGAGTGGCCCTTCGACGGCGGCCAGCGGATGGTGCGCGGCCACCGCGAACACAAATGGCATGGCACCAAGGGCACGCACCTGGAAGCCCTGCGTGCTTGGCGCCTCGTAGGCACCGCCGATGATCAGGTCCGCGCGATTGCTGACCAGCGCATCCCAGGCGCCGCCCAGCACCTCTTTGGAAAAGCGCAGGCGCGTGGCAGTGTTCTCGGCGTAGAAATCCTGGATCACGGGCAGCAGGGCGCGGAAATTGACGAGGTCGTCGACGGTGATGTTCAGGCTGGCTTCCCAGCCGGTGGCCAGCCGCTTGATGCGTCGCTCCAGGTCGTCGGCCGCGCGCAGCAGGTGGCGGCCCTCGTCAAGCAGCGCCCGGCCAGCTGGTGTCAGCTCGGCGCGATGGCGGCGCCGGTCGAACAGCAGCACGTCGAGATCTTCCTCGAGCTTGCGGACGACATACGTCAGGGCGGAGGGCACCTTGCCCATCTCGTGGGCGGCGGCGGCAAAGCTGCCCTTGCGCTCGATGGCGTCAAGGACTTCGAGGGATTCCAAGGATAGGGGCATATTCAGATTTTCTGAACGACTGCTTCTAATGCTGTGCCCGCCAATATACTCCCGCTGCCCTAAACTGCCTAGCATCGAAACGCCACGACCCATATGGATCTAGCCACCTGGGTCGATAGCCAGGCCACAAGGAGGGCCATCAAAATGATTGAAATCCGTAAATCTGAAGAACGTGGGTATGCGGACCATGGCTGGCTCAAGTCGTACCACAGCTTCTCATTTGCTGATTACTACGACCCACGCCATGTCCAGTTCAGGTCGCTGCGCGTGATCAACGAGGACCGCGTGGCGCCGGGCATGGGCTTCGGCACCCATGGGCACCGGGACATGGAGATCATCAGCTATGTGCTTGAAGGCGAGCTGGCCCACAAGGACAGCATGGGCAACGGCAGCGTGATCCGTCCGGGCGATGTGCAGCGCATGAGCGCCGGCACGGGCGTGCGTCATTCGGAATACAACCACGCGGCGCACGATACGACGCATTTCCTGCAGATCTGGATCATGCCGAACGAGACCGGCATCGAACCCGGCTACGAGGAGAAGCGCTTCGAAGCCGCCGACAAGCGCGGTCGCCTGCGCCTGGTGGGTAGCCCGGACGGCGCCGAAGGCTCGGTGGTGATCCATCAGGATGTGCGCCTGTACGCTGGCCTGTTCGATGGCGATGAAGCTGCCACGCTGTCGTTGGCGCCGGGCCGTCGCGCCTATGTCCACGTGGCACGTGGGCGTATCAGCGTGAACGGCCAGGTGCTCGAGGCTGGCGACGCTGCGAAGCTGGAAGACGTGGAAACCGTGAACCTGTCGCAAGGCAGCGGGGCCGAGGTGCTGGTCTTCGATCTGTCCTGACCGGCTCATCCGTTTCCTACCTCGTGGCATTGACGCCCGCTTCGGCGGGCGTTTTGTATTTTTACCGCTTTTAGCTTTTTGCTTACCAGTGCTTACACGAGTATTGCAAAGCCACCGGGGCGCTATGCTATCGTCTGGCTATACCGCCAAGGGACCGCCGCGGCACTTCGCCGCACACCGATTAATCGTCACCCGATGACTTTCGTTTCCATTCTTCTGGCGCTGATTGCCGAACAGTTCCGCGCCTTGGGTCGGAACAATCCGATTTTCGATATCGTGCGCGTGCTGGGCGACCGGGCCGAGCACGCATTCGATACCGGACGCCCGCGCGACGCCGCGCTGGCCTGGCTGACCGTGGTGTTGCCGCTGACGCTGGCGGTAGTGATCGTCCACTATCTGCTGTCTTCGATCAGCATCGCGCTGACGCTGGTCTGGAATGTGCTGCTGCTGTACCTGACCCTCGGATTCCGGCAGTTCAGCCACTACTTCACCGACATCCACGAGGCGCTCAACCGCGACGACCTACATACCGCGAGGACGATCCTGCACGAGTGGACCGGGCTCGATACCGTCGAAATGCCGGTCAGCGAGATCGTGCGCCATACGCTTGAAGCGGCGATCGTCGCCGTGCATCGCCATGTCTTCGGCGTGTTCTTCTGGTTCCTGGTGCCGATCGGCCCGGGTGGCGTGATCCTCTATCGCACCGCCGAGTATCTGAGCCGGCAGTGGAACAGCCCGTCCAACGAACGCAGTCCGGCCTTGGGTTGTTTCGCCGCGCAGGCGTTCTACGTGCTCGATTGGGTCCCGTCGCGCCTGACCTCGATCGGGTTTGCGATCGTCGGCAACTTCGAGGATGCGGTCTACGCGTGGCGCAACCACGCGCGCAAATGGAACGACGCGGTCAACGGCATCCTGCTTGCCAGTGGTGGTGGGGCCCTCGGCGTCCGGCTCGGCGCGCCGCTGGCCGAGGACGATTCGAGTGTGATACTGCGCATGAGCGTGGCGGGCGTCGACTATGCTCCCGGCATGGACGATGGTTCGGACCCCGTGCCGCCCGAATTCGGCAGCGATCCAGGTGTTCGCACGCTGCAATCGGCAGTTGGTCTGGTCTGGCGTGCCGTGGTCCTCTGGATGATTCTGCTGGCGATGATCTCGCTGGCGTTGTGGGTGGGTTGAGCCCGCAACGATTCTCGCAACTATCGCAATGCCCGCAAAGAAAAAAGCGCCACATCGTTGGCGCTTTTTTCTTTCTCCCGGCGGCCAATGGCTGGTCTATCCGGCGGCCTGATCCTGTGGCTGCCCACAGCGCCAGCACGCCGCGAACTGCGCCTCGTGCCATTCTCCGCAGTGCCGGCACTGCCAGTGCGGACCCGGTCTCGGGTTTGCGGCGGCATTCAGCACCGCCCAGGCATCGGCTTCGGTAGAGTCATCGAGAATCCAAACCTGGGGTGCGCTTTCCTGCAGTGGGATATCCCCCGCCGCGCCTGCCAGCCATGTGTTGCGGACCTCGGCCTGGATGCCAGCCGCGCGCAGCACGTTTTCGCAGTGCGCGGCGTGGACCAGCGATGGCGTCCTCAGCAGCAGTTTCATGATGGCGCGAAGCGAACGGGCAGGTGCGCTTACCTTACCACGGCTTCTGCTGGCGTGACTCGTGCAGCAACTGCGTGTAGAGCTGATGCCGGCGCGTGGAAATCGCGCCGTCGTCGATGGCCTGCAGCACCCCGCAGCCCGGCTCGTTGATGTGATGGCAGTTGTAGAACCGGCATTCGGTCAGCCTTGGCCGGAACTCCGGAAAGGCCCGTTCCAGCATTCCTTCGCTCAGGTGGTGCAGACCGAACTCCTGAAAGCCTGGCGAGTCGATCAGATAGCCCGGACGGCCGTCGATCACTGCCCATTCCTCGGGCAGGTGGTACAGGCGCGTGAACGTGGTGGTGTGCTTGCCCGAGTCGAGCTTCGCGGAGATCTCGCGAGTCTGCGCTTCCACACCCGGAATCAGCAGGTTCAGCAGCGACGACTTGCCCATGCCGGACTGGCCGATCATGATGCTGGAGACGCCCGCCGTGCGCGGCTTGAGCGCGGCGAGCGCCTCATCCGGGCGCCCGTGCACGGATAGCTCCAGCGTCTCGTAGCCCAGGTCCTCGTAGAGCTTCAGCCGCCGCCGCGCGTCATCGAGCCGCGCGGTCAGGTCGGTCTTGTTCAGGATCACCAGCGGCCGGATTTCCAGCGCTTCGGCCGATACCAGGGCGCGGCCCAGCAGGTCTTCGGAGAAGCTGGGCTCCGTAGCCAGGACGATGATGACCTGGTCGATATTGGCAGCCAGCAGCTTCGACTTGAACTGGTCGGAGCGGTGCAGCAGGTTCTTGCGCGGATCGATCGCAGTGATTACACCCTGATCGACCGAGGCCAGTTCCACGCGTACATGGTCACCCACGGCGGCGTCGCTCTTCTTGCCGCGCGGAAACGCGTGCAGGTGCGTGCCGTCCGCGCGTTCCACGACATAGTGCCGGCCGTGTGCCGCGACAATCAGTGCCGATTCGCTCGAGTCGTTCTTGCCGGTGCCTTTCCCGGCGTTGTGATGGCGCGCGCTGCGGGTCATGCGTGCGCCAGCAGGCGGTCGATCCGCTGGGCTGCGGGCGGATGCGAGTAGTAGAACGCGCTGTAGAGCGGGTCGGGGGTCAGCGTCGAGGCGTTGTCCTTGTACAGCTTGACCAGCGCCGAGACCAGATGGCCAGCATTGGTCTGGTGCGCGGCGAATTCGTCGGCCTCGAACTCATGTTTGCGGGACGATACGCTGGCCAGGGGGCCCAGGAAGAACGTGAACACCGGCAGCGTCAGGAAGAACAGCACCAGCGCCAGCGCGTGGTTGCTGTTGCCGAAGTTCGGCAGCACGCCCAGCCCGGTGAAGAACCACTCGCGCGTGGCCAGCCAGCCGAGCAGGGCCAGGAACACCAGCGACAGCGCGAAAGTCACGATCATCATCTTGGCCACGTGCCGACGCTTGAAGTGGCCCAGTTCGTGCGCCAGCACCGCTTCCACTTCCTCGCCATCCAGCCGCGACAGCAGGGTGTCGAAGAACACGATGCGCTTCGATGCGCCAAAGCCTGTGAAATAAGCGTTGCCATGGGCGCTGCGCCGGCTGCCATCCATCACGAACAGGCCCTTGCTGGCAAAGCCGCACTTGCGTAGCAGCGCCTCGATGCGCTCGCGCAGGGTTTCGTCGTTGAGCGGTTCGAACTTGTTGAACAGCGGGGCGATGAAGGTAGGGAAGATCACCTGCAGCAGCAGGCTGAACGCTATCCACAGCAGCCAGGTCCAGACCCACCAGTACGTGCCGGCCTGGTCCATCAGCCACAGCACGGCCAGCAGCAGCGGCAGGCCCAGCACGCAGGCCACCACGGCCATCTTGAGCAGGTCCGCCAGCCAAAGTCCGAACGTCATCTTGTTGAAGCCGAAGCGCTCTTCGATCACGAACTGGCCGTAGAGCGAGAAGGGCAGGTCAATCAGCCCGCCAATCAGCACCACGCTGGCGATCAGCGCGACGCCATAGAAGTAGCCACCGCCGCCGAATACGTGCAGCCAGAGCTGGTTCAGCGCGTGCAGGCCGCCCAGGAGCGTGAAGCCGATCAGGACGGCCGCGCCGGCCAGCACCTCGAGCATCGACAGCCGCGTGCGTGCGATGGTGTAGTCCGCCGCCTTCTGGTGGGCGGACAATGTGATGGTGTCGGCAAAGCGCTCCGGCACGGCGCCGCGATGACGGCCCACATGGCGAATCTGGCGGCTGGCCAGCCAGAGTTTGGTCAGCACCATGACAACCAGTGCGGCAAGAAAGATCAGCGTGAACATCTGTGGGCCTTGTTGACGATGGCGCGGCGGAAGGCATGCATACCTGGCCATCGGGGCGGATATGCGAGAATTATAAATTGTTCGCCCGCCGTACCCTTGGGTAACTCGTCGGGCGCTCTTATCCGACCTCCATATCGAGCCGTACCGCCAGAATGACAAGCCCTTCCGCATCCTCCGTCAAAAGTGAAAACAACCTCGTCTGGTTGGACATGGAAATGACCGGCCTGCAGCCGGACACCGACCGGATTATCGAAGTGGCGGTAGTGGTCACTGACTCCGAACTCAATATCCTGGCCGAAGGGCCCGTGCTGGTGATCCATCAGCCGGATGCCGTGCTGGACGCGATGGACAACTGGAACAAGGGTACCCACGGCCGCTCGGGCCTGATCGAAAAGGTCAAGGCGTCCACGCTGACCGAAGCCCAGGCCGAGGCCGAGTTGCTGGCGTTCCTGAAGCGCTGGGTGCCGGCCAACAAGTCGCCGATGTGCGGTAATTCGATCTGCCAGGACCGCCGCTTCATGGCGCGCTACATGCCCAAGCTCGAGTCGTTCTTCCACTACCGCAACCTGGACGTCTCGACGCTCAAGGAACTCTGCAAGCGCTGGGAGCCGGCGATCCACAAGGGTTTCACCAAGCGCCAGCTTCACACGGCCCTGGCGGACATCCTGGAATCGGTGGAAGAACTGCGCTACTACCGCCAGCATTTCATCAAGACGTCGGCTTCCGCCACGCCCGAGGCGCCCGAGGCACCCCAGGCACCAGCAGCCTGACCGTTCAAGAGCAGTACCTCCACGCGGCGGGCCGGTGCGCGGCCTCCACCGCGCCACCCTGTCGCCCCCGCCCATGTTCACGCGCATCGTCTCGATCATCACCCCGGTCATCCTGATCATCCTGATTGGCTGGCTCTACGGACGCCGTGCCCATCCGGACATGACCGGCATCAATCGGGCGACGCTGGAAGTGATTGCACCGTTACTTGTGGTGTCGGCGTTCATCAGCAAGGACTTCGTGCTGGCGGACCAGCTTGTCCTGCTGGCCTGTGCGGTGGCCGTGGTGATCGGCTCGGGGGTGCTGGCCTGGCTCGTGGCCCGGATGATCGGGGCCAATCCCCGCACATTCGTGCCGCCGATGATGTTCAACAACTGCGGCAACATGGGCCTGCCGCTGTCGGTGTTCGCATTCGGTCCGGCAGGCCTGGCGCCGGCCGTGGCGCTGTTCGCGGCATCGAACCTGATGCATTTCACGGTCGGCATGAAGATCGTCAACCGGCAAGCATCGATGGCGCAGATCGCGCGCAACCCGATGGTGCTGGCCACGGTGGCCGGTGTGGCGTTGTCGCTGGCGAAGCCCTATTTCACCTTGCCCGAGCCGGTCTACGAGTCCATCAAGCTGCTGGGCGATGCCACCGTGCCGCTGATGCTGTTCGCGCTCGGCGTGCGCATGAAGGACGTCAGTCTGCGCAACTGGGGGATGGGGGTGCTGGGCGCAGCGGTTTGCCCGCTGGCGGGGATCGTCGTGGCGCTGGGACTGGCCTGGTGGGTGCCGATGACCGACCTGCAACGCGGGCTGCTGTTCGTCTTCGCGGCGCTGCCGCCGGCAGTGCTGAACTTCCTGGTGGCCGACCACTTCCGGCAGGAGCCGGATCAGGTGGCGTCGATCGTGCTGCTTGGCAATATCGCGGCGGTGGTATTCGTGCCGATCGGGCTGTACCTGGGTTTGAAGTGAACCTTTCAGTCTTCTCCCCGCTCCCGCCGGGCGGGTGTGGGGAGAAAACGTCAAACCTCAAACGTCAAACCTCAGACCTCAAGCCGATGCCGGCTTCGCCCGCACGGCGTTCTTCGGCCGCCAGGCCTTGACCACCGCTTCGTCGGTCTCGATGTACGGCCCGCCGATCAGGTCGATGCAATACGGCATGGCCGCGAACACCCCCTGAACGATCGACTTGCCATCGGCATCGCGCAGGCCTTCCAGCGTCTCGCGGATGGCGCGCGGCTGGCCGGGCAGGTTCACGATCAGCGCGGCGCGGCTCGGCGTTTCGCGGATCACGGCCACCTGGCGCGACAGAATCGCGGTTGGCACGAAATGCAGGCTGACCTGGCGCATCTGCTCGCCAAAACCCGGCATTTCCTTGGTGCCGACGGCCAGCGTGGCTTCCGGCGTCACGTCGCGGCGGGCTGGGCCGGTGCCGCCGGTGGTCAGCACCAGGTCACAGCCAGCCACATCCACCAGCTCGATCAGCGTGCGCGAAATCTGCGCCTGCTCATCGGGGATCAACCGTTCCACAGACTGCCACGGCGTGGTCAGCGTCTTGCCGAACCAGTCGCGCAGCGCGGGGATGCCTTCGTCCTGGTACGTGCCGGACGATGCCCGGTCGGAAATCGACACAAAGCCGACCACCAGCTCGTCTGGGCTCTTGCGGGCGACGGGCGATGTCGGTGGGGTCTGCGGGTTCATGCTTCGGGCTCCGGTGCGTTGTCTGGGGCCGCGTCGGCGTCCTTCGCTTCCAGTGCGGTCTTGATGGCCTGGAACAACTCGCGGAAGTACTTCGGCGGCTTGGCCAGTTCCTTTTCCTTGCGGGCATTGCGGATGATGTTGCGTACCGATTGCACGTCCACGCTTGGGTGCTCGCCAAGGAACTTGGTCAGCGCGTCGTCGTCGGCCAGCAGCAACTCGCGCCAGCGCTCGATCAGGTGCATCCGGGCCGTTTCGGCCTTGCTGGTGCCCTTGAAGCCTTCCAGAGCCGCCCGGATGGTGGCAATTTCGTCGTCGTCCAGGCCACGCATGACCTTGCCGACAAACTGCATCTGGCGGCGCTTGCCTTCGTGGCTGGTGATCTTGCGGGCCGCGTGGATCGCGTCGGCCAGCGCCTCGGGCATGGGCACGCGCGCGAGCCTGTCCTTGGGCAGGGACTCCAGCTCGGCGCCGATGTCCTGTAGCGCCGTCATATCGCGCTTGCGCTGGGACTTGCTCTTGGGCAGGTCGTCCTCATCCTCCGGGGCAAAGGCGCCCGGGAATCGGCCATTGGGATTGTTACGGGTATTTCGCGTCATGGGCGGCATTTTATCTTGCTATGATTCCCGTTTGGACTTTTGATCACGCCCGCCCATATGAGCCAGACCGCTGAACAGACCGCGCATTTCACCTACACCCAGGACCAGCTCAAGGCCATGGCGGCCGATGTGCTGCGTGTGGCACGCGAGCTCGGCGCGACGGATGCCGCCACCGAGATTTCCGAGGGCAGTGGCCTGTCGGTGTCGGTGCGCAAGGGCGAGGTGGAAACCATCGAGCAGAATCGCGACAAGGTGGTGGGTGTGACGGTGATGATCGGCAAGCGTCGCGGCAATGCCAGCACGTCAGATTTTTCGGCCGCCGCGCTGCGTGCCACGGCCGAAGCCGCATACAACATCGCCCGTTTCACGGCCGAGGATGACTGCGCCGGCCTGGCCGAGGAAGAGTTGCTGGAGCGCGACCCCCAGGATCTGGACCTGTTCCACCCGTGGACCATCGATGCCGAAGGCGCGATCGACATTGCCCGCCGCGCCGAAGCGGCGGCTTTCGCCGTCTCGCCGAAGATTCGCAACAGCGACGGCGCTAGCGTGTCGGCCCAGCACTCGCAGTTCGTGCTGGCCACGTCGCGCGGCTTCTCGGGCGGCTATCCCTACTCTCGCCACTTCATCTCGTGTGCGCCAATCGCCGGTTCAGGCGGCGGCATGCAGCGGGATGACTGGTATTCGTCGAAGCGCGCTCCCGGAGCGCTGGCTGAGCCGGAAGCGATTGGCCGCTATGCGGCGGAGCGCGCGCTGGCCCGCCTGAACGCCCGCAAGCTGTCCACGCGCAAGTGCCCGGTGCTGTTCGAGGCGCCACTGGCTGCTGGCCTGCTAGGCGCGTTCGTGCAGGCGGTGTCGGGTGGCGCGCTGTATCGCAAGTCGACGTTCCTGTATGACACGCTGGGCAAGGAAGTTTTCGCGCCGCACATCCAGGTTTACGAACGGCCGCACGTGCCGGGCGCGATGGGCAGCGCGCCGTTCGACGAAGAGGGCGTGCGCACGCACGAACGCGACGTGGTGCGCGACGGCGTGGTGCAGGGCTACTTCCTGTCGACGTACTCGGCACGCAAGCTCGGCATGAAGACTACCGGCAACGCGGGCGGCTCGCACAACCTCACGCTGACCAGCTCGCAGACGCAAGCGGGCGACGATTTCGTCGGGATGCTGAAGAAGATGGGCACCGGTCTGCTGGTGACCGAGCTGATGGGGCAGGGCGTGAACTACGTTACCGGCGACTATTCGCGCGGCGCCTCGGGCTACTGGGTCGAAAACGGCGTGATCCAGTATCCGGTGGAGGAAATCACGATTGCCGGCAACATGGTCGAGATGCTGCGCCAGATCGTTGCTGTTGGTGCCGATGCGCTGGTGCGTGGCACCAAGGAGACTGGCTCGATCCTGATCGAGCAGATGACGATCGCCGGGAACTGATGGTTTGTGCGTCTCTTCCAAACGGGAGAGACGACAAGGGCCGATCAGGGACGACGAAGGGCGGCGCAAGCGGGTGAACCCGTTTGCGCCGCCCTTTTTTATTCTTCCCCGGAAGCCGGCCGTTCGTACGTCACGAACGCATAGTCGAAGCCATTCGTTTCCGAATGGTGGAGCTCACGCGCGGTCTCGACCCATGTCGTGCGGTCCACGGCCGGGAAGAACGCATCGCCTTCCACATCCGCGTCGATTTCCGTGACGATCAGGCGATCGGCGCTCGGCAGTGCCTCCGCATAGAGTTGTGCGCCGCCGATCAGGAATACCTGTTCCGCACCTATGCACAGCCGTTGCGCATCCTCGATCGATCCCACCACATCGGCGCCCTCGATATGCAGGTCGCGGTTGCGGGTCACCACGATATTGCGGCGCCCCGGCAGCGGCCGGCCGATCGAATCCCAGGTCTTGCGACCCATGATGATCGGCGCGCCCATGGTCGTGCGCTTGAAATGCTGCAAGTCTTCCGGCAGGCGCCACGGCAAGGTGTTGTTACGGCCGATCACGCCGTTGCGCGCGCGCGCGACGATCAGTGTCAGCAGCGTCATACGGCCACCGGCGCCTTGATCGCGGGGTGCGACTCATAGCCGACCAGCTCGAAATCGTCGTACTTGTAGTCGAAGATGCTGTCGGGACGATGCTTGATTCGCAGCGTTGGCAGCTTCATCGGCTCGCGCGAAAGCTGCGTCTCCACCTGCTCGAAGTGGTTGCTGTAGATGTGGCAGTCGCCACCGGTCCACACGAAATCGCCCACGCCCAGGTCGCATTGCTGCGCGATCATGTGCGTCAGCAGCGCGTAGCTGGCGATGTTGAACGGCACGCCGAGGAAAATGTCGGCGCTGCGCTGGTAGAGCTGGCAGGACAGCTTGCCATCGGCCACGTAGAACTGGAAGAACGCGTGGCAGGGCGGCAGCTTCATCTGCGGGATCTCGCCCACGTTCCAGGCCGACACAATCAGCCGGCGCGAATCGGGGTTGTCGCGGATCTGCTGCACGACCTCGGTGATCTGGTCGATATGGCGACCGTCCGGTGTCGGCCATGCGCGCCACTGGTAGCCGTAGATCGGGCCCAGTTCGCCGTTGGCATCGGCCCATTCGTCCCAGATGGTGACGCCGTTGTCCTTCAGGTACTTGATGTTGGTCGAGCCCTGCAGGAACCACAGCAGTTCATGGATGATCGACTTCAGGTGCAGCTTTTTCGTGGTGACGACGGGAAAGCCCTCGTTCAGGTCGAAGCGCATCTGGTAGCCGAAGACCGAGCGCGTACCGGTGCCGGTGCGGTCGGACTTTTCGGTGCCATGCTCGTACACATGGCGCATGAAGTCGAGGTACTGTTTCATCGGAACAGGAAGTGGGAAGTGACGTCGGCGTGCGGGCCGCAAGCGGGGATTTTAGCCTGAAAGCAGAAAGCCGCACGAAGGCGGCTTTCTGCGTCAGACGCGGGGTGTCAGTTGGCTTGGGTGGACGGCTCCCGGCGCTTCTGCGTCAGGTAGCCGGCGCCCAGCACGCCGCCGACGATCACCAGGTACAGCGCCCACTTGATGATGGGTTGCGCCTCGAAGAACGGCTTGGTGATCGGCTCGCCCAGGATCATCTTCACAGCCGTGAAGGCCAGCACGCCGGCACCCACGTAGATGATGGACGGGAAGCGTGCCATCAGCTTGAGCACCAGGCTCGAGCCCCAGACCACGATCGGAATACTGATCAGCAGACCCAGCACCACCAGCAGGAAGCTGCCGTGCGCGGCGCCGGCGACGGCCAGCACATTGTCCACGCCCATGACCGCGTCGGCGATGATGATCGTCTTCATCGCGCCCACCAGCGTGCTGGCTCCGCTGCCGTGCTCGTCACCGTCTTCCTCGGCCGCCAGGAGCTTGTAGGCAATCCAGACCAGCGCCAGGCCACCCACCAGCAGCAGGCCGGGGATCTTCAGCAGCCAGACCACGCCGATGGTCATCGCCGAACGCACGACCACGGCACCGATGGTGCCCCAGACGATGGCTTTCTTTTGCAGGTGCGGCGGCAGGTTACGCGCCGCCAGGGCGATCACGATGGCGTTGTCGCCGGCGAGTACCAGGTCGATGACGACGATCGACAGCAGCGCTGTCAGGAACTGCATCGTGAACAGATCGGTAAACCACTCCATGTAGGCTCCTCAAGTGCAAATTGCTGCGGGCCGGTCGGGCCAGCAAGTTTTTTTGACACCTGGGATTACGGAGCGACGGAAGTTGCCGACAAGGGCGGGACTGCCTTTGCAAACCGTAACACCAGGTTGCAAAGGTCTTGCTCGACACGCTGGTACGGTATGCGCACCAGGGTCAGCACAACCGGAGACGGGTCAGCGCCTCGGAATGACGATTGTGCTAAGGGCATGGGCCCCCAAGCTACTCCCCTTTAACTTCCCTTTGGAAGGGACGCTGACACCGGATGCTCCGGCGTTTTGCGTTGGGCGCGATTATACCGAAGCTGCGGGAAAAATGTTGCGTCACCGACAATGTGTCTGAATGTATGGACAAGGTGTGTAGGCAAAAAGCGGGGCTGCCGGGCCATGCAATGCATGACGCACGCATATGCATATGCGCCTATGCTTGTTGGATTGGCGGTCGGTCGGTGTGCGCCAGACACGACAGGAGCGCACCCCACGCCAACCGTGTGCCCGTCGTGCCATGCGGTCTTTGAGGGATTCACGTAGTGCCCATCGACAATAAGGAAACGTCATGCCGGCTGTTACGACACCACTGAACCCGTCTCGCCCCCAGCCTCAGTCTCTCCACCACGCCAACCACCATTCCGCTCCCGAACACGCGCAGGACCCGACGCCACGCCTGGTCGTGGCGAACGGCGCCCATGCCGCGCTCAGGCCGGAGTTCATTCAGCAATATCACGAGAACAGTGACGCGCTGCGCGCCGAGATCGTCGCCGGATTGCTCCGGTCGCAGGCGGGTATCAGCCCGAAGTTCTTCTACGATGTGCTCGGCTCGCGCCTGTTCGAGGCCATCACCGACTTGCCGGAGTACTACCCGACGCGCACCGAGGCGTCGATCTTCGCCAGCGTCGCCCCGGCGATCGCGGCGCGTGCCGGCAGCGGTTGCGTGCTGATCGACCTCGGCGCCGGCAACTGCGAGAAGGCCGCCCGGCTTTTCCCGAGCCTGCAACCGGCCCAGTACGTTGCGCTCGATATCTCGGTGGATTTCCTGCGTGGCACCCTGTCCGGGTTGCAGCAACAGCATCCGCATATTCCGATGCTCGGTCTGGGCACGGACCTGTGCGGGCCACTGGACCTGCCACCCAACGTCAGGCGGGGCCGCCGGTTGCTGTTCTACCCGGGTTCCAGCATCGGCAATTTCACACCGATCGACGCGCTGGCGCTACTGCAGCGGCTGCGCGCGGTGACGGGCCATGGCGATGGTGTGCTGATTGGCGTGGACCTCTACAAGGACGCTGATACGCTGGTCGCGGCCTATGACGATGCCCTTGGTGTCACGGCCGCGTTCAATCGCAATGTGCTGCGCAATGTGAACCGGATCCTGGGCAGCGACTTCGCGCTCGAGGACTGGCGCCACGTGGCATCGTTCGATCAGCAGGCATCCCGCATCCAGATGCACCTTGAGGCCGAGCGCGCGGTGACGGTTCGCTGGCCTGATGGTGAACGCAACTTTGCCAAAGGGGAGCGGATCCATACCGAGGACTCGCACAAATATCGGCCCGAGGATTTCGCGATCCTGCTGGAGTCGGCTGGTTTCACCGACCCCGTAAGCTGGACCGACCCACGCGGCTGGTTCGCCGTTTTCCACGCGCGCGGCTGAGCGCCAGCGGAGAAGCCGCGGCGCCGGCAGGGGGATAGGGCGCGCGGGAAATGGCACCGGCTCGCCGGTGTCATAATGCGCGCAGCCGGCGTGTCCGGCTTTTCTTTCACCCTCAGTCACGGACCTTGCGATGAGCGGCTTCTCCATGCTTCCCGATCTCCACTTTACCGGCGGCAAGGCGGCGTGGCCCGATGCGCGGCGTCTGCCGCGCGAGGGGCTGGCGCAGGCACTCGTGGAATCGCGCAACCGCACGCTGGCGTGGCTGGGTGCGTTCGGTCAGACACGCCGTGGCTGGACCGTCCCGCGCCAGTACGATTGCAACCCGCCGCTGTGGACGCTGGGCCACGTCGCCTGGCACGCCGAGTGGTGGTGTCTGCGCGGTGTGCGCCATCTGGAGCAGGGCGGTATCCGCCTGCCGGTAGCCAGCGAGCCATCCTTGCTTGATGGTGCTGATGAATGGTTCGATCCCGAGCGCATTGGTCCTGACGAGCGCTGGGAAATCGCGCTGCCAGATGTATCGCGCGTCAAGCAGTACGCGGCCCAAGTGCTGGATGGATTGCTGCGCCGCATCGCGCTGCTGGCCAACGACGATGATGCAACGCTGTACCCGTTCCGCCGCGCGCTGTACCACGAGGATGTGCAGGGGGAGACCATCGCGGCATTGTTGCAATCATTGGGCGTAGCGCCGGCTGAGCCGGCATCCGTGGGCCTGGCGGCATCGGTCTCTCACAACGACGCGCTGCATTTTCCGGGCGGAAACTTCACGCAAGGCTGGAGCGATGCAGATGGTTTCGCATGGCCCGATGAACTGCCGCCCCAGAAGGTCTATGTGCCGGCGTTCGAGATGGATGCGGCACTGGTCTCCAACGCGCAATACCTCGAGTTCGTCGAGGACGGCGGCTATGAGCATCCTGCGTACTGGTCCGCGGCGGGCCGCCAGTGGCTGATGATGCAGGAGCGGTCCGCGCCGCGCTACTGGTCTCGCCATGCCGTGACGCGAAGCTGGGTGGTATCGCGCTTCGGAGCCGAGCGCACACTCAACCCTGATGAGCCGGTGCGGCACGTAACCCTGTTCGAGGCGCAGGCATGGTGCGTGTGGGCGGGTCGCCGCCTGCCGCAGGAAATCGAATGGGAACTGGCGGCCACGCAGAATCGCGGACTCCAGTGGGGCGCGCTGCGCGAATGGACCGCCACGCCATACGAGCCCTATCTGGGCTTCAGCGCGGAGCCGACGGACGGCGAGATCGTCGGCCGCTTCGGCACCCATCAGGTGGTGCGAGGTGTGTCGTTTGCGAGCCCTGCGCGACTGCGCCATACGCGTGCGCGAACCGCGCTGTTGCCCGAGGACGATGTGTCGTTCGTCGGGTTCAGGACGTGCGCGGTGTGAGGGGGTATCAGCGGCTCGCGCTCGTCGCACGCAAGCCGGCGGCATAAAAAAAGGCACCCGAAGGTGCCTTTTTTATTTATCGCTCGTAACGCGAGCGGCTGTTGCGCTGGCCGCCGAAGCCGCCGCGATCGCCACCGCGGTCACCGAACTTGCGGTCGCCGAAGCTGCGATCGCCAAAGCTACGGTTGCCGTCGCGCTGGCCGTCACGGTTGCCGCCAAAGCTGCGGTTACCGTCACGTTGCGTGGCGTCACGGTTGCCATCGCGCTGTGCGAAGTCGCGGTTGCCGAAGCTGCGTTCGCCACCAAAGCTGCGCTGCTGAGCTTGGCCTTGACCCTGGCCTTGACCTTGACCACGGTAGCCGCCATTGCTATTGCCATTGCTACGGTCGCCGAAACCACGCTCACCACGATCGCCGAAGCCACCACGGTTGTCGTCGCCGAACGGACGCGGGGCGCGATCGCCGAAACCACGGTTGTCGCTGCTGAATCGGCGCTCGCCGAAGTTGCGGTCGCCGCTACCTTCGCGGTTACCGCGATAGCCACCGCTGCCGTTGTTGCCGCGATAGCCGCCACCGGTGCCACCGTTGCCGCGGAAGCCGTCGCGGCCGCCCGGCTTGCCGCCGAAGTTCGAGCGCGGCTTCGGCGAGCGACGCGGTTCGAAGCCCTCGATCACCGAGGCGTCGATGCGGTTGTTCGTGAAGCGCTCGATACGGCGCCACTGGAACATGTCACCGTGGTTCACGAGGTTGATCGCCACACCCGAGCGACCGGCACGGCCGGTACGGCCAATGCGGTGCACGTAGTCTTCCGCCTGCTTGGGCAGGTCGAAGTTCACCACGTGGGTAATGTCGGGCACGTCGATGCCGCGCGCGGCCACGTCGGTGGCCACCAGCACGCGCAGGTTGCCACGGCGCAGGGCCGTCAGCGTGCGGTTACGCGCGCCCTGAGTCATGTCGCCATGCAGCGCGCCGGCGGAGAAGCCGGTGTCCGACAGGCGCTCGGCCAGCGAATCGGCATCGCGCTTGGTAGCGGTGAAGACGATGGCTTGCTTGAGCGATGCATCGCGCAGCAGGTGGTCGAGCAGGCGCTCCTTGTGCGACATGTCGTCGGTGAAGTGCAGGCGCTGTTCGATGTTGCTGTGGTCGGCGCGCGCGGCGGCGATTTCGATGCGCTGCGGGTCGCGGAGCTGGCGCGAGGCCAGTTGGGCGATGCGGGCGTCGAGCGTGGCCGAGAACATCAGCGTCTGGCGCGATGCCGGCGTGGCGGCAACGATGGCGTCGATGTCGTCGGCGAAGCCCATGTCGAGCATACGGTCGGCTTCGTCGAACACCAGCATTTCCAGCGCGGACAGGTCAATGCGGCCGGCTTCGATATGGTCGAGCAGGCGGCCCGGCGTGGCCACGAGGATGTCCGGCATACGGGCCAGCATGGCCAGTTGCTTCGGGTAGGGCATGCCGCCCAGGATGCTGGCGCAGACGATACGGCGCAGATGGCGGCCATACTTGGCGGCGGCTTCGGTTACCTGCAGGGCCAGTTCACGCGTCGGCGTCAGCACCAGCAGCGACGGCTGGGCCGGAGACGGACGGGGGCGCTTGCCCTTCATGCGCTTGGCCGGTTCGGTCGGACGATGCGTGGCCGGCTTTTCGCTGATGCGCTGGATTGCGGGCAGCATGAACGCGGCGGTCTTGCCCGAGCCGGTCTGGCTGGAAACCAGCAGGTCGCGGCCGGCCAGGAAGGCGGGGATGGCCTGCGCCTGCACCGGTGTCGGTGTGTTGTAGTTGGCTTCGGCCAGTGCGCGCAGGATAGCGGCGTCGAGGCCGAGTTTTGCGAAGCCGTTTTCCGAGGCCTCCACGGCCGGTGCGGCGTCAGCGTTCAGCATGGCGTCGAGCTTGTCGAGCGGGCTGGCGGCATCGGCGGGCGTGGCGAATGCGTCGGTGGCGGAGGCAATAGGCTGCTCCGCACGGAAATCGTGCTGGGTCATGTCGTACGTCTTAAAAATGCATGGCACCCCTGGCAGATGTGCGCGAAGGGGTGGGCGCAGTGCAAAGTCTTAAAAAGGCTTCGGCGCCAATCGGTGGGCCGTTCGACAGACTCAGCTGGCAAAACGGCGGCAGGCAGGGGCGACTGGTTATCGAGAAACCAACCGGAACCCTGGCAGGCAAACAGCTAACAATCGGGCTGTTCTTCAGGATCGGAGACGAGGCAGCGTCAGGTGAGTGGTGCGTTCTGGCCAGGCACCTGTCAGCGATACTTCCGAGAAAATGACAGAGGCAGGGAGCAGAGCTTGGGAGGTAGCGGATACGCCACAGCGTTGAAAGCCGGGCGAGTTGCGGAACTCACAGTGCGAAACTCACGGCGCGGAGTATAGCAGAACACCGAATATTTTGTTGCGGTGCGAAAAGTCCGAAAAGGTAACGGGATGTATCGCGCACATGGCTTGCATGTCCGGCCTTGCTGCCTATACTCCAGAGCGCGAGCATCGATGCTCGTACGGGGCGGACGACGACAAGTCCCGCTGATCCTGCCTTTGGCAAGGTTGGCTTGCCACTCGGCCCCGGCATTGCGGTCATTGTTGCCATTGCCAGGTTTTCTTCGACTGTCCGGGTGGTCCGGATGGACGTCCGCGTCATGGGCGGAATCACGGGAAACATGCTTGGCACAGGAATGACCGGAATTGCCGGCGACGCAGACCCAGGAGGTCCGGGCCCGTCCGCAACCCAAGCCCGCCACTCAGTTGGCGGGCTTTCTATTTGAGGCGCATTTGGTGCGCTGCTTGCGATGCGCCAGGTCTGGCGGGTCAGCCCGTAGTGTCCGGCGACAAGTACGATTCCGAGCTGCCGTCAGCTTCGCTGGCCCGGATTACCACCACTGTGACGTTGTCCTGACCGCCGCGCGCCAGCGCCAGTCTCACCAGTTCATCTGCCGCGTGCCGGCAATCCCAGGAGGCCAGTACCGTGGCGATGTCCGTATCGTCGACGTCGTTGTAGAGGCCATCGCTGCAGAGCAGGAACATGTCGCCGTCCCGGACGTCCAGCGTGAGGGTCTCCAGGTCAAGCGTGGCGGCCGCCCCCACGGCGCGTGTGATCGCGTTGTGGGCGGGATGGTGTTTCGCTTCGTCGGCGGTGATAAGGCCACGCGCGCGCAATTGCTCCACGTGACTGTGGTCGCGTGTGAGCTGTTGCAGATGGTTGTCGCGGAGCAGGTAGAGCCGACTGTCGCCTGCCCAGAGACAGGCGCATTGATGCCCGCGCGAGACGAGCGCTACCACCGTGCTGCCGATCACGCGTACCCGCGCATGCCGTGCTTCATCCATCAGCAACTGATTGACGCCGAGGATGGCTGCGCGTGTATCGGCGATGGCCTGATCGAGATCGCCGGGCAGCGATAGCGTCGATAGTGCCTCCACGATCGAGCGGCTGGCGAAATCGCCATGCGCGTGGCCGCCCATGCCATCGGCCACTACCCAGAGGCCGGGCGCGGCGAGCCACGCGTCCTCATTGCGCGCCCGCGCGAGCCCAACATCCGTGTGCGCGGCGGATTCCCACTGGAACGCTGTTGTGTTCTCCATATGTCCAGCATAGCGGCTGCCGCCGATCCTGCGCCCGAGTTTGCTATACTGCGCCCCGTCTTTTGGCTCGCCTGCCCCGATGCGGCGCGAGCCCCAGGCAGACGGTCCGCTCGCCGTAGTTCAATGGATAGAACGAGCGCCTCCTAAGCGCTAGATACAGGTTCGATTCCTGTCGGCGGGACCAAGTTTCCGCCCCTGGGCACCATGAATTCCTTTGGTAATCAAGGAATTGCAGCAGCTTAGCACCAGCCTAGAGTAGTTTCGGTGGGGTAGTCTTGTGAGATAGACTACTCATGAAGCTGACTCTCGGTGTTCTGCGCGTGACTCTCAAACATGCCTTCCTCCGTGGTGGTGTCATCTACTACCAGCGAGCAATCCCGAAAGACCTACAGGACCGCTATTCCGCCAAGCTGGTGAAGGCCAGCCTTGAGACTGGTGATGTGCTGGTAGCAAAGCGGAAGATCGAGCAACTAAACCGCGAGCTTGAAGCGGAGTGGGCGATGATGCGCGGCCACCCCGAGGCGACACCTAAGACCATCCAAGGGCAGGCCGTTGAGTTGCTGCGCAAGTGGGGCCTCACGGCAACCCCAACGGATGACGATGAGGACGCTATAGACCTCTTCCGCGAAAGCCTGGACGAGAAGCGCCAGCGATATGCGGAGGGCGATGACGAGGTGTATAGCGATGCGGACGGTAGCGAGTACCTGAGCCCCGTCGAAATCAAAGCAGCGCAGATCATCGCGGGCACCATCAAGCCTGTCCTCAGTGAGGCCCTTGAGTTGTATCTGAAGGTGCATCCGAAGCGGAACGACAAACGCTTTGAAGACGGTGCAAGGCTTGTCTTTAAGACACTCACGGATGCCATAGGCGACAAGCCGATTGAAGACCTCTCACGGAGTGATGCGCACAAGTACGTTGCTGCTGAGATTGCCCGTGGGGTGAAGACTGGCACTGTCAATCGCTACATGAATACGATCCGCGCCATTATCGGCACGTGGTTGCGCGAGAAGGAAATTGCCAAGGCCAACCCATTCACCCGGATTCCGATCCCAGAGAATGGCAAGGATGCAAAGAAGCGGGAGCCCTTCACCGAGCCAGAACTCAAAACACTCTTCGCTGCGTGCAAGACCAAGGATGATGATGTCCGGTGGTTGACTGCCATCCTAGGGGACACGGGAGCACGCCTAGCAGAGATAGCAGGGCTGGCCTTGGATGACATCAACCTTGATGCTGAGATTCCCCACGTTGTCATTCAGCCGCACCCTTGGCGGTCCCTCAAGAATGACGTGAGTGCGCGTACAGTGCCGCTCTTGGGTCATGCCTTATGGGCCGCTCAGCGAATCAAAGAGACTGCAAGGAAGGGCCAGCGTTTCGCCTTCCCCCGGTACACCTCAGCGGACAAGGCGGGCACCGCCGTAGAGACAAAGGCCACTCACGCATCCAACACTATTGCGAAGTGGATACGGACGCTGAAGGTTGATGGCGTGAAGATGAACCACACCGCGCATGAGCTACGCCACACGATGGCCGACCGTCTGCGGGAGGTAGGCTGTCCTCCCGAGATTCGCCTTGCAATAGGTGGATGGGCGATTGACGGTATTGGGGCCACCTATGGCAAAGGCTATACGCTTCGCGTCATGTCCGAGTGGCTCGGGAAAGTGACCATCTGAGGAGGTGGATCATGGCTGTTATTTTTCCTTGTGGTCAGTGCGAAGGGCGGAGCCACATCACCAGTCCCTCAGGTCAGCCTCAGGATTGCCCAAGGTGCAACGGAAGGGGCTGGCTTGAGTCCACTGAGGTAACGCCAGAAGAGCATAGGGCTTGGTGGGGCAAGCAAGTGGAAGTTGGTCATGTGAATGGGGGCAAGGGTGAGTGAGCAAGCCGAAGGCCAGGAGATTCCAGATATCAAGCGCGTAGAGGTCTCCCCGGAGGAACTCGCCAAGTTCACCGATGAGGAAGATTTCACGGGCCTCTCTGTGGACCTGATGATTGAGCAAGGCTCTTGGACCTGTTTGACCGCAAGCCTTCTCCCCGGTGAGACTCGCAAATGGGACCGGGATCAGGCCATTCTTGGCGGCCTTCTCGTGAGGTTCTACAAGCTGGCGTCCGCCTTGCTTGACCAGACCTGTCAGCACAGACGAGAGACTACCTTTGTACTCGGGCGGCTCGCTATCGAGTGCATGATTAATATTCAGTACTTGGTCAGCACCAACTCCAAGGCGGTGTACCAAGCCTACGTCATTGATTCCCTTCGGCATGAGAAAAAACTCATGGACCGAATTGAGACCAACATCGCTAGTCGGAGTGGGGTAATGCTACCGATTGAGGCGAGGATGCTCGGGTCAATCCAAAAGTCTTTCGATAAGTCCGGGGTTAAACCGGAGGAGGTCACTAAGCAGGCAGCGAAGCCCTGGAAAGACGTGGACCTCTACCAACGTGCTGATGCTGTTGGACTGGGCGAGGCATACCTCGGCCTGTTCGGAGGACCGTCACACAATGTCCATGGCTCGTGGCAGGACCTCATTGAGTATCACCTCCACCACGATGGAGAAGGCTTTACTCCTGAACTGGCGTGGCACAGGCCGCGTCCGCAGGTTCTCTTCACGCTAGCAAGGATCGGCGTTGAGACTCTCATGGCCTACCTTGAGCACTTCGCAGGGGATGGCGCGGAAGGAGTAATCAGCGAGTTACAAGACCTTGGGGACCGTATCGAGATTGCCAATCGGGCTCATGAGGCGTTTCTGTCGGCAAGGCAGAGCAAAGAGACCGCCTGAAATCCTACACCGCAAAAATCTGAAAGCCTCCCCCTCGACTTGGACTTGGGCGTTTCCCCCCGTAGGGGTGGCGCACTGCCTGCCCACGTGCAGCGTTTTGCGCCCTGGAGTTTTCTTGCTAGCTGGGTTGCTCCCTTCAACACAGAGGAGCAGCAATGTCCCGCATCACCATCGACCTTCCTTACATCCGACTCGGCAACGTGGAGGCATTCATTGAGCGTGTGTCCCCACGCAAGCGGGGCTCATGGTTCAACCTCCAGCGTGACACCTCGGGCTTCCACCTCGGGGGTCTCTGGTTGGACGTGCAGGTGAACCACTGCGCTAGACCAAGGGGAAACGCTGGTTAAGTTTGGGCATACGGTAACGTATCCAGCGAACCACAGCCCATTCGGTAACGTAACTAGGTGTTGACATGCCTATTCGTTACTAGTTACGATTCTCACACCTAAACGTTACCGAGGGGCACATCATGGCAATTCGAGCGTATCTCCGTGCGTCCACTGCGGACCAAGATGCAGACCGCGCAAGGGAGAGCCTGACCAAGTTCGCCACAGAGCAGGGCGCACGTATCACGACCTTCTATGTTGAGAACGCCTCGGGAGCCTCCTTGGACCGCAACGAACTAGACCGCCTCATTGATGAGTCACGGTCTGGCGATGTCCTGTTGGTGGAAGGTATCGACCGCCTGACCCGGTTGACTCAGGATGATTGGAAGACCTTGAAGCAGCGCCTAGCGAGCAAGTGCATTCTGATCTGCGCCAAGTTCGTCCCGATGACTCACGATGTCCTCCAGGCTACGCAGGCTCAGCGATCAGACTGGGCACACGATGCGGTCAAAGCGGCAATCCGTGACTTGATGATTGAGCTTGCAGCAGCGAAGGCCCGAGAGGACTACGAGGTGCGCCGTGAGCGTGCTGAGCAGGGTATCGCTAGGCGGAAGGCAAAGGATGCCGCTGGGGAAACCGACAGACCCGGCTACGGGGGGCGCAAGGCAGACGCAGACATGCACCGGAAGATCATTGACCTACGGAAGCGGGGCATGTCCTACAGCCAGATAGTGGACACCCTAGGGACAACCCGACCGACCATCTCAAGGGCACTCAAGGCCGCTGGAATGTTGGGCACTGAGGCGGCGTGAGGGCAATTAGCCCCTACATTAGGATCAACCAGTCGTCCTTGCATAACAGGACCAACCAGTTTGGTTGCGCATTAGGACCCATAATAGGATCAACCAGTTCGGCCCCCCACACTAGGACCTGGACAATAGGACCGGCAAATGTCGGGGTTGCACAGTAGGATCAAGGTCCCACTATATAGAAGAGTTGGCTCTCGCTGGCCCACAGTAGGAAGGAAGCAACAGCCGGAACGCTTTGGTAGAGGGCTCCGGTGACAGGTCACCTTCCCACAACAACTCGGGTAACGCTCAGGGCAGTTCAGAGAGGCTCTGTGCTGAGCAGCATTCCTTGTTAGAGGTTACAGGCCCCAGGCTCCGAAAGGACTTGGGGCTTGTTGCTTTTCTGGCGTGCCTGCGTCTGAGGCAATCAGTTCCTCGCCCCACCTCAGCGGCCACCTAAGGGCCACCTCTTTTTTTCCGCAATTAAGCCAACACCAAGCAAACCAACTATGCCATCGGAATCCAACCTCGCTTACGCCCGACGACTCCCTCAGGCCACTTCAACGGTCCTGCGGATGCGCTTTGAGGCGGAGCTTATGGGCCAGCTTCGCGCTGTCCAAAACAATCCCGCGTTGACCGTGAAGAGAGGCCGCAAGCCTAGCACCAGCGTTCTCGTGCGGCGTGCCGTGCAACGTTACGCGGCAGACATCTCAACGATGGATGAAGCGGAACTCACTGCCGAAGTTCTCGCTATCCACCGTCTCATCTAACCCCCCGAACTCCAAACATAATCATGACAACACGCGTACATACCGAAAAAGCAAAAGCCGGGCAGAAGTTCTTCGGCTTGCCTGAGTACAACCCCGCTGTCACTCCCACCGCGACCATCAATGGTGGCGCTTCAGTGCCCCTTACGGCTGTCCCTAGCGGGATCGTTCTGACGACCCCAGCAGCACAGAATGATGTTGTGGTCATCACCTTCGATCAACTTCTGTACGGCTGAGCGGCAACATGAAACTCCCCTTCCGGCAACTTGATGTCGGGGAATGGTGGAGCGGCCCCTTGAATCTCAGGACACCCGGCACCTCTTACAATAAGAGGTAGTCTTGTGACTAGTTTCAAGCCTAGGCAAATCGTGGAAAGCATCGAAATTCTTACCGAACCTGAGCGGCGGCGGCGCCGTTCAGTCCAAGAAAAGCTCGCCATCGTTCAGGAAACGATGGAGCCGGGTGCCACGGTTTCGGCGGTTGCCCGACGGCATGGGCTCAATCCCAATCAGGTGTTCGCATGGCGCAAGCAATACCAGGAAGGAAGCCTGGCCGCTGTGAGCGCTGGCGAAGCTGTGGTCCCGGCCTCGCAGTTGGCTGCAGCGATGAAGGAGATCAGGGAACTGCAGCGGCTACTCGGAAAGAAAACGCAGGAAGCCGAGATCCTGAAGGAAGCCGTGGAGTACGGGCGCTCAAAAAACTGGATTGCGCGCTCGCCCTTACTGCCCGGGGACGACCAATGAAGACGGTCTGCGATGTCCTTGGCGTGGCGCGCTCTGCGGTGGCAGCGAAACAGGCCCGTTCGTCGGAATGGCGGGATGGCCGCCGCGCCCGCCAATACGACGACACGGCGCTGGTGGCTGAAATCCATGAGCTGGTTGCGGGCCTGCCGACATACGGCTACCGAAGGGTCTGGGCTTTGCTACGGCGCAGTCATGAGCTGAGCGGGGCCTCGCCCGTGAACGCAAAGCGTGTTTATCGTGTGATGCACGACCACCAGTTGCTGCTTCGCCGGCCTGGGCGACGACTCGATACACGTCGCCATGACGGTCGGGTCGCTGTCGACCGTAGCAATACCCGCTGGTGTTCAGACGGCTTTGAATTCCGTTGCGACGATGGTTCGCCGCTACGCGTCACCTTTGCGCTCGATTGCCATGACCGAGAAGCCATTAGTTGGGCGGCGACCACCGGCGGGCACAGTGGGGATATTGTTCGAGATGTCATGCTGGCGGCCGTCGAGCAGCGCTTTGGCGCCGTGCAGACCGAGCAAACCATCGAATGGCTCTCGGACAACGGCTCGGCGTACATCGACCATCGTACGCGCAGCTTCGCGCGGGAACTGGGCCTGGAGCCACTGACCACGCCGGTGCGTTCTCCGCAGAGCAACGGTATGGCCGAATCCTTCGTCAAGACCATGAAGCGCGATTACATCGCGTTCATGAACAAGCCCGACGTGCCGACCGCGCTCTCTCAGCTAACGGTCGCGTTCGAGCAATACAATGACTGGCATCCGCATAAAGCGTTGAAGTATCGTTCGCCTCGGGAGTTCCGACGCGCCGCAACATCATCAACTTAACGGTGTTCGGGTGTCCTGAGTTACAGGGTCAACTCCAAATGGTTCGAGCGGACGTTACTGCTTAATGGCGAGGAGATGGGTGCTTTGATCCTTCTCGAAAGCCTCTACTGGCGCAACGGAGCACTTCCCTCTCAGGATGACCTAGAGGCCCACCGCGTTGCACGCAGCATCACCCCCGATGTCTGGGCGAAGGTTCTCAGGCTGTACTTCCCCGATGGCCGTGCAGTGCATCTCGATGATGAACGAGAGAAGGCAATCACGAAGTCGAAGGCCAGCAGCACCAACGGAGGCAAGGGCGGCAGACCGCGTAAGGCCACCGAGAAGACCGAAGACTTCTAGCGAAATGAAACCCCTAGGTTTCTCCTAGGTTTTTTCTCGCTTTTCCCTTCGCTTAGCGACCCAAAAGCTAACAAGAACAAGAACAGAAACAAGAAGAGGAAAAGGAAGAGGACATCCACATACGTGCATCCCTGATACGGCTTCGCCGTGTATGACCATGTTCATGGATTTCTCTTCATGGATTGGTCGCCCAGCGAAGCGAAGCTGAGCGCCACGGTCAGCCCACTTAGGTTCAACTCAAGTATCCCCCAGCCATGACAAATCCCATTGATGCCGATCCAGGCAGGACGCTTGCCGTCCTCGAACAGATGAAGACCAACTATCAAACACTCATCCCCCAATGCTATCTCCGTTTCTTTGAGCGCCATGTGAGTCATCTGGTCGCCAGGGCAAACGGCAAGCGAATGCTCCAAGGAGGCCGTCATGCAGCACGCTAAGGGCAGCACGAGGAAGCAACGTAAGCGGATGCTCGAAGGGGACGACCCACACGATGACCTCCGCATGAGGCTGGAGCTTTTCATTGAGAAGCCTTCCGATCACGGGCGACTGCTCTCACTGATTGGCGGTCTGGTCGATCTGGAATTGAGCGCGCGCCTATCTGAGGTGCTGCCACCAGCATGAATGACGACACCGTATGCCGGGTCAAAGACGTGACCTCAACCATTGCCACGCTCATCCGGCTTGGTCTGGTGCGGAAGCTAGACAACGGCACCTACGAAACCACCGGAGCGCATCCCAGAGTTCCCACCGAAGTCTCCCCGCTCGCCACTCCTCCAGTTAAACCCGTTGACCCCTACAGCCCCACCGGACTCCGCAAGCGCGGCTATCGCGTCATGGAAGGTAAGACCGCTGCTGAGGACCGTGTTGAGGTCGGCGGTGGGTTCTATCGCATCACTGCCGCCCGAGAGAACGGGCTCATCTGACTCACATGAAACTTCACCTCACCGGCGACCGTAACCAATGCCCCACGTGTCGCCTCTACTTCAACTCCACCTCCGCTTTCGACAAGCACCGAGTGGGGACATGGGATGACCGGAGATGTCTCACGGTCCCCGAGATGGAAGCCTTGGGCATGGCAATCAACAAGGCTGGATTCTGGGTGGGTCGGCCCCGCTCAGGGAATGCCATTCCCAGCCGCACGTAACGCCCAAACAGCCGCGATCTACGCATGGGAGTACCTACCCTACATGCTCCCCAGAAAACGGCTGATTTATTGAAATTCACTTAGCGCGCAAGCGCCAATGACAAGGACTAACAATGACTGAGTTTTACCAAGCCTCTCCCGATGCTGATGTGCATAAGCAGCTTTCGTGATGCCGAAAGCGTGGGGATTTGAGCAAGAACGGTGATGGACGCTGGAGGGGTTCCCTCAGGGAGCGTGCATGCACGCGCCTGAGGGAAGATGTCGCCTTTATTGTGTCGAGCAATGAAGGAGACCTCAGCAGTGTGCCATGCCTTGCTACAAACGCCAGCGTTTTTTGCCCTGTTGCGCCGGATCGACGAAGACTTGATGAAGGTGGCGCGAGACAGGGGCTGCTGCCATTGCGGCTCTGTGCTGCACAGTGCCAACTATCCGCGTAAGCCGCGCGGATGCCCACCGGCAGCACACCCGGACTGCAATACGCGCCTGAGCCTGTGCTGTGCCGGATGCCGCAAACGCATGACGCCCGATTCGGTGCGCTTTCTCGGCCGGCGTGTCTGGCTGGCCATTGTCCTGGTACTGCGATCGAGCCGTGCCACTGGCGCCTGCCTGGACGGCCTGCCGGCGATCAGTTGGGCCACGCTCAAGCGCTGGCGTCAGTGGTGGACCGAGACCTTCCCCAAGACCCCCGTCGGTCGGTGGCTGCGTGGCCTCATCCCGCCAACGCCCGAGCCGTTCATCTATCCCGACTGCCTGCTGCAATCGGTCGAGCACGACAGCGAAGACGAGCGTCTGGCCGCGGTGTTGCTTCTGCTGCTGGGCCCGGCCTGACCACGCTGGCTGAGGGATGCGCCAGATAGGGGAATCTCCCGCAGAACATGTCGATGGCGGGTCACCCGCACTGCCCGTAGCCTGCTCCCGTTATCCCCCCAACGGAGAGTCATGTCACTATCGATTGATCATCGCAACCGATGGGCGCGCTTGCGCTTCTCGGTCATTGGCCCTTTGCTGGCTTCGCCGCCTGCCAAAGGAGAATTGCAGCAAGCGTTCCAGGCACTGGCCGCCAAGGTCTGGCGGCACCCCATCACCGGCGCCGACGTTCAGTTCGGCGCGTCTTCCATCGAACGCTGGTATTACCGGGCCCGTCACGTCCAGGATCCGGTCGATCAACTCAAGAACCGACTGCGCGACGATTGCGGCCACTTCGTCAGTCTGAGCCCAGCCATCATCGAAGCGCTGGTCGAGCAGTACCGTCAGCACCCCGGCTGGACCATGCAGTTGCATTACGACAACCTGCGCGTCGCGACCAAGGATGGCCCGGACACGCTGCCGTCCTACACCACGGTGTGCCGGTATCTGAAGGCGCAGGGTCTGGTGCGCAAGCCAACCCCGCGCTCGAGCACGGATGGGGCCATCGCTGCTGCGGCTCGCCGCGAGGCACGCGAGGTGCGTAGCTACGAGGTCGACCACGTGGCCGCGCTCTGGCACCTGGACTTCCACCATGGTTCGCGCAAGGTGCTCACCCCCGATGGGCAGTGGCACAAGCCGCTGCTGCTCTGCATTATGGACGACCATTCGCGGCTGGTCTGCCACCTGCAGTGGTTCCTCGACGAGACCACTGCCTCGCTGGTGCACGGCGTCTCGCAGGCGATCATGAAGCGAGGGCTGCCGCGGGCCATCATGACCGATAACGGCGCAGCCATGATGGCCGACGAGTTCGTCGAGGGGCTGGCCAGTCTGGGCATCCTGCACCAGACTACCTTGCCCTACAGCCCATACCAGAATGCCAAGCAGGAACGCTTCTGGGGACAGCTCGAGTCCCGGCTGATGGCCATGCTCGAAGGTGAGTCGCACCTCACCCTGGAGCAATTGAACCTCGCCACGCAGGCCTGGGTCGAGCAGGAATACCACCACAAGGAACACGCCGAACTCGAGGCGACGCCTCTGCAGCGCTACCTGTCCTGTGCCGACGTCTCGCGCCCCAGTCCCGAGGCGCTGGCCTTGCGCCGGGCCTTCCGTATCCGCCAGCATCGCCGCCAGCGCAGAACCGACGGCACCTTCACGTTGGACGGCGTGCGCTTCGAGATCCCCGGCGCTTACCGCCACCTCGAGCAAGTCTGCCTGAGCTACGCGCGCTGGGATCTCTCCCAAGTCGACCTGATCGATGCGCGCATCGGCGCGATCCTGGCCGCCGTGTTCCCGCTGGACAAGTCTGCCAATGCCGACGCACGGCGCGCGCATCTCACGGCCAAGGGTGCCTCGCCTGCTAACGAGGAACCCGCGCAGGCTGGCACTGCGCCGCTGCTGCGTCAGTTGCTCGCCGAACACGCCGCCACCGGCCTGCCGCCGGCCTATCTCCCACCCGCACCCACCAAGCTATGAATCAACCCAACCTGCTGGCCTTGTACGGTCTGAAGTTCAACCCCTTCGCCCAGGACATCCCCGTCGAGGCCGTGTTCGTGCCACCCAAGCTCGATCACTTCTGCTGGCGCATTGAGAACGGTATGGCCCGCGAAGGCGGCTTCGCCATGGTGCATGGCGACCCCGGTTGCGGCAAGAGCGTCACGCTGCGCCTGCTCCATCAGCGCCTCATGCGCGTCCCCGATCTGATGGTCGGCTCGATCGCTCACCCACAGAGCAATCTGGCGGACTTCTATCGCGAGCTCAGCGACATCTTTACCGTACCGCTCAAGCCCCACAATCGCTGGGGCGGCTTCAAGGCGCTGCGCGAGCGCTGGCTCACCCACATGGAGGCCAGCCGCCGCCGCTGCGTGCTGCTCATCGATGAAGCCCAGGAGATGGCGGTGCCAGCCCTCTCGGAACTGCGCCTGCTCGCACAGGCACGCTTCGACTCGCAATTGCTGCTGTGCGTGGTGCTTGCCGGCGACGCTCGCCTGCCGGAGAAGTTCAGCCGCGAGGACCTGATCCCGCTGGGCAGCCGCATCCGCTGCCGTCTGGCGCTGGAGAGTGCGAGCATCGACGAGCTGCAGGCCTGCCTGGACCACTTGCTGGCCGCCGCCGGCAACGCCACCCTGATGACCATGCCATTGCGCCAGACCCTGTGTGAGCACGCCGCCGGCAATTACCGCATCCTGATGAACCTGGCGGGCGAGCTTCTGGCCCAGGCCGCGCAGCGGGAGCTACCGCAGATCGACGAGAAGCTCTATCTGGAAACCTACAGCGCAACCCTGAACCGCCGCGCCAGGCGGTGAGTGGCGCCGTTGGCCATCGCCGCCACGTCCATCAACACAACGACGACATCACCATGACCTTCCACCAGCCATCCGGCATCGCCCAGGGGCTGCCCCTGCTCATTGATGCCAACTGGACGCCCGCGCAGGCCTGGGCTGTGATCGAATTGCTCGACGATCTGCGCGACCGTCTGCATGCTCACTATCAATTGGCCTTGGCCCAGTGGCTGGCCGAAGATCGGCAGGAGCATCCTGATGGCCTTGGCGATCTCGCAGATAACGACTTCTGATCCAGTAACAAGGGGCCCGCCGGGCCCCTTGTTACATCAGTGCCGCTGCTCCGCATCCGGTCCACCGCGATAGATCGCCACGTCCATCAGCGTTGCCCGACGGCACGCAACATTGGTGATGGACGGTGCCGCAGCCGACCATCAATTACCGTGCTCGCGCATCCATCGAATCTCGTGCTCACGCACAGCTGAGAGCAATAGCGTTACGACCATTCCCCTGACGCCACCCCCGGCCCACCAGAATTCCAGCACTAAGGTTGTCGGTGGGACCACATCAATCACCTTCCGGGCTGGTGGTGGTGCCACGACCACGACCACACACGGCACCGTCTCTGCTAGCGACCTCACGCCCTACGGTGATGATGACTGGCGGTCCACTGCCAAGAATAGTTTTGGCAACCCTGCCAGCAAGATCACGGAGGATAGTGTGGTCGTGATCGATGGTATGTCCGCTCAGGTTGGAACGCTCGTGAAGGCTGGCGTCCTGGTGGAGACCACAGATGGCTTCGAGTTGGCATCCAAGGGGACTCCTCAGGATGACACTGAAGAGGAAACTCAAGTTGAACCCGGAGCGATGCCCGCTGATGTGGTTGACGCCGTGAATAGTGCGCTGGGCGGTATGTCCGACTCCACCGTGCAGAAGGCAGGTTCGATTGGCATCGCCGCTGCTGTCGGGGACATGACCATAGATGATGTGGTGGCAGGCGTGGCCCTAGACACGGGAATGGAGCCAGCCGAAGCAGCGCAGCGGACTCAGTTCGTTGTGGATGCCTATCAAGGGCAGGCTGACAACTTTGTTGTGAACCACCTCGGCATCCCCTCAGGTGACCTCCAGAACTTCTATGCGTTCTGCCGTCAGCCTGAGAACAAGGGAGCCTTGCAGACTGCCGTTCAGCAACAGGTGTTCGGTAACAGCATGGCAGCATTCAAGCCGTTGGTTGAGGCGTACATGTCCAACGTGGCCCCGAGTGCCAGGGCGCTGGCGTCCCGAGGGTTCGAGACCAAGACCGCTCCGAATGGGGAGGAGATGGTACGGATTCAGGGGACGTGGATGGCGACTAAGGTGGCCGCTAAGGTTGGCCTGATCTAAGGCGAGGTATCGCCGGGGATCTAGAAGGCCGGTTTGGGGTGGGGTAACATGCTGGGGTAATTCAACCCACCCCACGAACCCCCTCTAGGCCAGTGCTGGCTTTGCGGGGCGCTAGTTTGGTTCCTTTGCCTGTCGGCGGGACCATCATTCAGTCTGCACTGGCCTCTCCCTTTATCGTTTCTTCCGATCGTTTCGCGCCGCGCCGTCTCTCGCTGTAGGAGAACGCCTTGCTGCGGAATGTCCTCGCTCCTACATCGTGCCGGTAGTCCAATGCATATGCTCGAGAAAGGAAAAGGCTGAACAGGAGTGCCATATGAAGCCCATTCTTGTGCTTCTCGTCACCTCCGTGGCGCTGCTCGGTGGGTGCGTCATTACCCCCGATCATGGCGATCACAGAGGCGGTGGGTATTACGGCGGAGATGGTCGATCTGATTACGATCGAGATCACGATCACGGAGATCGTGATCGGGGCGATCACCGGGATAACGATACTGACCGGGATCGCTGGCAGGGCGGCCCGCACTACTAGCGTGTGTCCTGATCGCGTGCCAGGCGGCCACGGCTGGGTTGGGGGCTCCCTACGTATTTCCAGGCGGGGCAGGTCGTCACCAGCGGAAGCGTCAGCGCCATTGCGGCGCTGTACATGAACTATCCGTAGTTGCTGCCACGCGACGTGGCCAACGGTAGATGGGGTGGCTGGAGGCGCCCCATCTTGTGGACAAGGCCGATACTCAGGTAGGGCGGGACGGACAAAGCCATCCTCGCCTGCGGTTATGCTGACATCAAGACTTGTTGCTGGAAATCAAGGTGAATTGACTTGCCTTAGAAGTTGCCGTCGCCGCCGAGTTTCTTGATCAGCTTCCGAGCCGAATGAGCTATGCCATTCTTCAGCAGCTTGGCACTGCCTTCCGCTCCCTGTGTATTGACATAAATGGTGCTATGGTTATCAGCCACCACATCATCGCGTCCATCGGTGTAGTAATACACGCTCAGCGATTTGCGGGTGACGCCGCCAGAGCTCACGGGAACTGGATGGCCGTGATACGAAATTTCGTTCGTTTCGAAGATGACGCAACGGTTTAGAAGCGGCAAGACGCTGCTGACCATCTGCTTCTTTTCCATATCCCACAATTCCAGGCAGCCACCCCACTCTTCCTTCCAGCCCGGGTTCATGTAAACCAACAGGTTTAGGCGTCGATCGAGGTTTGAGCCCCTAAGCCGGTTAAAGTCGATGTGAACACTCAGGAACCCGCCATCGCGGATCTGATGGAGGCCGGCACCCTGCAGGTCAGGGTCCTGCAAAAGCTGCGGAATACCTGTGATGCGGCCGAGGAGGGTACGGAATTCGGGAGAATTGACCTCGCGATAGAACTCGCCTGCCACGGTTCCCTCTACGTCGGGGGTGCCCCACTTACCCTTGGTATGTACGTCATTGCCATTCTGCCAAGCTTCGTCAATCGCCGGGTAGGACTTGTAGATGCGTTCGGCTTGGTCTGCGTGCAGAAAATTGTCGATAACGATATAGCGGAACGGGCGTTGCTGGGCGAACTCGTTCGTAAGCAAGTGTTCCTCACGCAGCAACCGGGCTACATCGATAGTCTTGATGTTCTCGAAGCCGTCGGCTGGTCGTTCGACAACTTGCGTTGCTTGTTCCATTCTTGTTTCTCCTGTCTGCCAAATTAGCGGAGTTGCGTACCCGCGCGCGATTGTAGCAGGATGTGCTCTCCTCAATTCACGCGGTCTCTGTGAAAGCAATGAGATGCATATCTCACATTTATCTCGCGGAGATATTGGTCTGTGCCGGCGCCGCGCGTCGGCATCATGGCCGACACTGCGCCGTCTTGCAGCGCTCGCTGCAACTCCATGACTGCAATCGTTTCGCCGCTCGGCAGGCAGGCCGATCCTCCAACACTTCCAATGCAGACAACACGAGGCTAGGTTGATGATCACGGCAGCCGCCGCAAAGTTGGATAACACTCGGCCAATGATTTTGTCCGCGCTTTGGCGGCTGGTGGTGCGCAGGCTATCGTCGGAAGTGAGGCGTTACCGGCTGTCCACGTTCCATTGCCCATCCCATGCTGACTGATGCTGTGTCTATGACTCCCCGGTGGGATCATCATTCCATTTGCAGCAGTTCTCTACTTGTCAGCTTTCCAGTCATGACCACTTAGCCTTGGCACATTGATTGTCTGCGCTAGCATCCGGAACGATCCGAACATGAAAAGTTGTGGCAGATCATATGCTTCGCAGTTGTAGCGAAGAACTGGCCGGATGCGCTGCTACGCTTCAAAGATTCTTCGGAAGAATACTGATGAAAGCACTGGCCAGTACATTCTTTGCCCTACTACTCACCGGCTGCGCGATCGGGTCCAACTGCTCGTTGGGACAGCGCGAGCCCTGCAAATTCATACCGTTCATCCCGCCGCCCGGGACCACAGTCGTTCCTGCGACGGCACCCCGTTAGGTCCACGGGGCAGGCGTATCGTTGAGGATCAAGTCATGCGCGGGTACATTGCGCTGACGTCCATGCGGTATACGGAGCCTGACCATGCAGACCGACCCTGAATACTGGTTTCACGCCAAGCGCTATGGCTGGGGGTGGGGGCTCCCGACTTGCTGGCAAGGTTGGATAGCCTACGGCGCGTACTTCGCGTTGCTAGCGCTGGCTGTCTTCTTCTTCCGCGTTGACCACCGTCCCGTTGTCTTTGTCTTCCTCGTGGTGATCCTGAGCCTGGCGCTGTTTGTCGTTTGCTGGATCAAGGGGGAGCCGCCACGCTGGCGTTGGGGAGACGACTGATTGGCCCGTCGCTGATCTACCTATCCACCTTTTGGCAGGCCATTTCACGATGGTCTGTTTTCAATTTGGCCAGTGTCCGCGCCCGCCGGTCATTGATAACTGAGCGTGAACGTTGCCAGCGCTCTGACAGCGCCGGGTCTGACGGTTCCGGTTGCAACGTAGCGCGCGGTCAAGGGCACAAGGGTGGTGGCGGCAGACGGCCCCACGTACCATTGCCCGGGGTTTCCTCGTGCAGCGGAATCGGCGCCAAAGGTGATTGGCGTGCCGCCTCTCGACAGTCGAAGCGCAATGCCGCGCGCCGTGGAATCAAGCGCCGGCGTGAGATCGTTTGTCCTGTTGACGGGCCGGATTGCGTCCGTCAACGTGATATGGATGCCGATACCGGTTGGACACGACAAGCTGATGTTGAAGTCGGCGCGTTCGGTGCTTACTCTGCCGACCGGCAGCAGGCTCGCAAGCCTGACCGGGGGCAGCGGCACCTCGACGTGCGGTGTCGTGACGGTGCAACTGTTGGCCATGACTCGCGTACCGGGTGTGATCGTGATGGTTCGGGTGACTGTATCGAAGCAACTGCCCGAGAACTGGACGGTCATGGAGGGCAGGCTGGTCAATGCGCCGGACTTGATGGGACCAGTCACGATGAGTTCAGCCGAGAAGTAGTCCACGGCGGCGGCGTTTGGACTCGGTGGAGAAAACGTCGTCCTCGATGGTGCTGCAGCCAAACCCCCCGTCCAGCCGTCGGTCATTGCAAAACGCATACCTATGCCCGCCAGATTGGTCTGGTACGCATTGGGCATTCCTGGCACTGGAATCCCACTGACACTCGTTGTTTTCGTTACTGGGCACCTAACATCGGAAAGTCTAAGGCCGGGGTTTTGCCACGCGGTTGCCAGTTGCCGTCCAACTCCTTGGTCTCGCGAAGACGTCAACGACGTCCCAAATGACAGGCTGAACGGGGTCCCTGCGGTGCTTGGATAGATGATCGAACCTGCGGACACTGGCTGGATTGGGGTCAAGAAGATGTAACCACCGAGGAGGGTGATGCGGATAAGCCCGGGCCGCGTCGGGTTCCATCCGGTGTGCCGAAAATGTCTGATGAGAGGTTCAAGCATGGGCAATAACTTGTCGCCGATGGAAACGCACCGGGACTGAGATTCCGCGCCGCGGTCCATCTATTGAGATTGAAGGGAACGGTGACTGCAATCGCGGTGCATTCGATGTCATGCGTCAAAGCCAGTCTCGTTAAGTTATTACTCTACCGGTGTAGCTGTTGGTGTTTGAATAGTAATAAATTGAATTTCTCTGTTCGGGCGAAACGTGGCGTCTCTCGACGCGATCCGTTTACCTTGTGGACATTTCCGATTGGCCGATTCAGCGACCGGCTATGATGTCGGCTTCACGCCGCAAACAAGGACACATTTGGCCAGCTTCCGCCTACCCATGTCATCCGTCCGCGCGAATCTTTGCCGGTTGCCGCTGCTTGTCCTGATGGGTGCGATGCCGGCTCTGGCGGTGCCACCGGCGTCCGATCCGGCGCTGGCCGATACATCGGGCTGCACGGCGCTGATCAATATCGTGCAGGAGAGCTTGCGGGGTGAACTGGAGGTCCCGTGCGCGGAGCCGAATCGCGAGGCCTGCGAGGCCAAGAATGGGCAGATCCGCGCCATGCTGGAAATCGTCGAGCAGCGCCGGCAGCGCAAGGCTGACGAATGCGAGACGCTGGCACAGGTCAACCGGCTGCTGCGTACGCTGCCACCGAAGGGGTGAGCGCAGCCGGGCAGGGTGCTGCCGGAATCAATGCGACATCTTCGAGAAAAGCTGGATCACCGCCACGCCGGCAATGATCAGCCCGATGCCGAGCCAGGCCGCCAGGTCTGGGACCTGACGGTAGAGCACCGATGCGATGAGCGTCACCAGCACGATTCCGGCGCCGCACCAGATCGCATAGGCCACACCGACTGGCACTGTTTTCATCACCTGCATCAGTAACCAGAACGCCGCTACGTATCCGGTCACCACCAGGACGCTGGGGACCAGGCGCGTGAAGTTCTCGGCGGCCTTGAGACTGCTGGTGGCGATGACTTCGGCAACGATGGCCAGGGCGAGGAGCAGATATCCGTTCATGAATTGATCAAAAGAGACTGTTGCGGCACGCGGATTCGATATTATGCAATCCGCGCCCCCGATCACCCCCAAACGGGGCTGCAAACCATGGGACGAATTGCCGAGAATCCTGGCGTCATCGTAATTTCAGGTGATCGATTACCCTCCCACGCGGTGGTTGCCCTGCAAGGGATAGGGGAATTGAATGATGGTATGCGCTGAAAACGCACGGGGCGCCCGGGAATACACAAGAGGCGCCTCCAGAATGTCGCGGCAGTATCCAATCTGGCCTGACCATGCCGGCACCAAAACATACGCCGGCGGCTGGCGAGGTTGTAGATGGGATCAAGGGGAGCATCATGAACAACGAGCTTGACGGGGTAACGGCCTGGCCGACCACGCGACTCGGCCATTTGCAGGGGGAGTCCGATCCCGGGCGCGATCCGGGAGAGGGCGTCTGGCAGAACACGATTGCCGCAGCCGACCACGCGCTGGAAGAAGCGTCCCGCATTCAGCGAGGCGTGCAGCAAAATCTGAAACTGATGCAGGAAGTGCGGACGCTGCGCGACGAACTGCGCCGCGCTCATGCCGAGATCGATCGCTATCGAGGGATGCACGCGCGCGTGGTGGTCAGCATGCGGCAGCTCGAGGATGAGCACAGCGTCGAGATGTCGCGCCTGCAAACCGACAACGAACTGCTGCTGGTGCGCCATCGCGTCTACAAACTGCTGGCGGAGCACTACGCCACCGCCGCGTTGCGGTTCGATCCCGCTGTGTTCGCCGAGCACCGTGACCGGGTGCTCGAGCATGTGCTGTTCCAGCGCCGCAAGGGCATGTCGCTCACGCAGATCGGCGTGGGGGACATCGCCTTCCTGCTGCTCTAGCAGATCGGGTCTTTGAGCTTGGGCCGTTGCCCGGCGACCATCAGGCGACGATCAGGCGACCATCAAGCGGACTTTGGCTCGCGCGGCTTGAGCACCAGCAGCGCGAGCATGCCGCCCACCACGCCCCAGAACGCCGAGCCGACGCCTGCCAGCGTCATGCCGGACGCCGTGATCATGAACGTCAGCAGGGCCGATTCCCGTTCGACCGGCGTCTGCATGGCCACCGTCAGCCCATTGGCGATCGAGCCAAGCAGCGCAAAGGCGGCGACGGCCACCACCAGCGCCTTTGGGAAGGCCGCGAACAATGCGGCGATGCTGGCTGCCATGATGCCCATGACCAGGTAGCCGATACCGCAGACCACGGCGGCCATGTAGCGGCGGCGCGGATCGGCGTCAGCCTGCGGGCCGGTGCAGATCGCGGCCGTGATGGCCGCCAGATTGATACCGTGCGATCCGAACGGCGCCAGGATGGCCGACGCCACGCCCGTGACCGCAATCAGCGGACTGGCCGGCACGTGGTAGCCATCGGCACGCAGCACGGCCAGCCCAGGGATGTTCTGGGACGCCAGCGCCACGATGAACAGCGGCACGGCAATGCTGACGAATGCCGATACCGAGAACGCAGGTGCGGTCCAGACCGGCATGGTTACGGCGAAGTGAAACTGCTCGAAGTGCAATTGGCCGAGTACGCCGGCCAGCGCCACGCCGATCACCAGCACACCGGGCACCGCATAACGCGGCCACCAGCGCCGTCCAAACAGGTAGACGGCGAACATCACCAGTAATAGCAGCGTTTGGTGCTGGGCCTGGACGAATACGTCGACGCTGATGCGGAACAGGATGCCGGCCAGCAAGGCCGAAGCGATGCTGGCCGGTAGCGCCTTCATGAGCTTGTCGAACCAGCCGGTCAGGCCGGCCGCCGTCATTAGCAGGGCCGCCATCAGGAACGCGCCAATCGCTTCCGGGTAGGGCACGCCGGGCAGGGATGCGATCAGCAGCGCCGCCCCGGGCGTGGACCATGCAATCACGATCGGCACCCGCATTAGCAGCGATAGTCCGAGCGTGGTGACACCCATGCCGATCGATAGCGCCCAGATCCAGGACGATATCTGGGCATCGGTCAGGTGCGCGGCTTGTCCGGCCTGGATCATCAGCACCAGCGAACTGGTGTAGCCGGTCAGCATGGCGATCAGCCCGGCCACCGTGGTGGAAACGGACAGGTCGGACAGCTTGAGGGGGGCTGCGGTCATGGTGGGTCGTGCGGTGCGGGCCCGAGGGCAACGGGCGGTATCTTCGCACGGGATGACCGGAGTGGTGTTCTGTTTTCTCCCCTCTCCCGCAAGTGGGAGAGAGGAGCAAGACCGGTGGTCGGCGTCAGCGCCTCAATCCGCCACCTTGTCGCTCGGGAACTTGAACGAGTCCCGCAGCAGGTAGCTCATCGGAATATCCAGCGTGATCCCATGGGGCGGGATCGGCTGCTGGAACCACTTGCGGTAGAGCTTCTGGGTTTCCTGGTCATAGATCGCGTTGACCAGGGCCTTGTCGACGATCTTCTTGAACTCGGCGTCCTGCTTCGACAGCATGATCGCGTAGGGTTCGATCGTCAGCAGGTCGCCGGTCACCGCCAGCGAAGCCGGGTTCTTCGCGTTTGCGCGCAGGCCGAACAGCAGCACGTCGTCCATCACGAACGCATCGGCGCGGCCCGATTCCACCATCGCGAACGCCTCGGCATGGTCCTTGGCCTCCAGGACCTTCCAGCCCATCGCGCCGGACTCATCCATCTTGCGGATCATGGCCAGCGGCGTGGTGCCGGTGGTGGAGACGACGGTCTTGCCGCGCAGGTCGCTCCAGCGGCGGATGCCGGAATCCGACTTGACAAGCATGCGGCTGCCGGCGATGTAGTGTGGGATCGTGAAGGCGACCTGTTCGCGACGCTCGCGATTGTTGGTGGTCGACCCGCATTCCAGATCGGCCTTGCCATCGACGATGGCCGGGATGCGCGTGGCCGGCGTCACGGGCACCCACTCCACGCGCAACTGCGGCATTTTCAGTTGGGCGCGCACGGCGTCAGCCGCCTTCAGGCACAGATCGACGGCGTACCCGACCGGCTTGCCGTCGGCAATGAACGAGAACGGCACGGAGCTTTCGCGGTGCGCGATGCGGATCGTGCCGGTCTGCTGGATGCGCTGGATAACCGGACTGGATGCCGCCTGCGCCGCCGGGATGGCGGCCGGCGTCAGCAATGCGGCAAGGGAAAGGAAGACAGACGCGACGCCCCCGAACGAGGCGCGGCGTGGCAGGCCCGAATTGGTCATGATGACACCCGTCGAAAATTAGTCAGAAATAACCGTGGCGGCGCTGGCCGCCCTGGCCATCCGCCGATCACCAATTGGCCGGATCGGTCCGGCTCTGTCGTGCTTCGTGGTGCTGCTTCTTGTTGTGCGATCGGATGTTTCCGATGGCGCTGATTGTTCCACGGGGGGCGGCGGTGACACAACTGCAAACGCCGGCAGACGTGTGCTACGCAATGGCGGCGTCCCCGTAACGCAACGCTTCGACCCAACCCGCGTTGACGGGGGCTTTCCCTTACGGAGTTATCCGACTTCTTGTGGCTCAGCCGAATGGCTATTCTTCAGCCGTGCCTTGCGAGCAGGGCACCGAGGAGAGACTCTTGGGCCCGTGAAGGAACGGGCCCTTCTTTTTTGCTTCGGCAGAAATGGGGAGTATCTATCCGGCGGTGACACGCAAGAACAATGCCAACGCCTGCGCATCGTCGTCGGCGCCAAGCGTGCTGGTAGCAGCCCGCGGCTGGGCGCACCGCCTCGGCTATCTCTACTGGGCTCTCGGGACGGGCCGGATTGGATGGCAATGGCGCCCCGTCACGGGCATCGCACGCAGGCATGATCACGGCGGCAGGGCATGGCAGCCCTCCGCGAAGTGGGTAGTCAGGCGGTCCGGCCTACTTGCGCGCGCGGCGGTCGATCGGCCAGATGACCTTGGCGGCTTCGCCGTCGAGGCGATAGGCGTGGCAGGTGCCCAGTACCCAGGGTTGGAGTATGGGGGCGTCGCCTTCCAGCCGCGCGTGCCAGGGCGTGGTCTCGCGCTGCATGGACATGATCGTCTGCATGGCGGTGGTGGCGAGCGGGCCCAGCAGTTCGGTTAGGTGTGTGCAGCCCCTGGCGCCACCCAGGCGCGCCTTTGCCTCCTGCCGGAAGCCGCTGCCGACACGCAGTCCCTCCAGCACCGCATAGGCCGCGTTGATCTCGGCGCAGTAGGGCGTGGGGCCGGTATCGGTACGGGCCGACATGTGCCGGATCACCAGTTCCGCGTCGATCGTCATGGTCAGGCGCATCTGGTGGATGGATCCACCGGCCGGAAGCGCGATGAAAGGCAGTTCGGTCGGCACTGGGGAGATGTCATGCAGTTCGGCCTCGATGTCGTACAGGCCGTCGTCGCGCAGGTAGCCGCGGCAAAGGATCTGGCGGGTATGCCGCAGCGTGCGTTCCGGCTGGTTCGGAGTCTCTGGTTCCATGCGTTGTCCTTCAGGCTTGCTCATCCTGAGAGGATGATGTACGCACGTGCCTGCTCTGCGACCCCCCATAATCGGGTAGCGGGTAGCGGGAAATCCCGCGTACCGGACGCCGGACGAAAGTGTCCGGCGTATCGGGTGCCCGCCGTCTTGTGTCAGAAGACCTGGCGTACGCCCACCGTCACGCCGACCATATTTTGCTGACCGGTCATGGTCGGGTACTTGAACGCAAAGGCAGTGGCGGTGCTGTCGAAGCTCAACCCACCGTTGTGGGCATAGCCAACGGACAGGTACACGTCCGTACGCTTGCTGAAGTTGTAGTCGGCAATGAAGCTGACCTGCTGCATATTTGCCGGGTTGGTCTCCGGCGACGTGGCCGCAGTGCGTGCGCTCTTGATGTCCGCGTAGTAGTACGCCAACGACAGGCCCAGCGCGGGCGTTGCCTGGTAGTTGATGCCGGCCCACCAGTAGTCGTCACGCAGCACGGTGGCGCCATTGGAGAACTCGCCCTTGTTGTAGCGGTACCCCGCCGTGAACTTGAACGGCCCGGTGTTGTAGAGCGCGGCGGCGCCATACTTGTTCACCCTGCCCGGTTGGCCCGTTACGGCGGCCGGGCGCCAGATGTCCGCGGCAACTGAGAATCCCAGGCCGCTGCTGTCCAGGTACATCAGCGAACCGCCGTAGGCGGTGTTGTCGGTGAAATTACCCGGTGTTTCACCCACGCCGCCGTTGGCCAACACGATGTTGGCGTTCTGCACTGCCGTGCCGGTACCGAACGAGAAGTGGCCCACGGCCTGCAGCGGTCCGAACTGGCCGGTGTACTTGACCATATTGTCTTCGCGGTAGTTCAGGCCCATCCACCAGATCCCCGGTTCGTAGGTGGCGGCAAAGCGCAGCGGCGCGAAGTTGGCCATGCCATCGAAGAAAGAAGTGTACTGACGCCCGAAGCTGAGCTTGCCGTATTCCTTGTTCTGCAAGCCGATGTAGGACTGGCGGTTGAACAGCGGGGCGCTTTGCAGGGCTCCGGAATCCCACTGGAAGCCGCTTTCCAGCACGAACATCGCCGAGTTGCCGGCACCCAGGTCTTCCACGCCGCGCAGGCCCCAGCGCGAGGCGGACAGGCCGCCAACGCTCGGCATGCCGAAGCGGCTGCCGCCCTGCGTGGGCGTGGCCGCGCCAGCGGCCACGCGGTTGACGTACTCGACGGATCCGTCAATCACTCCGTAAAGCGTCACGCTGGTCTGCGCATGGGCAGTGACTGCAGCAGGCGCCAATGCCGCCAGGGTCAGGAACTTCCTTTTCATGCTTGAGGGTCTCCGTATCGTTTTTGGATTCCGGCGGCAGGTACACGAGGTGTGGTTCCGGCCCGTCCGGTCGCGCTGTTTCTCGGGCGCGTGCCTGTGCTGCCTGTTGCAGGTCGTGGCAGCTAGCGCAGGCAAAGTAGAGCGCAGAAGCGCGGCGAGGAAGACCACTCCAAATGGCCAGCGTGTCGTATTCGCGCACTACCCATCCGTATTGACCCTGATGCTCTCGGTGGACGCTGCGCGGCAGCGGTGTGCCATCTCCGTGCAATACGGGGTTGTCGGCGACTACCCTTCAGGGGTGGCGCCAAAGTCGGGTTGAGCCGCTACGCTGGTGTCGAACTGGCTGCCAGTGCACGGAGCGTCGACGCGCGTGGCGCGCCGTCCCGCTGGTTCTGTTCCTTCTCCACGCCTGTCGGGTGTCCTTGCCGGCAGGTATTTTCATGCCGGCCCGTTGGCCGGTTTTTTTTGTTTTCTTCGCGGTGTGGTGACGGAAGGGGGCTGGACCGGGTTGTTGTGCTCTACAGGCTGGATGGCACGAGGCCGGAATGCTTACCCACTGCCATTGCGGTCAGCGCGTGAAGAGGGCCCGGCGGCGTCGCAGCCGAAGCAACATCGGACTGCACGACGCTCCAGGAGACAAACGGCTCCCATGGCAAGACCCGTCGAACCCACCGCGTAGCGCAGGCCATGCAGTCATACCGGGACATCGTCACTGCCTGGTCAGTCCGGTGCATCTCGTCGTGCTCAAGGGCCAGTGGGGCCAGTGGGGCCAGTGCCTCGTGCGGAGCGAAGCGCCTGGCGTCATGCCTGAGTTCACAGCACTTCTCGCACATATCGGCTGCCACGATCTTCGAGGCGTATCGCCGCACCACGGGTGCGCTCGTTCGGGGCTGGCCAGCAACAGGCAGGCGACTCCAGCGCTGGACACTTGCCCAGTACAAGGCGCGCAGCGCGCGGTCGGATGTGGTCGACGCGGTCTGCTGGCCAAGCTCCAGATGGTGCCGGGTGAGTACCCCTTCTTCGGCCGCGCAGGCCAGGCAGACCAGCTGCCGCCGGCCCTGCGCCTGCTGGATCCATTGGTCGAGCAGTTGCGCGCGGCATGCCATCACCTCGCGGGGATCGGGCATCGCGTACAGCGCCAGCATAAGTTCGAGCTCGCGACGCAGCGCGCGTACTTCGGCGATCAGCGCGGACAGCCGGGGCTGCAGGCGCCCGCGTTGCGCCGTGGCGCAATCCCGTGCACTGTCCGCGTATGTGCTGCGGCGCATGCGGTGGCTCCGGTCAGCCTGCACGGGGGGAATGCCATAGCCCGTGCGCATCCTTGCCGGCAAGGATGGCCGCGATCTCTTCCGTATGCTGGCCGGGCGTCGGTATCGGCCCCGGTCGCCGGGCCTGGCCGTCGAAGCGCGGTGCCGGCGCAGCCTGCAGTTGTCTGTCGCTTTCGAAGTACACGCCGCGAGCGACGTTGTGCGGATGCGCCGCGGCTTCTTCGGGGCTCAGTACCGGCCCGAAGCAGACATCCGTGTTCTCGAGCAGCGCGCACCATTCCGCACGCGTCCTGCTGGCAAACAGCTCGGCAAAGTGGCGATGCAGTTCCGGCCAGCGTTGGCGATCCCATTGCCGGGCGAAGCGCGGGTCCTCGGCCAGGCCGAGCTTTTGCAGCAGCAAGGCATAGAACTGCGGCTCAAGCGCGCCCAGCGTGACAAAGTGGCCGTCGGCGCAACGATAGGTGGCGAAGAAGTGCGAGCTGTCGTGAACGTTCTGGCCACGCACGCCCGTCACCAGGCCCTTCTTGCGCGTGGCAAGCAGTAGTTGCAGCATGTGGGCCGAGCCATCGGTGATGGCCGCATCGACCACCGTACCCTTGCCGGTCGCGCGTGCGTTCAGGATGCCGGACAGCAGGCCAATTGCGAGGTAGAGCGCGCCGCCGCCCACATCACCGACCAGTGTGATGGCCGAGGAGGGCGGCTCGGAAGGGGCGCCATTGTAGTAGAGCGCGCCTGAGAGCGAAATGTAGTTGTTGTCGTGCCCGGCAGCTTGTGCCAGTGGACCGTACTGGCCCCAGCCTGTCATGCGGCCGTAGACCAGGCGGGGGTTGCGCTGCTGGAGCACGTCAGGCCCGAGCCCGAGGCGCTCCATGACGCCCGGACGCATGCCTTCGATCAGCGCATCCGCATCTTCGATCAGGCGCAGCACCAGCTCCCGGCCTTCGGCCGTCTTCAGGTCGGCAACCACTGAACGCTTGCCGCGATTGAGCACGCTGCCGTCTGCCGGAGCGCCGGACTCTCCGGAGGCCGTGCGCTCTATCGCAATCACGTCCGCGCCGAGGTCCGCAAGGTGCATTGCGCAAAACGGGCCCGGGCCGATCCCACAGATTTCCACAATCCTGATGCCAGACAGCATGATGTTCTTCGTTCTCCGAGGTGAAGCCGCTGGCACGTGTCAGTCGCTGCGGCGCCGGTGCCGGACGGCAGGCCAGCCAAGCTTAGGGCGCGTTGGCGCCCGACCGGCCTCCCCGCATTGGGGAGGTGGGGCGGGGTGGCGTCGGTGCGGAGTACGGGAAAGTGGTCTTGCGGCCCGGGACGGTCCCGGGCGAGCAGCAGCGCGGGAGAGGCGTCAGTCCAGCTTCGCGCCGGTCAACTGAACGAGCCGCTGATGCACCGGATACATCGCCTCATAATTGGCCAGCGCCTGCCTGCTGCTGTTGCCGATCGGCTCCATGCCGATGCCGCGCATGCGGTTGCGGATCGCTTCGGTGCCGATCACGGCGCGTGCCGCACTCTCGATGCGTTCGACGATTGGCGCGGGGGTGCCGGCGGGCACCATCATGATGAGTTTGCCCGTTGACTGGAATTCCGGATCTGTCAGCCCGGCTTCAGCCAGCGTCGGCACATTGGGCAGGGCGGGCAGGCGCCGCTCACCCGTCACCGCCAGAACACGCAGCTTGCCCGAGTCGATAAAGGGCTTGGCCGAGAACGCGGTAACGAAGGCGATGTCGATCTGCCCGCCCACCAGGTCCTGGATCATCGGTGCTTCGCCCTTGTAGGCGACATGGGTGAGGTCGATCTTGCGTGAGCGGTTCAGGTAGGCACTGGTGAGGTGTCCGTAGGAGCCCGTACCCCACGAGCCGAATGAGGCGCGGTTGTTGGCGGCCCAGTTGAGCAGTTCGCTGACGTCCTTTGCTGGTATGCGGGGATTGACCACAAGAAGGACGGAACCGCCGCAGACCTCGGTGACGAAGGCCAGTTCCTTGCGGGGATCGTAGGGAAGCTTGGTGAACAGAAACTGGTTGGTGAGGATCGCCTGCGTCAGTGTCAGCAATACGGTGTAGCCGTCGGCCGGAGCCTTGGCTGCAACGTTTGTGCCGATGACGCCGGCGGCACCCGGACGGTTCTCGACGATGATCGGCTGGCCCAGGCGCTTGCTCATTTCCTCGGCAAGCATGCGAGAGACAGTGTCAGCGGCGCCGCCTGCGGAAAAGGGCAGCACGAAGCTGATCGGCCGGGTCGGGTAGGTGGGCTGTGCCGAAGCCGACTGGCTCACCAGCACCAGCGCCAGCGCCAGCATGCACGTCCATCTCTTGCGGATCATCGTTGCAGTCTCCTTGTCGCGGCTGGTGTCCGCCGCATCTTGTCATGGGTTGCTCGGCCGGCCGGAAGGCAGGGCGGCCATGGCTCATTCCCGGGTTCCCGGTGCTGTGGCAGAAGTCATCATCATGCATGGGCCGACAGAGACCACTGCCTACCCGAACGGAGTAAAGAATGGGGGGTATTTGCGCCGCGATGCAGCATGCCGAGCCGTGCACGGAGCCTGCCGAACGGCGGAACTACCGAGATCCTCTTACTGGCTGGTGCGCGGAACATGTCACTATAATGTCCAGCTTCCCGTCGCCGGGCCGCTGCCTGCGTGATGAGTCCGGCACCACAGAATCATGTCTTCGTACCAATCAGGGCAGACACCGTTGGCAAGCATCCACTCGCACGTATTCGAGCCCATTGCCGGCACCAAGCTGGTACCGCCACGTCCTGCACGGCGGCCACTGGCTCGCGAGGCGCTGCTGGCGCGGCTGCTGGAAGCGCGGCACCAGCGTTGCGTGGTGATCCAGGGCCCAGCCGGATGCGGCAAGACTTCGACGATGGTGAGTTGGCGCCAGGTGTTGGTATCACTGGGCTTCGAAGTGGCATGGCTGTCGCTGGCCGAAGAGGACGACGAGCCGGGCCGCTTTTTCGACTGCCTGCTCGCCAGCATCGGGCTGGTCGAGGGCGAGATTGCGCGCAAGGCCGCGAACCTCATCGGGGACGGCAGCGACGCATCCAGGGTCGAGCATTGGGTGGTCACGCTGATCGAGGCAGTTGCCAGCCAGCCACGGGACCTGGTCCTCGTGCTCGACGATGTGCATCACATCCAGGACGCGCGCATCTGGCAGGCGCTGCAATGGCTGCTCGACTACGCCCCGCCGCACCTGCACCTGGTGCTGTGCTCGCGCGGCGAGTTGTCACTGTCGCTGGCGCGCTTGCACTCGCAAGGCCTCGTCACGAAGTTTGACTTGCGCGACCTGCGTTTCAGCCCCGAGGAATCCGAAGCCTACCTGCGTGACCAGCTTGGCGGGATCAGCCCGCGCGACGCCCGCCGGCTGCACGATCTGACCGACGGCTGGGTCGCCGGATTGCAATTGTTCGCGCTGGATATCAAGGCGAAGCAAGGGGCTGGCTTTTCGCCCACTGCATTGCGCGATGCGAGTGCCTTCGCCGAGTATTTCGAGCGCGAGGTCTTGCAGAAGCTCGCCGAGGACGACCAGAAGCTGCTGACCTGCGTGGCGATCTGCAGCCGCTTTTGCGCCCCCCTGTGCGCGGCCCTGGTCGGTGAGCCGCACGCCGTTGCGCGCATGACCACGCGGCTGGTCAGGCTGGACAGCAGCAATCTGTTCATCATCCAGGTCAGCGGCCATGAGCACGAAAGCTGGTATCGCCTTCATCCCCTGCTGCGCGAAGTGCTGCTTGCGCGGGTGGAGGCAATGCCGGTCGCACAGCAGCAAGCGCTCCATGCGGCGGCATCGCGCTGGTTCGAGCAGCGCGACCAGGTGGAAGAGGCAGTCCGGCATGCCGTGCTCGCCGGCGAGGCGAACGCGGCCGCCGATGCGATCGAGGCGCGTGCTTCCGAACTGCTGGCACGCGGGGGCCTCGGCCAGTTGACCAGCCTTCTGCGCATGCTGCCGCCCGAGCAGGTCGAGTCGCGCTTCTCGCTGCAACTGATGCAGGCCCACATCAACCTGCGTGCGCGCCGGCTAGATGCGGCCGCGCAGGCAATCGGGCGCCTTGCGCAGCAGGCCGCCACGCTGGGGCTGCGCGAGCGTTACGCTGTCACGGTGCTGCGGGGCGGCATGGCCCTGATGCAGGATGACATCGGTGCTGCGGCAGTCCTGTTGCCGGAACTGGAGCGTGTACCCGCGGATGCGGACGATTTCCTGCTGACCGCGCGCGGCAATGTGGTGGGCTGGCTCCACATGCACCGAGGCGAGCACGAGCGGGCGCGGCAAGTATTGGCCGACAGCACGCTGCGGGGTGGCGCGATGGTCAGCGGTCTGGTCGGACGCTGTCTGTCCGGGCTCAGCCTGTTGATGGAAGGCAAGATCCTGCAAGCCGAGCCGGTGCTCCGCCAGGTGCTGAACGAGGCGGAGCAGCTTGGCGGCGAATATGTGGGCGCCGCGCACATGGCCGCAGTGCTGCTGAGCGAGACCTTCTACGAACTCAATGAGATCGATTCCGTCTGCGAATTGCTGGAGAATCGGATCGAGCAACTGGAAGCCGTTTCGGTCCCCGACGCGGTCCTGCGTGCCCTGCTCATGCTTGCGCTGTCCCATCGTGTCGCCGGGCGGCGCCTGGAGGCCGCTGCCTACCTGGACCGGCTGGAGGATTACGCCGTGCGGCACCACCTCGACCGTCTGCTGGCCCTGGCCCTGGCCGTGCGCTCACGCTGGCAGTTGCAGGAGGGCGAGATCGACCTGGCCGAAGCAACCGTCGCCCGCGCGCAGAAGCTGTCGACCGAAGCGGGGGCCGGCCGCGCTTCGGTGTGGGAGATCGACGTCGTGGCGCAACTGTCCGCCAGCGGCCTGGCCCTGCACCGCCATGACTACGATGGCGCCATGGCACGCCTGAGGCCACTCCTGGACAGCGTGGAGCTTGCCGCGCGAGGCCGGCACTTCGCCACCGTGCTGGTTCAGTGCGCCGTGGCCGAGGACGGGCGCGGCAATGCACGCGCTGCACGGGAGCACCTCTGTGGGGCGCTGCGCCATGGCCAGCGGTTTGGTCTGGTGCGCAGCCTTCTCGACGCAGCGACAGGCGGACAGGGGCTGATGCGCAGGTTGCTGGACGAGCAGGGGCTCGACCCGGTCGTGGCCTTTTATGCCAGGCGCCTGCTGGAAGCGTCGAGCCGATGGCGCGGCCGCGCGGTGGCGCCAGCTTCCGCCGTGCGCCGCTCCACGCCTATCAGGACGCTCAGCGAGCGCGAGGCTGAAGTCCTGAAGCTGATCGCGCAGGCGATGTCGAACAAGATGGTGGCGCGCACGCTTTCCATTTCGCCGGAGACGGTGAAGTGGCATCTCAAGAACATCTACATCAAGCTCGGCGTGTCCGGTAGAGATGAAGCCGTGGCTCTGTTGCGCGATCTGGCCGCCGATACGCCAGACCTCGGCGCCCCCAGACCTCGCTGAGGCCGTCGACGTCCGCGCGATCCGCTCCCCAATTTGCCGGCGCCTTTGGCAATCGGGGTTGCCGCAAGGCGGGACTCTCTACAGGCAGCCCCGTTGCCCCTGCCTCAGAATCCGCCGCGACCGCCGCCGCAAATGATGGTCTGGCCGGTCACGTAGTTCGATTCGGGAATGCAGAACATGTAGACCGAGCCGGCGGCTTCTTCCGCCGTGCCGGGGCGGCCGAGCGCCATCTCCTTGCTGGCCTGCGCGATGCGCTCCGGATTGACGCCGACCTTGATGTCGCGGCCTTCGATGCTCACGGTCTTCTCTTCGGTGGTGGCCTCGGTCAGGCGGGTGGAGATGAAGCCGAAGGCCACGCAGTTGACGTTGACCTTCATCCGGCCCCATTCCTTGGCCAGCGTCTTGGTCATGCCCATCACGCCCGCCTTGGCGGCGGAGTAGTTGACCTGCCCGGCGTTACCCTGCGTACCGGAGATCGACGAGATATTGACCACCTTGCGGAAGACCTCGCGGCCCTCGGCGGCCTCGGCCTTGCTGACTTCGCGGAAGTAGGGCTGGGCCGCCCGTAGCAGGTTGAAGGGCGCCTTCAGGTGGCAGTCGATGACGGCGTCCCACTGTTCGTCGCTCATCTTCTGAATGACGTTGTCCCAGGTATAGCCAGCATTGTTGACGATGATGTCGATGCCGCCGAACGCCTCCAGTGTGGCCTTGACCAGGCGTTCGCCGAAGTCCGGCTCGGTGACATTGCAGGCAAAGGCCAGTGCCTTGCCGCCGCTGCGGCGGATCTCCTCCACCACATCATTGGCCGGTGCGGCATCAAGATCGTTGACAACCACGCCGGCGCCTTCGCTGGCGAACTTCAGGGCGATGCAGCGGCCGATACCACGCCCTGCACCAGTGACGATGGCAACCTTGCCTTCCAGTTTCCTGCTCATGTTCATACTCCTGCTGGATGTTTCCCGCTGTGGGATTTCAAGATTTCGAGGGGCGGCGACACGAAGCCGCCGCATTCGTGACCGTTGGTCAGGCCTTGCCGTAGAGCGTCACCACGCAGGCGCCGCCCAGGCCGATGTTGTGCTGCAGCGCGAGCTTCGCGCCTTCCACCTGGCGCTTGTCCGCGGTGCCGCGCAACTGGTGGGTCAGTTCGTAGCACTGGGCGAGGCCCGTCGCGCCGAGCGGGTGGCCCTTCGACAGCAGGCCACCGGAGGAATTGGTCACAACGCGGCCGCCGTAGGTGTTGTCGCCGTCCATCACGAACTTCTCGCCTTCGCCAATGCCGCACAGGCCCAGCGCCTCGTAGCTCAGCAACTCGTTATGGGCGAAGCAGTCATGCAACTCCGCGACTCGGATGTCCTTCGGGTTCACGCCTGCTTTCTCGTAGACCTTGTTGGCAGCGGCTTGCGCCATGTGGAAGCCGGCATAGCTGATCATGGAGGGCGGATCGAACGATTCGACTGGATCCGTGGCCATGGCCTGGGCCAGGATTTGCACGTCGGTGCGTAGACCGTGCTTCTTCGCGAACTTCTCCGAGACGATCAGCGCGGCGGCGGCGCCGCAGGTCGGCGGGCAGGCCATCAGGCGAGTCATGACGCCGGGCCACATCACCTTGTCGTTCATGACCTCTTCGGTGGTGACCACGTTCCGGAACAGTGCCAGCGGGTTGTTGGCGGCGTGGCGGCTGGCCTTGGCGCGGATGGCGGCAAAGGTTTCCATCTTCGTGCCGTACTTCTGCATATGCTCGCGGCCCGCGCCGCCGAACGTGCGCAGTGCCTGCGGCAGGTCAGCCACGTCGGCGGTCAGATCCTGCAGCACGTGCGCAAAGCGGGCGCGTGTTTTGGGGCGGTCGTCCCAGTGCGACTTCAGCGCGCCGGCCTGCATCTGCTCGAAGCCGAGTGCCAGCACACAGTCGGCGTCGCCCAGCGCCACGGCCTGGCGGGCCAGGTAGAGCGCGGTGGAACCCGTCGAACAGTTGTTGTTGACGTTGACCACAGGAATGCCGGTCAGGCCGACTTCGTACAACGCCGTCTGGCCGCAGGTGGAGTCACCGTACACATAGCCGACGTAGGCCTGCTGCACCTGCTCGTAGCCGATGCCGGCGTCGGCCAGCGCCCGCCGGACTGCCTCCGCACCCATGTCGGTATAGCTGGGGCTGGCGCCCGGCTTGCTGAAGGGAATCATCCCCACGCCGCCAACCAGTACTTTTTCACTCATCTTGTCTTCTCCAGATAATTGGCCCGCGGCTTGCGGGCAGGTAGCACCGTGATCGTTCGCGTCGCGCTCAGAGCTTGCGTGCGATCAGTTCGCGCATCACTTCGTTGGCGCCGCCCACCACGCGGGACACGCGGTAGTCCGTAAAGGCCCGCGCGATCGGGTACTCGAGCATGTAGCCGTAACCGCCGTGCAGCTGGACCATGTCGTCGATGCACTTCCACAGCGTTTCGGTCGAATACAGCTTGGCAATGGCCGCTTCATTGACGGTGAGCTTGCGGCGCATGTGTTCGCCCAGGTAGTAGTCCACCATGGTGCGCAGCGCCACGGCATTGGCCTTGACATCGGCCAGCTTGAACTTGGTGTTCTGGAAGTCCCAGACGGTGCCGCCGAAAGCCTTGCGGTCCTTCACATATTCCAGCGTGATGCGGAGCAGGCGCTCCAGTGCCGTGGCGGCGTACAGCGCGATGATCAGGCGCTCCTGCGCCAGCTCCTGCATCAGGTAGCCAAAGCCCTGGTTTGGCTCGCCCAGCAGGTTGCCCGCCGGCACGCGCACGTTGTCGAAGAACAGTTCGGCGGTGTCGGCAGCCGGCTGGCCGACCTTGTGCAGCTTGCGGCCGCAGCGGAAACCCTCTCGGTTGGTCTCGACCAGGATCAGGCTCACGCCCCTGGCGCCGGCTGCGGGGTCGGTCTTGCAGACCAGCATGATCAGGTCGGCGCTCATGCCGTTGGAGATGAAGGTCTTGCTGCCGTTGATGACCCATTCGTCGCCGTCGCGCACCGCCGTAGTCCGGCAGGCCTTGACGTCCGAGCCGCCTCCCGGCTCGGTAATGCCCACCGCCAGGATGGTCTTGCCTGCGCAGATGTCGGGCAGCCAGCGCTGCTTCTGTTCCTCGGTACCCAGGCGGTTGATGTACGGCGCGACGATGTCAGAGTGCAGAGAGAAGCCGGCCCCCGAGATGCCGGCGCGGTGCATTTCCTCCAGCACCACCGCGGAGTGCCCGAAGTCGCCGCCGCCACCGCCGTACTCGGTCGGGATCGCGACGCACAACAGGCCTTCACGGCCGGCCTTGAGCCAGGTTTCGCGGTCGACGCGGCCGGCCTGGTCCCACGCCTCCTGGTGTGGCGCGCATTCGCGCTCGAAGAAGCGCCGCGCGCTGTCGCGCAGCATCTCATGGTCCTCGCGGAACACGGTACGGGTGATGTCCACAGTGATCTCCTTGCTGGTCCTGGTTACCTGAGGGCAGGGCGGTGGTCACCGCACTCGCTGCCATTGCGGGAAATGATGGCGGCCAGCCTGTAGGCGAACGCCTCCCCGAGTTGGGTAGGGGCTGGCCCCGGTTCCGCCCCGGCGTGCAGCGGGGTGTCCGGACTACCCATATCGGGGAGGGGGGGTGGTGGGGCTCGCGGCGCATCATCCGTTCACCGAGAGCCGGCCGGATCGTTTGACCTGCCGGCTACGCCAATACCTGACAGGGAGGAGACGTCGTGGAAGTCGTTCGCAGTGTCTATCGTGAAGATCATGAGCAGTTCCGCACCACCGTGCGCCGTTTCCTGGAGCGCGAATGCGTACCGCGCCAGGAACAATGGCTGGCCGACGGCATCGTCGACCGCGAAACCTGGCTCAAGGCCGGGCGCGAAGGGCTTCTTTGCACGGCACTGCCGACCGAGTATGGCGGCGGCGGTGGCGACTTCGGCCACGCGGCCATCATCGCCGAGGAAATGGCCTATGCCGGTGTCAGCGTGTCGTTCGGGCTGCACTCGGATATCGTGGCGCCCTACATTGCCCGCTTGGGCACGGAGGAACAGAAGCAGCGCTGGCTGCCCGACATCTGCGCGGGCAAGACCATCCTCGCCGTTGCCATCACCGAGCCGGGAGGCGGCTCGGACGTCAAGGCCTGCCGGACTACGGCGGTGCGCGACGGCGACGAATGGGTCATCAATGGCAGCAAGACCTTCATCAGCAACGGCTTCTGCTCGGACATGGTGATGGTGGTCTGCAAGACCGACCCCGCGGCCGGCGCCAGGGGCGTGAGCCTGATCCTGGTCGAGACCAACCGAGAAGGCTTCCGCCGCGGCCGCAAGCTGCACAAGGTGGGCATGCACTCGCAGGATACCGCCGAGCTGTTCTTCGACAACGTGCGCGTGCCGGCGGGCAACCTGCTGGGCGAAGTGAACAAGGGCTTTGGCTACCTGATGCACGACCTGGCACAGGAGCGGTTCATCATCGCTGTGACGGCTGCCGCCAAGATCGAACGCCTGCTGGAACAGACCATCGAGTATGTGAAGGACCGCAAGGCCTTTGGCGGCACCGTCTGGGACTTCCAGAACACCAAGTTCAAGCTGGCCGATGTCAAGGCCAATGCCGTGGCGCTGCGCACCATGGTGGACTACTACCTGGGCGAGCACATGCGCCGCCGGCTGTCGGGCGAAGAAGCCGCCATTGCCAAGCTGCACGCCACCGAAGTGCAGTGGAAATGCATTGACGACATGGTCCAGCTGCATGGCGGCTACGGCTACATGCTCGAGTATCCGATCGCCCGCGCCTTTGTCGACATGCGCGTGGCGCGCGTCTACGGCGGGTCCAATGAAGTGATGCGCGACATCATCACGCGCAAGATGTAACTACAACGATTTCAGCGAGGAGACAACAGCGATGTCCAAGCATGTGGTGGTAGCCGGGGTCGGCATGATCCCGTTCAAGAAACCGGGTCAGAGCGATTCCTACAGCGTCATGGGCGCCACGGCGACCAGGCTCGCGCTGGAGGATGCGGGCCTGCCATATGACAGGATCCAGCAGGCCTATGTCGGCTATGTGTACGGTGACTCCACCTGCGGCCAGACCGCGCTGTACAAGGTCGGGGTGACCGGCATTCCCATTGTCAACGTCAATAACAACTGCTCCACGGGTTCCAGCGCTCTGTTCCTGGCTCGCCAGGCGGTGGAAAGCGGCGCGGTGGAATGCGCGCTGGCGCTGGGCTTCGAGTTCATGCAGCCGGGCGCACTGACGAGCGTCTGGACCGACCGTGAGCGTGCAATGGCGCGCTTCACGGAAATCTCGGCGCCGATGGTGCAGGATGCGCTGGATGCCGGTGTGCCCAGTGCACTGACGATGTTCGGCGGCGCCGGTCGCGAGCATATGCAAAGGTACGGCACGAAGCTGGAGACCTTCGCGAAGATCCGCGCCAAGGCGAGCCGCCATGCCGCCAACAACCCGCTGGCCGTGTTCCGCACCGTGGTGACGGAGGAAGACGTGATGAACGAGAAGGTTATGTGGCCTGGCGTCATGACCCGCTCGATGGCCTGCCCACCCACCAGCGGCGCCGCGGCCGCGATCGTCTGCACGGAAGCTTTCGCGAAGAAGCACAACCTCCGCACCGATGTGCGCATCCTGGCCCAGTCATTGACCACCGATGTGGCGCAGAGCTTCGATCCACCGTCGATGATCGGCCTGGTCGGCTTCCATATGGCCGAGCGCGGCGCGAAGGCCGTGTACGAGGCGGCTGGAGTAAGCCCATCGGATATCCAGGTCTGCGAATTGCACGACTGTTTCGCGCAGAACGAACTGCTGACCTACGAGTCGCTGGGCTTCGCGAAGATCGGCGAGGCCGAGAAGATGGTGCAAGACGGCGACAACACCTACGGCGGAAAGGTCGTGATCAACCCGTCGGGCGGTCTGCTGAGCAAGGGCCATCCGCTGGGCGCCACCGGCCTGGCGCAGTGCTACGAACTGACCCGCCAGATCCGGGGCACGGCGGAGGCGACGCAGGTGGAGCGCGTGCAGCTTGCATTGCAGCACAACCTTGGCCTCGGCGGCGCCTGCGTGGTGACGCTGTACGGCCGCGCATAAGGCCAGATCGGCGCGGGAGCGGGTATGGCCCGCGTCCGGCCATGACTATCGAGAGGAGAACATCAGATGGCTGACAAGAGCATGATTGGGATGGACCTCGGCAAGGGGTCGATCGACGTGGAGAAAGGGCGCCTGCGCTTCTTCGCCAAGGCGACCGGCGAGACCAGTCCGGAATACGTGGATGAATCCGCTGCGCGCGACGCCGGCCATCGTTCGCTGCCAGTTCCGCCCACCTTCTTCATGTGCCTGAACAGCGATGTCGCGGCCGCTTCCGGCATCGACCGCATGAAAGTGCTGCAACTGGACCTGGGCCGCATCCTGCACGCCGAGCAGGCATTCGACTACCACCGTATGGCCTATGCCGGCGACGTCCTGCAATTCGAGACGACCCTCACCGACGTCTATGACAAGAAGGGCGGAGCGCTGCACTTCGTTGTCACCACGACGCGCGTCACCAACCAGAACGGCGAGCACGTCGCCGACATGCGCGGCACGCTCGTGGAACGTCGCGGCTGACCATCGACAAGGAGAAGAGAATCATGCAATCCACCCGCTTCGATGACGTGAAGATTGGCGACAAGCTGCCTGCGCTGGCATTGCCGGCGATCAACCGCACTACGCTGGCGCTCTACGCCGGTGCCTCCGGCGACCACAATCCCATTCATATCGACATCGACTTTGCCCGCAAGGCGCGCATGCCGGATGTGTTCGCGCACGGCATGCTGTCGGCCGCGTACCTTGGCCGCCTGCTGACCGGCTGGGTGCCGCAGTCGCAGGTGCGCAATGTGTCGATCCGGTTCACCGGCATCACCCATCTGGGCAACCAGCCAACCTGCACGGGCGTGGTCACCGAGAAGTACGAGGAAAGCGGCGAGAAACGTATCAAGGTCGCGCTCAAGTGCACGAACCAGTACGGCGAAGAGAAGTTGCTTGGCGAAGCCGTGGTGGCGCTGCACTGAGTCACCAGGCCGAACTGCCATCCATTCGCGGACGGGCCATGACGTGGCCCCCGCATCCAGCATCGAAAGGAACCATGCAATGAGCAAGCTCGCAGGAAAGTCCGCCATCGTCACCGGCTCGGGCCGTGGCATCGGCCGTGAAGTCGCAATGAAACTGGCGGCAGAAGGCGCCCGTGTGGTCGTGAACGACCTGGACGCCGATCCGGCGCAAGAAGTGGTGGAGCTGATCCGTGCAAACGGCGGCGAAGCCGTGGCCTGCGTCGGCAGCGTGACCGCGCCTGATTTTGCCGACCGCCTCATCAAGACCACGGTCGACAGTTTCAAGGGCATCGACATCATCGTCAACAACGCCGGCTACACCTGGGACAACGTGATCCAGAAGATGACCGACGAGCAGTGGTACGCCATACTCGACTGCCACTTGACCGCACCGTTCCGCATCCTGCGTGCCGCACAGCCCGTCATCAGCGCTGCGGCCAAGGCCGAAGCCGCCGAAGGCCGCGAAGTCTTCCGCAAGGTCGTCAACATTTCCTCGGGTGCGGCCGGTGGCAATGCCGGGCAGTCGAACTACTCCGCCGCCAAGGCCGGCATCCTGGGCATGACCAAGACGCTGGCCAAGGAGTGGGGCCGCCTGAAGGTCAACGTCAACGCCGTGGCGTTCGGTCTGATCGAAACGCGCCTCACCCAGGCGCTGGCGGCGGACCAGAGCAAGAGCGTCAGTATCGAAGGCCGTGAGATCAAGGTCGGCGTGCAGCAGGCAATGCTCGACGGCGCCAGCCGCATGATTCCGGTCGGCCGCGCGGGCAGGGCCGAAGAGGCAGCTGGCGCTGTCTATCTGCTTTGCACGCCGGAGTCGAACTTCCTGTCCGGCCAGGTTCTGTACTGTGGCGGTGGCCCTGGCGCAAACTTCTGATCGGATCGGGGCCACAGCCTTGCCTGCCGGTGGCGGGCAAGGCGCGCCTGGCTGCCAAAGCGGCCCTTCAAGAGGCTCGCTGCCGCACGTGCGGATAACGAATGCAGAGACAACGACATGTATATGACCCAGGCGCTGCACCGCTCGATGCAGCAGCGACCAGACAAGGTCGCAGTACGTTTTAACGGCCGTGCGCTGACCTACGCCGAAATCGGGGATCGCGTCGCGCGGCTGGCCGGTGCGCTGCGCAAGCTGGGCGTGGCCGAAGGCGAACGTGTAGCAATGTTCTCGCTTAACTCGGCGCGCTACATCGAGTATTACATGGCGGTACCGTGGGCAGGCGCCGTGCTCAACCCTGTCAACTTCCGCTGGAGTGCGGCAGAGATCGCGTATTCGTTCAAGGACTCCGGCACTGCGGTGCTGATTGTCGACGACCCGTTCACCGAGGTTGCGCAGAAGGTCGCGGCCGAGTGCACGACCGTGCGCCACGTCATCTATGCCGGTGACGGAGAGACCCCGGCAGGCATGCTGAACTATGAAACCCTGATTGCGGACAGCGCTCCGATGGAAGACGCCTACCGTCACGGCGACGACCTGGCGGGGATTTTCTACACCGGAGGCACCACCGGCTTCCCGAAGGGGGTGATGCTCAGCCATGCGAACCTGATCTCGTCGGCATGCAACCAGCCGATGTCGGGCACGGTGGATGAATCCATCGTGATGATGCATGTGATGCCGATGTTCCACCTGGCATGCTTCGCGTCGATCAACGCTGTGTTCCTCGTCGGTGGCACGCATGTGGCGATATCCGCCTTCGATCCTGGCCGCATGATGGAGGGGATTGCGCAGGACAGGGTGACGGCCGTCCTGCTGGCGCCGACCATGATCCAGATGGGGCTGGACTGGATGGACCGGCATCCGGGGCGCGCGGCCGAGCTGGACCTGTCGTCGCTGAACAGCCTGCGCTATGGCGCCTCGCCGATGACCCCTGCGCTGCTGGAGCGCACCAGGCAGACCTTCCCAGCGGTGCGCTTTTCGCAGGGCTATGGCATGACCGAGCTGGCACCGGTGGCCACAATGCTTGGCCCGGAGTATCACGACGCGGCGGCGCAGGCGAGCGGCAAGATGTATTCAGTCGGCCGCCCGGCGCATACCGTTGAGGTCAAGGTGGTCGACTCCAGGGGCAACGAGGTCCCGCGCGGTACCGTGGGCGAGATCATCGTACGTGGCCCGAATGTGATGCTCGGCTACTGGAACCAGCCGCAGGCTACCGCGGAGGCGATCCGCAATGGCTGGATGCATACCGGCGACGGTGGGTACATGGACAAGGACGGCTTCCTGTTCCTGGTCGACCGCCTGAAGGACATGATCATCAGCGGTGGCGAGAACGTCTATTCCGCCGAGGTGGAGAAGGCGCTGGCGAGTCATCCGGCCGTCGCGCAGTCGTCTGTGATCGGTGTGCCCCACGAGAAGTGGGGTGAGTCCGTGCATGCGGTGGTGGTTCTCCGGCAGGGCGAGAGCGCTACGCTCGAGTCGATCCAGTCCCATTGCCGTGAGCGGATTGCCGGCTACAAGATCCCACGCAGCGTCGAGTTCGTCGATGCGCTGCCGTTGTCGAGCGTCGGCAAGGTGCTCAAGAACGAGCTGCGCAAGCGCCATTGGAAGTAACCGCGCTCCCCGGCGGCGGCAATGCCGCAGGGGAGCAGCTTTGGCGTCCCGGGGCGCCTGCATCCCCGGGACAACCTGCCCGTGCCGATACCGCAAGGAGTCCTGAAGCGATGAGTCTGCCTTCGCGCATCTTGCCGAAGATCGTGCCGCCACGTCTGGGTAGCGGCACGACGATCCGCCAACGTCTGATTGGCAAGCTGCATGCGGCAGGTGACAGAAAACTCTTTCTGCTGACCGCTGGCGCGGGCTTCGGCAAGACGACCCTGATGGCGCAATGGCATCACCACCTGGAGCAGGCCGGCGCGCGCGTGCTGTGGGTGACGCTGGCCGCTGGCGACGGGACATTGCCGAAATTCTGTGCGGTCCTGGAAAGCGCGCTGGGTCGTGCCGGCGTGTCCGTGGCGCCGGCGAAGATGGTCACTACCGAAGATTCTTCTGACGAATTCGATCTCGCGGCAGCCCTGCTTGATGCTCTGGCACAAGCACCTGGCGAATCGTACCTGATGATCGACGACTTCCATCACGTCGGCGATCCTGCGACGGTGGGACTGGTGCAGGCCATGGCCGATGCCATGCTCCCGGGCCTGCATCTTGTGATTGCGTCTCGCACCAAGCCAGCCCTGCGGCTGGGGCGCTTGCTGGCCATGGAAGATGTGGTCGCCGTTGATGGTGCCGAACTGCTGTTCAACCTGGATGAAACGGAGGCCTTCCTGAAAGCTCGGCCGGATGTCCGGCTCGGCCCCGAGTCGGCATGGCAAATCCATGACATCACGGACGGTTGGCCGGTCGGTGTGCGCCTGGCCAGTCGGGCTATGTGCAGCCAGTTTCCGGATGGCAAGACGGCGCGTAAGTGTGTTTGCGACAGTGACAATCTCGACGCCTACCTGTCGGAAGAGGTGATTGACGAGTTGTCGCCCGAACTTCTTGACTTCGTTCTCCAGGTTTCGGTGCTGCGCTGCTTCCACGCGGATCTGGCCGCCAGCGTCACCGGATGCGCGGATGCTGCGGGGTACCTGGCTGAAATTCTCTCGCAGCATATGTTTCTGTTGCCGGTCGAGCGACGCGACGGCCAGCGGTGGTATCGCTTCCATCCCATCTTTCGCACGTATCTCGGCAAGCGGCGCGCGAGCGTCGGCATCGATGCCAGGCCGCTTCACTACCGGGCGGCGCACTGGTTCATACAGCGCGGACGTTTTGCCGAAGCCATGCGCAGCGCGGTCCTGAGTGACGATCTCGGCCTGGTGACGCAGCTGGTAGACCGTGCTTTGCCGCCGCCGCATAGCCTGGCACAGCTCGGAGTCTTTTCGCGCTGGCTGGAAAGCGTCGGCTGCGAACGGCTGGCCGGCCACCCACGGCTGCTGTCCATGGGCACATGGGCCTGTGCGTTGTCGGGACGGCACGACCTGGCCGAGCAGTGGCTGCGAAGCGTGGAACAGTCGGGCTCGACTGGCACCGATGCGGCCGCTGCCCGCCATGTCCTGCTGCTCAGGGCGCTGATTGCCACCCATCGCGACGATGGTGCCGCCGCGCTGACGGCGCTGACGGCGCTACAGGCGCTCCAGGTGCTACAGACCGATGAGCCGGGGTCCACGCCCGACGCCTTGCAGGACGTTGAGCTCGCGCTGCGTATGCGCTGGCTGTCCGTGCAGGGTCAGCATTTGCGCGCGCGCGATCTTTACCACTCGCCGGCCGCGCGCAGCACGCGTACGGGCCGCGGTGAACTTGCGCTGGTCGCAGCGGCGACCGTCGCCGGCGTGGCGATGCGCGAGGGGGACGCCCTGGAGGCCGAGCGCATCGGCGCCATGGTCCTGCGCCGCGCGCGGACCATACACGGGGACCGCTCGCTCTGCGCCGTGACCTGTACTGCCGTGATGGCGCAGGCCTGGTACGAGCTCGACCGCGTCGATGAGGCCCGCGAGGCCTTGCTGCACTGCCGGACGGCCCTGCGAGCCGCCTCTGCCGACCTGCGGCTGCGTGCGGCGCAGGTGTTCGGGCGGATCATGAGCCTGCGCGAATCACCGCAGGATGCGCTGGCCTACTTCACCAGGGCGGAAGTGCACTTCCGGGCCATTGGCGCGCACCGAGGGGTGGCATGCATGCTGGCGGAGCAGCAGCGCATTGTGTTGAGCTACGGCGATTGGCGCCATGCGCGGTCCATGCAGACTGCGCTGGACGAGATTGCCAGCACCCACGCGGACACCGACCCGCAGTTCGCCGAAGTTGGTGCCGTCGTAGCGATGTCACGCACGCGCTTGCTGCTTGCCATGGGGCTCGCGCGGGAGGCCTTGATCGCGCTGGACGCTGCCCGTCCCTTCATCGGTGCGATGAGCAACGGCCGCCTGCTTGCCGTGAGCGATTTCCTCCAGACCCGGGCCCTGGAGGCGCTGGGCAGGAGGGCAGAGGCGCACGCCTGCATGCAATCGGCGCTGGCAGCGTGCTATCGGCTGGGCCTGCACCGGACGCTGATCGAGGAGGGGGAGGGGCTGCACGGCATACTGCTGCGCGCTGGCGTGGGAGGTGGTGCCGCACTTGTGGAATACGTGAGGGGGCTCATGGGTGAGTGTCCGGTGCTCGAAAGCGCTGGAGTGACCTGGCCACCGATCCCCATCGAGTCGAACGACGAAGGAGTGGGCGGTCCGAAAGACGATATGCCGGTACCGGTGCTGACGCGCCGTGAGCTGGAAGTCATTGCGCTGCTGGAGCAATCCATGTCCAACAAGCGGATCGCACTGACGCTCAATATCAGCGTGCAGACCGTGAAGTGGAACCTCAAGAATATTTTCGTCAAGCTGCAGGTGACAAGTCGCTACGAGGCCATCATCGTGGCCCGCAAATTTGCGCTCTGTGAACGTTGACGCCGCGCGCCGCTGGCGGAGCCCGAGTGCTGGCAGTCCCAGTCCCACGGCGCCTTGAGGCCGTTCTTGAGCACGTAGACCGTCATCAGCGATGGTTGGCGGCCAGGATCAAAGCGGTTGACGGTGGGCAGTTGGCCCTTTTTGTTTCCAGGCGGTCATGCAGATCGGCAATGAACTTCTTTTCTCGGGGCACCTTATGGGTGCCGACGCCTGCGACTCGTCTACAATCTTGGGCCTACTCAGTCGGACCCACCATGGCCCTGTTCTCCATTACCGATGCCCAGCTGGCTTTCGGCCACGTGGCGTTGCTCGACCACACCGATTTTTCCCTTGAAGCCGGCGAACGTGTTGGCCTGATCGGCCGCAACGGCACGGGCAAGTCGTCCCTGCTGCGGATCGTGGCCGGAATGTCAGCGCCCGACGATGGCCTGATCTCCCGCCAGAGCGGCGTGACGTGCGCCTATGTGTCGCAAGAGCCGCAGTTCGCGCCGGGCTTGACCGTATTCGATGCGGTGAGCCAGGGCATGGGCGCAGCGCACGATCTGCTGCTGCGCTATGACGCTGCGCTCACCAAGCTGGAAACCCACAACGACGAGGCCACCCTGGCCGAACTGCATCGCGTGCAGGCCGAACTTGATGCCGCCGACGCCTGGCAGTTGCGCACCCGCGTGGAAACCACGCTGGCAAAGCTCGCGCTCGACCCGCATGTGCGCGTGGACGCGCTTTCTGGCGGTCTGCAGAAGCGCGTGGCGCTGGCCCAGGGTCTGGTGGCCGAGCCGGACATCCTGCTGCTCGACGAGCCGACCAACCACCTCGACGTGGAGGCCATCCGCTGGCTCGAAGACCTGCTGCTCGGGTTCCGCGGCAGCGTGCTGCTGATCACCCACGACCGCGCGTTCCTGGATCGCGTGGCAACCCGCATCGTCGAACTCGATCGGGGCCGGCTGGTTTCGTTCCCGGGCAACTTTGCCGCCTACCAGACGCGCAAGGCCGAACTGCTGGCCAACGAGGCCGTGGAGCAAGCCAAGTTCGACAAGCTGCTGGCGCAGGAAGAAGTGTGGATCCGCAAGGGCGTGGAAGCACGCCGTACCCGCAGCGTGGCGCGGGTGCAGCGGCTGGTGACGATGCGGGCGGAGCGCGCCTCGCGTCGCGAGGTGCAGGGCAACGTCAAGCTCGAGGTTTCGCAGGGCGAGCGTTCGGGCAAGATCGTGGCCGAGTTGACTAACGTGTCGAAGGCTTATGGCGACAAGGCAGTCGTGCGCGACTTCACCGCGACGATCATGCGCGGCGACAAGGTCGGCCTGATCGGGCCAAACGGCGTCGGCAAGACCACGCTGCTGCGGCTGATTCTGGGTGAACTGCCGCCCGACAGCGGCACGGTGCGCAATGGCAGCAATCTGCAGGTGGCGTACTTCGACCAGATGCGTACCTCGCTGGATCTGGAGAAGTCGCTCGCGGACACCATCAGCCCGGGTAGCGACTGGGTCGAGGTCAACGGCCAGCGCAAGCACGTGATGAGCTACCTGGGCGACTTCCTGTTCGCGCCCGAACGCGCGCGGTCGCCGGTCAAGTCGCTGTCGGGCGGCGAGCGCAACCGGCTGCTGCTGGCGCGGTTGTTCGCGCGACCCGCGAATGTGCTGGTGCTGGACGAACCGACCAACGACCTGGACATCGACACGCTCGAACTGCTGGAAGAACTCCTACAGGACTACAGCGGCACGGTGTTCCTGGTTTCGCACGATCGTGCGTTCCTGGACAACGTGGTGACCTCCACGATCGCTGCCGAAGGCGATGGCATGTGGCGCGAATCGGTAGGCGGTTACTCGGACTGGCTGGAACAGTCGGCCCGTGCGCAGGCGTTGCAGGCTGCCCGCGCTGAATCCAAGCAGGCTACGGAGGCGCCAAAGTCGGCCGCGCGCGAGGCGCGGGGCGCGAATCGCACGGTCAAGCTGTCGTACAAGGAGCAGCGCGAACTCGACAGTCTGCCGGAACGTATCCAGTCGCTGGAGACCGAGCAGAAGACCATCGGCGCGCAACTCGAGGACGGCTCGATGTACGCCACCGATCCGAAGCGGGCGGCCGATCTGGCCACGCGTCACGACGAGATCGAGATGGAACTGCTTGAAGCACTCGAGCGCTGGGAAGTGCTGGAGAAGAAGACGAAGGGCGAGGGCGCTTGAGCGTTGCCCTTGGTTTTCACCTTCTCTCCCACGGCGTGGGAGAGAGGGGCTGGTCGGTAGTCAATCCACTCATCCGCACCACGCCAGCACCATATTGGTCAGGTCGACCATGAACGCTGGGCGCAGGTAAGCCAGAAATCCCAGCGTCAGCAGCGCCGCCAGGGCAAGGAATCCAAGGCCCTTGGCCAGTCTCATCTCAGGCCCCCACGGGTTGTGGACGGACCAGCGCCTGCTCGCGGATCGGCAGGTTGACTACCGCGGCCATCAAGCCCAGCGCGATCGCGATCATCCATACGGTGCTGTAACTGCCGGTCTTGTCGAACAGGTAGCCACCCAGCCATGCGCCCAGGAAGCTGCCGATCTGGTGCGAGAAGAACACCACACCCGACAGCATCGACAGGTACTTCACGCCAAACACCTGGGCGATGATCCCGTTGGTCAGCGGTACGGTCGACAGCCACAAGAAGCCCATCAGCGCCGCGAACACCCAGGTGCTGGCCGCCGTCAGCGGCATCAGCAGGTAGCCGGCGATCACCACCGAGCGCGCGATATAGATGAACGACAGCAGGTAGCGCTTGGGCATCCGCTGGCCCATCGACCCGGCCGTATAGGTGCCGAACACATTGAACAGGCCGATCAGCGCCAGCGCCACCGTGGCGACCTTGGGATCGGTGAAGCCCCGGTCCTTGAGGTAAGGGGCCAGATGCACGCCGATGAACACCACCTGGAAGCCGCAGACGAAGTAGCCGAGCGTCAGCAACTGGAAATTGCGGTTGCCGAACGCCTCGCGCGTCGCTTCGCCGATGGTCTGGTGATGGCCGGTGGTCGTCGCGACCATTTTCGGTTCCCGCAGCGTCAGTGCCAGAGGCAGCATGAAGCACGCGAGGAATGCCAGGATGAATAGCGCGTTTTGCCAGCCCATGGTGGAAATCAGTGTCTGTTCCACCGGAATCATCAGGAACTGACCGAAAGACCCAGCCGCTGCTGCGATGCCCATGGCCCAGACGCGCTTCTCCGCGCTGGCCACGCGGCCGATCACGCCATAGACCACGCTGTACGTGGTGCCGGACTGCGCGATGCCGATCAGCACCCCGGCGCCCGTGGCAAAGGCGGTGCCGCTGGTGGCCAGTCCCATGACGATCAGCCCGGCCACATAGAGCGCCACGCCGATGATCATGATGCGCAGGGCGCCGAACTTGTCGGCCAGCGCACCGGTGATCGGCTGGCTGGCGCCCCACATCAGGTTCTGCAGCGCCAGGGCAAAGGCGAAGGTCTCCCGGCTCCAGCCATGGGTTTGTGTGATCGGCAGGTTGAACAGGCCAAAGCCATGCCGGATGCCCATCGAGAGCGTCACGAGCAGCCCACCGCACACGAGGACGGTGGTCAGGGAGAGTTTGCGGTCAGTCATGTCGGGCTCGGTAGGTATTGTTTCTATTGTTATGTCGACGGCTGTTATAGCGACTGCGGGGGTGCCGTATGCGCGGTCCGGCGAGTTTACTCCGCGCCATTCAATCTTGCCGGCGCGGGATTCGTGCCGCGCCCATCCATTACAATGCTGCGCATTCCGGCCGCCGACGGCCGGGCGTCCCACTTTCCGCAAAACGACTCCATGGCGAGCAAAACCAGTCAGTACAGCGAATCTTCCATCCGGGTCCTGAAGGGTCTGGAGCCGGTCAAGCAACGGCCCGGCATGTACACCCGTACCGATAACCCCCTGCATGTCGTGCAGGAGGTGATCGACAACGCGTCCGACGAAGCGCTCGGCGGCTACGGCACCGAAATCCTGGTCACGCTGCATCGTGACGGCAGCATCAGCGTGGAAGACGATGGCCGTGGCATCCCGGTGGGCATCCACCCGGAAGAGCAGGTGCCGGTCGTGGAAATCGTCTTCACCCGCCTGCACGCGGGCGGCAAGTTCGACAAGGGCAAGGGCGGCGCCTACGCGTTCTCGGGCGGCCTGCATGGCGTGGGCGTGTCGGTGACCAACGCGCTGGCCACGCGCCTGGACGTCACGGTCTGGCGCGACGGGGCGGTGTCCACGCTGACGTTCGAGCATGGCGGCGAAGTGACCCGCCCGCTGGCGACGCGCAAGATCGAGCGCGGCGAGAAGAAGAGCGGCACGCGCGTGCAGGTGTGGCCGGATGCGAAGTATTTCGATTCGGCCGCAATCCCGATGGCCGAACTGCAGCGCCTGCTGCGCAGCAAGGCCGTGCTGCTGCCGGGCGTGAAGGTCACGCTGGTGCTCGAGAAGACTGGCGAGCAGACGGTGTGGCAGTACGAGCAGGGTCTGAAGGGCTATCTGGTCGAGGCCCTGGCCCAGGGCAGCGGCGCCGAACTCGTGATCCCGATGTTCGAGGGCGAGCACTTTGCCGACCCGGACAAGAACGCCGGCGAGGAAGGCTTTGCCGAAGGCGAAGGCGCGTCGTGGGTGGTGGCGTGGACCGAGGAAGGCGCGCCGGTGCGCGAATCCTACGTCAACCTGATTCCCACGCCAGCCGGCGGCACGCACGAATCCGGCCTGCGCGAAGGCCTGTTCCTGGCGGTGAAGAGCTTTATCGAGATGCACTCGCTGCAGCCAAAGGGCGTGAAGCTGATGAGCGAAGACGTGTTCGCGCGCGCATCGTTTGTGCTGTCGGCCAAGGTGCTCGATCCGCAGTTCCAGGGCCAGATCAAGGAACGCCTGAACAGCCGTGATGCCGTGCGTCTGGTTTCCACGTTCAGCCGCCCGGCGCTCGAACTCTGGCTCAACCATCATGTCGATTTCGGCAAGAAGCTGGCGGAACTGGTGATTCGCCAGGCTCAGGCCCGCACGCGTGCCGCGCAGAAGGTCGAGAAAAAGAAGGGCTCCGGCGTGGCTGTGCTGCCCGGCAAGCTGACCGATTGCGAATCGACCGATGTCGAGCGCAACGAGATCTTCCTGGTGGAGGGCGACTCCGCCGGCGGTTCGGCCAAAATGGGCCGCGACAAGGAATTCCAGGCCATCCTGCCGCTGCGCGGCAAGGTGCTCAATACCTGGGAGACCGAGCGCGACCGCCTGTTCGCCAACAACGAAGTGCATGACATCGCGGTGGCGATCGGCGTCGACCCGCATGGCCCGGACGACGAGCCCGACCTGTCGAACCTGCGGTACGGCAAGATCTGCATCCTGTCCGATGCGGACGTCGACGGGGCGCACATCCAGGTGCTGCTGCTGACGCTGTTCTTCCGCCACTTCCCGAAACTGATGGCCAACGGCAACGTCTGCGTGGCACGCCCGCCACTGTTCCGCGTGGATGCGCCGGCGCGTGGCAAGAAGCCGGCGCAGAAGCTCTATGCGCTGGACGAAGGCGAGCTTGAAGCCATCCAGGACAAGTTGCTCAAGGATGGCGTCAAGGAAGGCGCGTGGCAGATTTCGCGCTTCAAGGGCCTTGGCGAGATGAGCGCCGGGCAGCTCTGGGAGACGACGATGAATCCCGATACGCGCCGGCTGCTGCCGGTGTCGCTGGGTGAGTTCGACATGCCGCAGACCGTCACGATGATGAACATGCTGATGGGCAAGGGCGAGGCCTCGCAACGACGCAGCTGGCTGGAAGAGAAGGGCAACGAAGTGGAGGCCGACATCTGACGGCGATGCGCAATGAGGCAGGGCAGCAACAACATCGGACGATTCGATCGATTCCGCCGATCTGGGCGAATGGTGGCGCGGGTGGCAGCGCGGGTGGCAGGAATGCTTGCCGCGCTGGCGTCGCTCTGCCTTGCCGCGCCTGCCCATGCGGAGCTCTGGGGCTTTATCGACGCCGATGGCGTGGCGCACTTTGCCGATGCGAAGCTCGATGCGCGCTACAAGCTGTTCATGAAGGATGGCGGCAGCTTCGATTCGAGCAACATGCGCAATCTGCCCCGGGGTGGCCTGCCCGGCGGCAAGCTGGACCCCGAACGCGAGAAGCTGTACCGCTACGTGCTCAACCATCCGAACCTGGCGATGGTCGATCCGATCATCCAGAAGGCGGCTGCGGCGCAGAACGTGGACCCAGCACTGGTCAAGGCCGTGATGGCCGTGGAGAGCGGCTTCAATCCGACGGCGGTGTCGCCGAAGGGCGCGATCGGGCTGATGCAGGTGATTCCGGACACGGGCGCGCGCTTCGGCATCGCCGCAGACAAGCGCGGGACCGTGGAGCAGAAACTGGCCGATCCACGTCTGAACATCACCACCGGTGTGCGGTACCTGCGCTGGCTGATGGAGCTGTTCCCGAACAACCTGGAGCTGGTGCTGGCCGCTTACAACGCCGGTGAGGGCGCCGTGCAACGCTACAACAACCAGATCCCGCCATATCCCGAGACGCAGCAGTATGTCGCCACGGTGCTGGAGTTCTATCGCCTGTACCAGCCGGGCGAGGCGTCCGAGGCGCGCGTGGTGCGGACCGGCATGGCGGCCGAGCGGGTCAGGATGGTGATCGGCGGTCGCCGGCCCATGCCCTGACATGCGGGCGCCTGATGCCGCTTTCTGAGATGGATTTGCCACGCGGCCAGAGGTTGCGGCGGTATCGCCATCTACTTCCTTTAGAATCCCACGCTGACTGCAACAGCCGGCTGCCGGGCGCGCAGGTGCCTGCCGGGCCGAAATCTTGCCAAACATGGATCAACCAGACATTACGTTTCAGGCCGACGAGCCTGCCGATTCGCTGACGCTTGCTCGCTACGCCGAGCGCGCCTATCTCGACTACGCCGTGAGCGTGGTCAAGGGCCGCGCGCTGCCCGAAGTGGCCGACGGCCAGAAGCCCGTGCAGCGCCGCATCCTCTTCGCCATGCAGGCGATGGGCCTGCGTGCCGATGCCAAGCCCGTGAAGTCGGCCCGTGTGGTCGGCGAGGTGCTCGGTAAATTCCACCCGCACGGCGACCAGTCCGCCTATGACGCCCTGGTGCGCCTGGCGCAGGACTTCTCGCTGCGCTATCCGCTGATCGACGGCCAGGGCAACTTCGGCTCGCGCGATGGCGATGGCGCGGCGGCCATGCGTTACACGGAAGCCCGCCTGACGCCGATCTCGCGCCTGCTGCTCGATGAGATCGACATGGGCACGGTGGACTTCCTGCCGAACTACGACGGTTCGGAAGAAGAGCCGAAGCTGTTGCCCGCGCGACTGCCGTTCGTGCTGCTGAACGGCGCATCGGGCATCGCGGTGGGTATGGCCACGGAAATTCCGCCGCACAATCTGCGCGAAGTGGCAGGTGCCACGGTGGCGATGATCCGCAACCCGAATATCTCGCTAGCGGACCTGCTGGCCCTGATGCCGGGGCCGGACTACCCGGGCGGCGGCCAGATCATTTCGCCGGCGTCGGAGATCGCCCAGATCTACGAAAGCGGCCGTGGCAGCCTGAAGGTGCGCGCGCGCTGGACCATCGAGGAAATGGCGCGGGGCCAGTGGCAGATGGTGGTGACCGAACTGCCGCCGGGCACGTCGGCGCAGAAGGTGCTCGAGGAAATCGAGGAAATCACCAACCCGAAGATCCGCACCGGCAAGAAGGCGCTGACGCCCGAGCAGACCCAGCTCAAGACGACGATGCTGTCCGTGCTCGACGCGGTGCGCGACGAGTCGGGCAAGGATGCGCCGGTTCGCCTGGTGTTCGAGCCCAAGAGCAAGAACACCGAGCAGCAGGACTTCATCCAGACGCTGCTCGCGCATACGAGCCTGGAATCGGGTGCGCCGATCAACCTGGTGATGATCGGCACCGATGGCCGTCCGCGTCAGAAGGGGCTGCAGGAAATCCTGCGCGAGTGGATCGAGTTCCGCTTTGCCACGGTGACGCGCCGCACGCGCTTCCAGCTGACCAAGGTAGAGGACCGCATCCACATCCTGGAAGGCCGGATGCTGGTGCTGCTGAACATCGACGAGGTGATCCGCATCATCCGCGAAAGCGACGAGCCGAAGCCCGCGCTGATCGAGGCGTTCCGCCTGAGCGACCGCCAGGCAGAGGACATCCTGGAAATCCGCCTGCGCCAGCTGGCGCGCCTGGAAGCGATCAAGATCGAACAGGAACTGGCGAAGCTGCGCGACGAGCAGGCCGAACTGGACGTGCTGCTGAAGTCCGAGACGATGATGCGCCGTCGCATCATCAAGGAAATCGAGCAGGACGCGAAGCAGTACAGCCCGGAAGACAAGGATCCGCGCCGCACGCTGATCCAGGAGGCCAGCCGCGCCGCCGCCGAGGTGAAGGTGATCGACGAGCCGGTGACGGTCATCGTGTCGGGCAAGGGCTGGGTGCGCACGCGCCAGGGCCACGGCCACGATGCGTCGCAGTTCACGTTCAAGGCGGGCGACAACCTCTACGGCACCTTCGAATGCCGCACCATCGACACGTTGCTGGCTTTCGGCAGCAATGGCCGCGTGTACTCGGTGGCCGTGTCGGGCCTGCCGGGCGGGCGAGGCGATGGCGTGCCTGTGACGACGCTGATCGACCTGGCCGCCGGCACGCAGATCGCGCATACGTTCGCCGGTGCCGCCGAGCAACGGATGCTGATCGCCACGGCGGGTGGCAATGGCTTTGTGACCAAGGTTGGCGACATGATCGGCCGCCAGAAGGCAGGCAAGGCCTTCGTGACGCTGGACGAGGGTGACACGCTGCTGGCCCCGACGCCGATTGGTGAGGAGTGCACGCATGTGGCCTGCTTCTCGGCCAATGGCCGCCTGCTGCTGGCGGGGCTGGACGAGGTCAAGGTGCTGTCGGCCGGTGGCCGCGGCGTGATCCTGATGGAGCTGGAACCGAAGGAAACGCTGATGCAGGCGGTGGCCGTGGGCGCGCCGGGCCTGATGATCTCCGGCATCGGCGTTCGTGGCGGCAAGGTGCCGCCGCAGAAGCTGGCCGGCAAGACGCTGATCCCTTACGTGGGCAAGCGCGCCCGCAAAGGCAAGGCGATCGAGCCGCGCCTCAAGGAAGTGAAGATCGAGCCGGTAAAGGTTGGGGAGTAAAGGGGAACGGCGTCGGTGATTCCGGCGCTGGTCCTCTGATTCTCTGATCCGGCCCTTCTCCTGCTGGGCGGGAGAGGGGAGCGAACCCTCGGCATGTGAGTTGCTGTCGGGGCTCTCACCTCTCCGGCCCCGCGGGACAGGGCAAGTCGCATAATCCGCGACACTGCACGCATCACTCCCATCCTGCGGCATCGCCAATCGAGACCCCCTCTTTCCAATCCGTGATGACCCCGCGTGCGTGCCGCCGTGCGGGATTGCCGTACCATGTCGGCTGCCCCCAATTCCTCCAGTGCGCGGGCATAAGAAGATCATCACGACCATGTCCTCCACGCCGATTCCCGTTGAGTCCGAGCTTGCGCCGGCTCCCACGCCCCGTACGTTGTTCATCGAATTTGCTCGCATGGGGCTGTCAGGGTTTGGCGGCGTGCTGCCATTCGTGCGACGGTCCGTCGTCGAACGCAACCGCTGGCTCAATGACCGCGATTTCGTCGAGATCCTGAGCCTCGGGCAGGTGCTGCCGGGGCCGAACGTGATCAACCTGGCGTTGATGCTTGGGTTGCGCTTCGCCGGACTGCGCGGCGCGTTGGCCGCATTCGCCGGACTGGTGCTGATGCCGCTGGTCGTGGTGCTCTGCGCGATGGGCCTGTACCTGCGCTTCCAGGATGTGACCGCCGTGCGGCAGATGCTGGCGGGCATGACCGCGGTGGCGGCGGGGCTGGTGCTGTCGACGGGCGTGAAGCTGGCGCAGAGCCAGCCGCGCACCGTGCGCGCGATTGCCGTCGGGGTTGCCGCGTTCGTTGCGATCGGCCTGCTGCGCTGGCCGCTGTTGCCGGTGATGGCCGTGCTGGTGCCCGTTGCGCTGGTGCTCGAATACCGCGCGATGCGCAAGGGGGGCGCATGACGTCGCCCGAGATCCTGCGCAGCCTGCTTGGCCACTTCGGCATGCTCTCGTTGCTGGCTGTCGGTGGCGGCGGATCCGTGATTCCCGACATGCATCGCTTCCTGGTCGAAGCGAATGGCTGGATGAGCGATGAGCAGTTTGCCGCGCTCTATGCCATCTCGCAGGCGTCTCCCGGACCCAACATTCTGTTCGTGGCGCTATTCGGCTGGCAGGTGGCCGGGCCGGCCGGCGCGTTCGCGTCGATGGCCGGCATCTGCGGGCCGTCGAGCGTCATCGCGCTCGGCTTCGAATACTTCGCGGGTCGTTCGCCGCACGCGGTATGGCCCGGCCTGATCCGACGCGGCCTGTCTGCATTGACCATCGGCCTGCTTATGTCCACGGGTTGGGTGCTGGCCGGCAGCGTGGACCATAGCTGGACGGCCGTGCTCGTGACGCTGGTGACGGTGGGGCTGATGCTGAAGACGAAGGTGCACCCGCTGGCCCTGGTGGCGCTTGGCGCCGGGGCAGGGCTTCTGGGGCTCGTCTGACGGCGGGATCAATCGACGCCGACGAAGCCCCCGGTCTGGTGCGCCCAAAGCCGCGCATACAGTCCACCATCCGCCAGCAATTCGGCGTGCGTGCCGCTTTCGACGATGCGGCCGCCGTCGAGTACTACCAGACGATCCATTCGGGCAATCGTCGATAGCCGGTGCGCGATGGCGATTACGGTCTTGCCATGCATCAGCGCCTCCAGGCTTTCCTGAATCGCGGATTCCACTTCCGAGTCCAGCGCGGACGTTGCTTCATCGAGGATCAGGATCGGTGCGTTTTTCAGCAGCACCCGCGCGATGGCGATGCGCTGCCGCTGCCCGCCCGAGAGCTTCACGCCGCGCTCCCCGACCAGCGCATCCAGCCCGTGATTGCCGTGCGAGTCGACCAGCAGGTCCATGAAGTCGTCGGCGCGGGCCTGACGCAGAGCCTCGTGCAACTCGGCCTCCGTGCTGTCGGGCTTGCCGTAGCGCAGGTTGTCGCGAATCGAGCGGTGTAGCAGTGATGTGTCCTGCGTGACCATGCCGATCTGCGCGCGCAGGCTCTCCTGCGTCACGCCAGCAATGTCCTGGCCGTCGATCAGGATGTGGCCGGTCTCCACGTCGTAGAGCCGTAGCAGCAGGTTGACGAGCGTCGACTTGCCCGCGCCCGACGGCCCGACCAGTCCGATCTTCTCGCCAGGCCGCACCACGAGGTTCACGTTGTCGATGACGCCGCTGCCCTTGCCATAGTGGAAGCCGACATGGTCGAACCTGACCTCGCCCTGGCGGATGTCGAGCGGCTGCGCATCGGGCCGGTCGAGCACGCGACGCGGCACGGCGATGGTCTTCATGCCGTCCTGCACCTGGCCCACGTTCTCGAAGATGCCGTTGACCACCCACATGATCCAGCCGGACATGTTGTTGATCCGGATGACCAGCCCCGTGGACAACGCAATGGCGCCCGTGGTGACCAGCCCCTGGTTCCACAGCCACAGCGCGATGCCCGTGGTGCCAGCGATCAGCAGGCCGTTCAGCGTGGTCACCGTGACGTCCATCGCGCTGACCATCCGGCCAGCCTGTCGGACCTTGTCGGTCTGGTCGGCCATCGCATCGCGCGCGTAGGTCTCCTCATGCTGCGAGTGGGCGAACAGCTTGAGCGTGGTGATGTTCGTATAGCCGTCGACGATGCGGCCCATCAGGCGCGAGCGCGCGTCGGTGGCCACCACGGAGCGTTGCTTGACCCGGGGCGTGAACCACGCCAGCGCGGCGATATACCCGACGATCCAGATGAGCAGCGGAATTGTCAGCCGCCAGTCGGCCTCGGCGAACAGCGCCAGCGAACTGACCGCGTAGACGATCACGTGCCAGAGCGCATCCACGGCCTGCACGGCCGAGTCGCGCAGCGAGTAGCCGGTCTGCATGATCCGTTGCGCGATGCGGCCGGCGAAGTCGTTCTGGAAGAACGACAGGCTCTGCTTGAGCACGTAGCGGTGGTTCTGCCAACGGATCATGTTGGCCAGGCTCGGGTTGATCACCTGGTGCACGAGCACGTCGTGGGCCCCGATCATCAGCGGGCGCAGGATCAGCGCGACGAACGCCATCCACAGCAGTTCGTTCTGGTGGCGTGCGAAGAACGACCCGTCTGGCGTCTCGCGCGCCAGATCGACCAGCCGGCCGAGAAAGCTGAAGAGCGCCACCTCGACCAGCGCGCCGATCAGGCCGACGATCAGCAACGCCGCGAAGACGCCGCGGACTTCGCGCAGGAAATGGGCATAGAAGCGCCACACGCTTTCCGGCGGCTGGCTGTCGGGCAGGCCGCGGAACGGGTCGATCAGTCTTTCCAGACGGCGCATCAGCATGGGGGGCGATCCTCGTCATGTCTGCCGGGTGAGCCGATCATGATACGCCCATGAAAAAGCCCCGCTCGAGGGCGGGGCTTGAAGACTGCAGCGGATGATGGCTGGTGGATCAGTGGATCACCATCAGCGTGAACGGATGCACGTACGCCTGCAGCGTCACGAAGATACCGACCATCAGCGCCAGCGCGATCGAGTGGAAGAACACGTAGCGCAGAATCTCGCCTTCGTGGCCATACCACTTGGTGGCGGTGGAAGCCACCACGATCGACTGTGCATCGATCATCTTGCCCATCACGCCGCCCGAGCTGTTGGCCGCGGCCATCAGGGTCGGAGACAGGCCAAGCTGTTCCGCCGTGGTCTTCTGCAGGCCGCCGAACAGCACGTTCGATGCGGTGTCCGAACCGGTGAGCGCCACACCCAGCCAGCCCAGCATCGTGCCGAACAGCGGGTAGAGCACGCCGGTCTGCGCGAAAGCCAGACCCAGCGTGGCGTCCAGCCCCGAGTAGCGGGTCAGGTAGCCGATGCCGAACATCGCGCAGATCGTCAACAGCGAGTAGCGCACGAGCTTGATCGTCTCGAAGTACTCCTTGATCAGGCGCGGGATCGAATAGCCCATCAGCAGGCCGCCAACGAGGGCCGACACCAGAATGCCGGTACCCGCCATCGACAGCACGTTGAACGCGAACACGGCCGGCTCGGCGATTTGCTTCGCCACCACGGGCGGGCCCTTGAGCACCGCCTTGTCCAGACCCGGGATGGCGAACTTCCATTGCCAGACGCCGTCCATCAGCTTCTTGAACTCGGGGATGCCCCAGACGAACACGAAGACGGTCAGGATCACCCACGGCATCCACGCCTTGATCACCGAGATGTTGGCCGATGCGGCGTTGGCCTTGGCATCGGCTTCGAGGGCTTCGGCATTGTCGACCTTGGAATCGTCGTGACGGCCCAGGATGCGCGTCGAGGTCCAGATTTCCTTCGGATGCCAGATTTTCAGGAAGGCGGTCAGGCAGCCCATCGAGACCAGCGCCGAAATCACGTCCACCAGCCACGGGCCGTGGAAGTTCGACACCAGGAACTGCGGCACCGCGAAGCTGACGCCGGCCACCAGGATCGCCGGCCAGATCGCCAGCATGCCGCGGAAGCCCGCGAACGCCCAGATCAGCCAGAACGGCACCAGCACCGAGAAGAACGGCAACTGGCGGCCGATCATCGCGGAGAGTTGCACCTGGTCGATGCCGGTCACCGAGGACAGGCCGATGATCGGCGCGCCGAGCGCGCCGAATGCCACCGGCGCGGTGTTGGCGATCAGCGCCAGGCCCGATGCGGCCAGCGGTGAGAAGCCCAGGCCGATCAGGATGGCGCCGGTCACGGCCACGGGCGTGCCGAAGCCGGCCGCGCCTTCGAAGAACGCGCCAAAGCTGAATGCCACCAGCAGGAGCTGCAGGCGGCGATCTTCGGTGACGCCCGAGATCGAGTTCTGCAACACCTTGAATGACCCGTTTATCGTGGTCAGCCGGTGCAGGAAGATGATGTTGAGGACGATCCAGCCAATCGGGAACAAGCCGGAGATGATGCCGAGCCCGGCGGCTTTGCCAGCCATTTCCGGAGGCATTCCGAACACGAATGACGCCACGACGACGCCGACGACCAGCGCCAGCCCGGCCGCCAGGTGGGCCTGCATGTGAAAGAACGCCAGCGCTGCGAGCAGCACGACAACCGGAACCGCGGCGGCAATAGTGGACAACGCCATACTGCCGAGCGGGTCATACACTTGACTCCACACGATTGAATCCTCCTCTGGAATGAAACGACAGCTTGCCTCTGACGGGCCTGGGCTGCCGGAATGCAAATGCCCGTTCAAGCGACGATAGCGCCCCTGGGAGGCGCTATCAAAATGAGTCCGGCGTCGTTGCACGGCCTTGCCGTACTACTTCTACAGTCTGCCGCCGTACGTTTGGCCAGAACCGCTCCGCTTCATTTTGATAGCGCCCCAAAGTGGACAGAAGGGGGATTGTAAGGATGGGTTCCGGGCCGCCTGCCTTAAATCGGATCATCGGAATGATGAGCCGGATTCAGGGATCAGGGTTTGCTCGGGGGCAGGCTGAAGCACCTCACACTCTCGCGCGAGACTACTCCTTAATACGAGTGTTCGAAATAGGGGATGTGGAGGGAAGGGCGTAAAACCAACGCCGTGGTCACTGAAAACGCGGGCTGGCGTAGTGACTTGTTCCGCACAGGCAGGGGGAGGGAGAGGAGGCGGTCACCGGCCGGCTGGGCGACGGTGACCGCGATACAACGAATTACTTCAGCGGCAGTTCGAGGATGCCAGTGGCCGCCGGACGCGCCCGCATGGCCGCGAGCCAGCGCTCGAGGTTAGGCCGGGCCGTGTGGGCCTTTGGCATGCCCATCCAGCGGTGCGCCGCGCAGGCCAGCGAGACGTCGGCCATCGTGAAGCGATCGCCACCGATGAACTCGCGGCCTTCCAGCGCGTCGTCGAGCATCTTCGCCAGCGGCTCGGTGCGCTCGCACGATTTCTCGATGACGGCCTCGTCACGCTTGTCCGCCGGTGTACGAACCAGTTGCAGGAACGCCTGGACCATCGCCGGGCTGAACGTCGTGGTCTGCCAGTCCATCCAGCGGTCTGCCGAGGCGCGCGCCTTGACGTCCGAAGGCCACAGCGTGTCCTCGCCATAGCGCGCGCACAGGTAGCGCACGATCGCGTTCGACTCCCACAGCACGAACGGCTCGCCGGCCACGTCGGTGTCGCGGAAATCCTCGATCACCGGAATCAGGCGGTTCGGGTTGAGACGCACGTACGCCTCGGTATCGAGCTCGCCCTTCTGATTGCCGATGTCGATGCGCTCGTGGTCCAGATGCAGCTCGCGCGCGCACCAGACCACCTTCTGGACATTGATTGACGACAGCCTGCCCCAGATGCGAAGCATGTTCGATGGCTCCTCGGGTTGGTTGTAGCGTGCCGGCTCAGGCCGCCCGTGCCTGCGGCGCGGCTTGCGCGATCGCTTCGCGGAACACCTCGCCCAGGATCGACACGCCCTGCTCGATGCGCTCGGCCGAAACGGTCACGAATGCCAGGCGCAGCGTGTTCTTGCGCGGGCTGCCCGCGTAGAACGGCGCGCCTGGCACGTAGGCCACGTTGCGGCGCACGGCTTCTTCCAGGATCTTCATGCTGTCCAGACCCTCAGGCAGCTCCACCCAGATGAACATGCCGCCCTCGGGCGCGTTCCATGTCACGCCGGCCGGCATGTGGCGCTTCAGCGCGTCCAGCATGAACGCGCATTGCTTGCCGTAGAGCTCGCGAATGGTCGGGATGTGCTGTTCGAGCAGGCCGTCCTTGATCGTTTCATAGGCGATGCGCTGTGTGAACGTCGGCGTGTGCAGGTCCGAGGCCTGCTTGGCCTGGCATAGCTTGAAATGCAGGTCGGGCGGGGCGATGACGAAACCCAGGCGCATACCGGGCGCCAGGATCTTCGAGAACGAGCCCATGTAGATCACGCCGTCCGGGTTCATCGACAGCAGCGACGGCAACTGGTTGCCCGAGTAGCTCAGTTCGCCGTACGGATCGTCCTCGACCAGCAGCACGCCGAGTTCCTTGGCGCGCTTGACCAGTTCCTGGCGGCGCTCCAGCGGCAGGCGGCGGCCGGTGGGGTTCTGGAAGTTCGGCAGGGCGTACAGGAAGCGTGCGCCGGCGGTCAGCTCGGGCGTCAGCGCCTCGGGGATCAGGCCCTTTTCGTCGGACGGGATCGACACGAATTCCGGCTCGAACAGCGAGAACGCCTGCAGCGCGCCCAGGTAGCTCGGCGTTTCCACCAACACCGGGCTGCCCGGGTCGATCATCACCTTGGCGATCAGGTCCAGCGCCTGTTGCGAACCCGTGGTGATCATCACGCGTTCCACATCGACGTTGTAGCGCTTGGCCACGAACTCGCGCAGCGGCATGAAGCCTTCTGTGGCCGCGTACTGCAGCGCGCTTTGCGGGTTGTCGGCGAATACACGGGCCACCGCCGCTTCCATGGCCGCTACCGGGAACGAAGCCGGCGAGGGCAGGCCGCCGGCGAACGAAATCACTTCCGGACGCTCGGTGACTTTCAGGATTTCACGGATGGCCGAGCTGGTCAGTTGCTGCGCCCGGCGGGAGATGGCCCATTTCATGATTGGTCTCGTGGTGGGGGAATTCAATGCGCCGGCCTCCGCAAGAGGCGGCGCGGCATTATCTGTGTTGCGTGGTTTCCGACGACGTCAGATCTCGACGATCATTTCGATCTCGACGCAGGCGCCCAGCGGAATCTGCGCCACGCCGAACGCGCTGCGTGCGTGCTTGCCTTTCTCGCCGAACACCTCGGCCAGAAACTCCGAGCAGCCGTTGGTGACCAGATGCTGTTCAGTGAACTCAGGCGTCGAGTTAACCAGGCTCATCACCTTGACGATGCGCTTGACGCGGTTCAGGTCGCCGATATGGGCGTGCAGCGTGGCCAGCAGGTCGATGGCGATCGCGCGCGCGGCCTGCTTGCCGGATTCGGTGTCGATATCCTTGCCGAGCTTGCCAGCCCAAGGCTTGCCATCCTTCCTGGCGATATGGCCGGACAGGAATACGGTGTTGCCGGTGGTCGCTGCCATGACATAGGCAGCGGCGGGGGCGCCGGCCGAGGGCAGTTCCACGCCCAGACGGGCAAGGGTGTCATAGACGGACATGCATGTCTCCTGTCAGTGAAGTCGTCCTGGAAGGATAGGGGGCGCCTCCTCGGCGGCGGATGCCAATGGCATGGCGGGTGCGGTGTTGCGCACTGCGGCGCGTCGGCCAAGGGCCACCACGGCGATCACCGCCACTGCGAAAGCGACGGTGGCGGCATCGAGGGGCTCGGCCAGGATCAGCGCGCCGCCCGCCAGCGTGAGGAACGGCTGGAGCAATTGTATCTGGCCTACGCGCGCCACGCCGCCTTTTGCGAGTCCGGCGTACCAGAACAGGAAGCCGATGAACATCGAGAACACCGACACATAGGCCATGCCCAGCCACGCGCGGGGCGACGCGGCGGCGATGGATGCGGCATGTTCCAGCCCCAGCCAGGCCACCACGGGCGCCAGCACGGGCAGCGAGACCACCAGCGCCCAGCTGATCGTCTCCAGCCCGCCCAGTTCGCGTGAGAGCTTGCCGCCTTCGGCATAACCGAGCGCGCCGAGCACCACCGCCAGGAACAGGTACCAGTCGGCATGTTGCAGCCCGCCCGCGCCTTGCCACAGGGCGAAGGCCACCACGAGCGCGCTGCCAGCCAAGGCGGACAGCCAGAAGCCCAGCGACGGCCGTTCATTGCCGAACCATGCGGCGAACACCGCGGTGGCCAGCGGCAGCAGGCCGATCACGATCGCGCCATGCCCGGACGGCACTTCGCGCATGGCCAGCGACGAAAACACGGGGAAACCGACCACCACGCCCAGCGCGGTCACGGCCAGCCGGAGCCATTGGCCACCGCGCGGTCGCCGGCCCGATGCCAGGGCGCCGCGCATCGCCAGCAGCGCGAGCGCCAGCGCGGCGGCGATCACGGCGCGCCCGAGCGCGACGAACGTCGCATCGAGCTCGGCCACGGCCATGCGCGTGAAAGGCAGCGTCTGGCTGAAGATCGCCACGCCGATAAAGCCCAGCAGCATGCCGCCGGAGTGAGGGGAGTGATTCGGATCCTTCATGATGCTCAATGCGGTTGTCCTGCGACGGCGATCCAGATGGCGGTCAGCGCCAGTGCCAGGCCCATCGCGCCGTTGAACCAGCGCACGCGATTGCCTTCCATCAGCCAGCGCCGCAGCGACGCGCCAAGCACGCCATAGGCGCCATTGCTGAAGAAGCCGAACAGCGCGAATATCGCGCTGACCAGCACCACGCGCTGCCCCGGCGAGGGGGCGCCCGCCATGTACGACGCGGCCACCGCCAGCGCCAGCATCCATGCCTTGATGTTGGCGTACTGCAGTGCCGCCGATTGCCAGACATTCATCGGCTTGAGCACGGTCTTTTCCGCCAGCGACGTGCTGCGCGCGATGCGATACGCCAGCCACAGCAGATAGAGCACGCCCACCACGTGAATCACGGTGGCCAGCATCGGGCTGGCCAGGATCAGCGCGCCGACGCCGGTGGTGCACAGCGCGACGATGCTGGCGAAGCCGAACGACACCCCGACGCAATGCGGGAGCGTTGCGCGCAGGCCGAAGTTGGCGCCGGTGACGGCGGCGATCGTCGTGTTCGGGCCGGGCGTGAAGGCGCCCACCGCGAGCAGCGTGACCAATGCAAGGAACTGGGCTGTCGAGAGCCCCGTGAGCCAGGCTTCCATATTCTGTGTTTCGGGGGCGCTGTTATGCGAAGTTCACGACCACGCGGCGGTTCGTGCGGCTTTTCTTCTCGATCTTGGTCACGGCCACCGCGCCGATCTCGCCCGTGTTGGCCACGTGCGTGCCGCCGCAGGGCTGACGGTCCACGCCGGGAATCTCGATGATGCGGATCGTCGATGTGCCGGCCGGCGGCGCCGCGCCGATCGTGCGCACGAGGTCGGGCTGGGCGGCCAGTTCTTCGGGCGTGATGCGGTCGATGGTGACCGGCGTCTTCGCGTTGATCAGCGCGTTGAGCTGTTCGGTCAGCACGGCCTTGTCGAGCGTCGATTCGGGCAGGTCGAAGTCGATGCGCGCGGAGTCAGGCGAGATGCCGCAGCCCGTCACCGGCACCGGGATCAGCGACCCGAGCAGATGCAGGCACGTATGCAGGCGCATCAGCCGGTGGCGGCGGGTCCAGTCGATCTTCACTTCGACACGGTCGCCGGCCTGCAGCGCCGGGGCGTCGGAGGCGGGGACGTGCAGGATGCGCTGGCGGTCGTCCGCGTAAACGGTATCGGCCAGTGTGACGATGCGGCCGTCGGCGGTGGTCAGGGTGCCGGTGTCGCCCGCTTGTCCGCCGCTACGCGCGTAGCAGACGGTCTGGTCGAGTTCGATGCCGGCTTCGCTGACGGCCAGCACCGTGGCCTGGCAGTGGTCCAGGTAGGCGTCGTCGTCGAAGCGCTTTTGTGTGGTGGCGGGCATCGGGGGAGCTCCTTTGGTGTGTGTCGTTTATCGCAGGGTCTTGATGCCCGCTGGGGTTTCGATGTCGGCGGCCAGCAGAGGCGGGCCGTCGCCTTGTTCGATCTCGATCAGGTCCGTGGCGCCGATCCACGCCAGTCCTTGGCGCAACAGTTCCGCGTGCGGATGCTGGCCGTGCAGGCGGCGCAACGCCAGGTCGTGGCCCGGCAGGCTGACTGCCGGATGGTTTGCCACGTCCCACTGGATCAGTGTGGGAAACAGGCCATCGCCCGCATTCGCCGCCTCGCCGGTCCAGGCGGGCAGGCTGCCGTCGTCAGGCACGGTCAGGCGCCAGCGCAGGTCGCCGCGCGTCATGGGAATGACCGGGGCGATCCGGTCCGGGTACTGCGCCTGCCAGCGCGACAGATCGGCCGGACGCTCGACGCGGGCCGCCCAGTGCGCCAGGAACGGGCCATCGCGCAGCCGCTGGCGCATCAGGTCGCCATCCAGGCCGAACCAGCGTGGCCGATCAGGTGCCGCCGCCGACGGATCGATCGCGATGACTTCGAGGTACAGGCCGCCGTAGAGGCCCATCACGCGGTTGTGCGTGCCCATGCGCGGGTGCGTGCCGCCACCTTGTGGAGCGACGCCGAGCGCGCTGGCCACATACTCGGCGCCTGAGTCCAGGTCGGGCGCGGCGATCACGAGATGGTCGATGGCAAGTGTCATGGTCGGTTGATGTTAGTCAAGCTCGTCGGTACAGTACCGATACAGTTGAGCAGATCGTCTTCAGTACAGTTGCGGGAGCGCCACATGGAAGGTAGCCAGAAGGATAGCCGGGGGGATCTTGGCAGTGCCGCAGGCGGCACACGGCCGTTGCGGCTCGTGATGCCGGCGACGGGGCTCGAGCAGCTTCCGGACCCGATTCCGTCGGCCCAGATGACGCTGGTGGAGCAGTTGACCGAGTGGGCGCGGCTGCGTATCGACGAACGGGTGTTCCGGGCTGGCATGCGTATGCCGTCGATCCGTCAGTTGGCGACCGAGAAGAGCATTTCGCGTTTTACCGTGGTGGAGGCCTATGAGCGGCTGGTGGCGCTGGGCTACCTCGAGTCGCGCCGCGGCTCGGGCTTCTACGTCCGAGAGCGCACGCCGCTCGCGTCCACCGTGGCGCCACCGGCCACTCCCGCGATCCGCAACGTCGATGTCACCTGGCTGCTGCGCAGCATGTTCCATTCGGCCGAGAGCCACAAGGCGCCCGGCTGGGGCTTCCTGCCCAACGAATGGCTGGACGGGGAGCTCCTGTCGGGTGCGCTGCGCAGCCTGGGCCGTCAGCCCGGCAGCCATTTCCTGGTCAGCGGCACGCCGCAGGGTTTTCTGCCGCTGCGGCAGCAACTGCGCACGCGGCTCGAAGAGCTGGAGATCGGCGTCACGCCGGACCAGATCGTGATGACTTCCGGCATCACGCAGGCGTTCGACCTGATCGCGCGCCAGTTCCTGCAGCCGGGCGACACGGTGGTGGTAGGCGACCCGGCCTGGTTCGTGATGTTCGCCCGCTTCGCCACGCAGGGCGCCAACGTGATCGGCGTGCCCTATACCGTGGAGGGCCCCGACGTGGAGGCGCTGGAGCGGATCGTCCAGGCCCACCGGCCGAAGCTGCTGGTGGTCAACTCCGTGCTGCACAACCCGACCGGGACGTCGCTGTCCGCCGCCCGCGCTTTTCGGCTGCTGCAACTGGCCGAACAGTACGATTTCACGATCGTCGAGGATGACATCTACAGCGATCTCTGCCCTCCGGGCCACGCCGCCACCCGGCTGGCCAGCCTGGACCAGCTCAAGCGCGTGATCTACCTGGGCAGCTTCTCCAAGACGCTGGCCGCCAACCTGCGCGTGGGCTTTATCGCCGCCAGTCCGGACCTGGCCGTGACCTTGACCGACAGCAAGCTCGTGACCGGCATGGCCTCGCCCGAAGTCAACGAACGCGTGGTCTACAAGGTGCTGACGGAAGGGCACTACCGCAAGCACGTGGAGCGCGTGCGCGGCCGGCTGGACCGGGCGCGCGACGAGACACGCGAGCAGCTCGAGCGGTTGGGTTTGCGCATCTTCCCGGGCAATCATGCGGGTATCTACCTGTGGGCCGATACCGGCGTGGACACCAACGTGATCGCCACGGCCGGGCACGAGGAAGGTTATCTGTTCGCGCCGGGCAGCCTGTTCTCGCCATCGCAGATGCCGTCCACGTGGACGCGCTTCAACGTGGCCAGCAGCAGCGATCCGGGCATGCTCCGGTTCCTGGCCGGCCAGATGGACCGCTTGTCCGGCCAATCGGGCCTGTCTGGCCTGCCCGTCAACGCCGGGGCTTGAAAAACCGGCTGCCGATCCCTATTTCCACACGCATCGATCCCGGTCCGGACGCACGGACCAGGGCAAATACGCGCCCGTTTTCGTTTTCAAGAGGAGAACCATGACCGCACCGCACGAAACGATGAGCTTCCAGGCGGAAGTGAAGCAGCTACTGCACCTGATGATCCACTCGCTGTACAGCAACAAGGAGATCTTCCTGCGCGAGCTGGTATCGAATGCTTCCGACGCCACCGACAAGCTGCGCTTCGAGGCGATCGCGAATCCCGCGTTGCTCGAGAACGATGCCGACCTGGCGATCCGGATCGAAGCCGATCCCGCCGCCCGCACCCTGAAGATCACCGACAACGGCATCGGCATGAGCCGTGACGAGGCGATCCGCAATCTCGGCACCATCGCGCGGTCGGGCACCAAGGAGTTCTTCCAGCAGCTTTCCGGCGACCAGCAGAAGGACGCCGCGCTGATTGGCCAGTTTGGCGTGGGCTTCTACTCGGCATTCATCGTGGCCGACAAGGTCACCGTGGAAACGCGTCGCGCGGGTCTTGCCGCCGACGAGGCCGTGCGCTGGGAAAGCGCCGGCGACGGCGAGTTCAGCATCGATGCGATCAACCGTGCCGAGCGCGGCAGCACGATCACGCTGCATCTGCGCGAGGGCGAGGACGATTTCCTGTCGTCGTACCGCCTGCAGAACATCATCCGCAAGTACTCGGACCACATTTCGCTGCCGATCCGGATGCCCAAGGAGGAATGGGATGCCGAGGCGCAGCAGCAGAAGGTCACGGGCGAGTGGGAAAGCGTGAACCAGGCCAGCGCGCTCTGGACTCGCAGCAAGTCGGATATCACGGACGAGCAATACCAGGCGTTCTATCAGCACATCGCGCACGATCACGAGGCGCCGCTGGCCTGGACCCACAATCGCGTGGAAGGCCGCAGCGAGTACACGCAGCTGCTGTACATCCCGGCGCGCGCGCCGTTCGACCTGTGGGACCGTAATCACAAGGCCGGCCTGAAGCTGTACGTGAAGCGCGTGTTCATCATGGATGACGCGGACCAGCTCCTGCCGGCGTACCTACGCTGGGTCAAGGGCGTGGTCGATTCGGCGGACCTGCCGCTGAACGTGTCGCGTGAACTGCTGCAGGAGAGCCGCGATGTGAAGGCGATCCGCGAGGGCTGCGCCAAGCGCGTGCTGTCGATGCTGGAAGCGATGGCCGATAGCGAAGACGAAGCCGAACGCGCCAAGTACAAGACCTTCTGGGAACAGTTCGGTCAGGTGCTCAAGGAAGGCGTTGGCGAAGACCATGGCAACGGCGAACGCATCGCAAAGCTGCTGCGCTTCGCGACCACGCATGGCGACACGGCTGAACAGTCGGTCTCGCTGGTCGACTACGTGGGCCGCATGAAGGAAGGTCAGGACAAGATCTACTACGTCACGGCCGATACCTGGGTGGCCGCGAAGTCGAGCCCGCACCTCGAGGTGTTCCGCAAGAAGGGCATCGAAGTGGTGCTGTTGACCGACCGCGTTGACGAATGGCTGCTGTCCTACCTGCATGAATTCGACGGCAAGCAACTAGTGTCGGTGGCCCGTGGCGACCTGGACCTGGGCGCGCTGGCCGACGAAGCCGAGAAGGCCGAGCAGGAGAAGGCCAGCGCCGACTGGAAGGAAGTGGTCGACCGCGCGAAGTCCGTGCTCGAAGGCAAGGCCAAGGACGTACGCGTGACGCTGCGCCTGACGGATTCGGCATCGTGCCTGGTGTCCGACGATGGCGACATGAGCGGCTACCTGCAGCGTCTGCTGAAGCAGGCTGGCCAGAAGGCGCCCGATGCCCAGCCGATCCTGGAGCTGAATCCGGAGCACGCGCTGGTGAAGAAGCTGCGCGATCTGCCGGATGGCGAAGCCTTCGGCGACCGCGTGCGCGTGCTGTTCGACCAGGCGTTGCTGGCCGAGGGCGGCATGCTCGACGATCCGGCTGCCTATGTGCAGCGGGTGAACCGACTGCTGGCCTGATCGGTATCGTCGTTTCGGTATCGTCGTATGAAACGCCTGCCCTCTCACCCGACCTTTCTTCCCGCGCATGGGAAAGGGTATCGCGGGGGAGGGCAGGACTTTCACGCTTCCAATACCCCTTCCCGATGACCACCAAGCGCTGCTTTCCTCCGGTCGTCGACATTCACACTCGCGTGCTTGTGCTCGGCAGCCTGCCGGGCGAAGTCTCTCTCGCGCAGTCACGCTATTACGCGCACAAGCAGAATCGTTTCTGGCATTTGATGAGCGATGTGCTTGGCGTCGATCTGGTCGGCCTCGAGTACGAAGCAAGGCTGCAGGCACTGCTCGACCATCGTGTTGGCCTGTGGGACGTTGTGGCCGAGGCACGGCGCGAGGGCAGCCTCGATAGCAGCATCCGCGACCATCAGGGCAACGATCTGATCGGCCTGATCGCGACGCTGCCGACGCTCAAGGCCATCGCATTCAATGGCGGCACCGCCGCGAAGATCGGCGAGAAGACGCTTGCGGACCATGGCGATCGCCATGCGATCCTGCGATTGCCATCGAGCAGCCCGGCTTACACGCTGGCCTATGCGGAAAAACGCAAGGCCTGGGAGAGCCTGCGCGACTGGCTCGACTGATCCGTCGACGCTGAATTCTGCCGTACGGCCGTGCGCATCTCGGGCGCATGGTTGGCACACGCGCTCGTACGTAGGCGAGACCTCGATTTGATGCAACGCAAATCGGGCACCCAATTCAAAAAAATCAATTCGCCTACTGGAAATATTCAGAATCCTCGGTCGAATCATTGACTATCATATTCAATTGATAAGTCAATGATTCGGTCATGCTCGCCCAGGCATGACCGTTTCTTTAATGGTGCAAGGCTCCACCACGTGTTTCGTTTTTTTCCCCAAGGCATTACGAAGTACCCCACACGAGAAGACGACCATGTCCCAGGAACAAGAACCGCGTCGCCGATTTTTTCGGCAGATGCTGGCAGTCGTGCCCGCTGCATCCGTTGCGACAGGTGCCGCGATATCACAATCCGCGTGCTCGGAGTCTCCCGGACCGCAATCTGCAAATGCCGGAAATGTCGGGCCCTACAAGCCCAACTATTTCACCGCCGGCGAATGGAAATTCGTACAGGCGGCGGTCGACCGGCTGATTCCGGAGGATGAACTGGGGCCAGGTGGGCTTAAAGCGGGCGTTCCGGAATATATCGACCGACAGATGGACACGCCCTACGGGCACGGCAAGCTCTGGTACATACAGGGGCCATTTCATCCCGATGTGCCCGCAGAGCTTGGCTTCCAGATGAATCTCGCACCGCGCGACATATATCGTCTCGGCGTGAAGGCTTGCGACGAATACTGCAAGAAACAGTATGGCGGCAAGGCATTTGCCGATCTCTCCAAGGAAGACCAGGAAAGCGTGCTTGGCCAGATGGAGCACGCCAAGATCTCGTTCGATGCGGTACCGGCCAGGACGTTCTTCTCCTATCTGCTGAACAACACGAAAGAGGGTTTCTTTGCCGATCCGATCTACGGCGGCAACAAGGGCATGGTGGGCTGGAAGATGGTCGGTTTCCCCGGCGCACGGGCGGATTTCGCGGACTGGATCGATCAGCCAGGGGTGAAGTATCCCTATGGTCCGGTGTCGATCGACGGACGGAGGGGATAAGCATGGCGATCAAGAAGGACAAGGTCGATTGCGTGGTGATCGGTCTCGGCTGGACTGGCGCGATTCTCGCCCAGGAGCTGACCGACGCGGGGCTCGACGTCGTGGCGCTCGAACGTGGCGCGATGCGCGATACCCCGACCGATGCCGAGTATCCGAAAGTCGTCGACGAACTGAAGTACGTCGTGCGCGGAGAGCTGTTTCAGGATCTCTCCCGGGAGACGGTCACGATCCGTCACGGCGTGGATGACCTGGCGGTGCCGTATCGGCAAAACGGCTCGTTCCTGCTTGGCAATGGCGTGGGTGGCGCGGGCTTTCACTGGAACGGGATGCACTATCGCGTCCTGCCGGAAGAACTGCAGTTGCGCAGCCGCTACGTGGATCGCTATGGCAAGAAGTTCATTCCCGAAGGGATGCAGGTGCAGGACTTCGGTGTCACGTACGACGAACTCGAGCCACACTTCGACTTCGCAGAGAAAGTGTTTGGCACCTCGGGCACGGCCGGCAACCTGAATGGCAAGATCCAGCCGGGCGGCAATCCGCTCGAAGGCCACCGGTCGAGCGAGTACCCGACCCCGGCGCTGAAGAATTCGCTCGGCGCGCAATTGTTCGAAAAGGCCGCGCGCGAGGCGGGCTTCCACCCGTACCCGGCACCGGCGGCGAATACGTCCGAGCCCTATACGAACCCCTACGGCGTGCGCCTTGGGCCGTGCAATTTCTGCGGCTTCTGCGAGGACTTCGGCTGCTACATGTATTCGAAGGCGTCACCGCAGACGACGATCCTGCCGGTCCTGCTGAAGAAACCCAACTTCGAGTTGCGCACGAAGGCGCAAGTCACCAGGATCCTGCTCGATTCCGACAAGAAGCGCGCGACCGGCGTGCTGTACATCGACGCCCAGGGGCGAGAGGTCGAGCAACCCGCCGATCTCGTGATCGTCGCGGCGTACCAGTTGCACAACGTGCGTCTGCTGTTGCTCTCCGGCATCGGCACGCCGTATGACCCGAAAACCGGCAAGGGTGTCGTTGGCCGCAACTACGCGTATCAGATGAACGGCGCGGTCAACGTGATGCTGCCCAAGGGCACGCTGCTTAATCCGTTCATCGGGACGGGTGCCGGCGGGGTAGGGCTGGATGACCTGAATGGCGACCAGTTCGATCATGGTCCGCTCGGCTTTCTCGGCGGGGCGAGTATTCGCCATATACGTTATGGCGGCCGGCCCATCAAGCAGACGCCGACTGTCCCCGGCACGCCAGCGTGGGGCAGCAAGTGGAAGGCGGGAGTGGTCGATGCGTACCAGCGCTATATGACGATCGGCATTTCGGGCTCGGTCATGCCGTATCGCGATGCGTACCTCGATCTCGATCCGACGTACCGCGACGCCAACGGCCTGCCGCTGATGCGCATGACCTTCGACTGGCACGACAACGAGTACGCCATGCTGGATTACATGGGCACCCGCATGGAAGAGGTGGCCAAGGCGATGAAGCCCGAGGCGTACTACAAGGCCATCCGCAAGAAGGGCCAGCACTACGACACGCGCGTCTATCAGTCCACGCACACGACAGGCGGCGCCGTGATGGGATCGTCGCCCGAGACCAGCGTGGTCAACAAGTATCTGCAGAGCTGGGATGTACACAACGTGTTCGTCATGGGCGCCTCGGCGTTCCCGCAGAACATGGGCTACAACCCGACCGGTCTGGTAGCCGCGCTTGCCTATCACTCCGCGAAGGCTATCCGCGAGCAGTACTTGAAGCACCCGGCGCCGCTGGTTCAGGCTTGAGGTGATGGCCATGAAAGCAAGCAAGAAAGCAACAATGATGGTGGCGGCGTCGGCGCTGCTGGCGGCGTCGGCGTGGACCATCGGTGCGTTCGCCGATGACCGGCAGGGCGATTCGGCAACTGCCGCGCCAGTGTCGGGCGCCGATGCGCAATTGGTCGAACGAGGCCGCTATCTCGCGACGGTGGCCGACTGCGCGGCGTGTCACACGGCGAAGAACGGGAAGCCGTTCGCAGGCGGTCTTGGCATCGAATCGCCGATTGGCCGGATCTATTCGACCAATATCACGCCGGACAAAAGCTCCGGCATCGGCAAGTTCAGCTACGACGATTTCGATCGCGCCGTGCGCCACGGCATCGCCAGGGACGGCTCCACGCTGTACCCGGCCATGCCCTATGCCTCGTATGCGAAGGTCAAGCCGTCCGACATGCAGGCGCTATACGCGTACTTCATGCATGGTGTGCAGCCAATCGAGCGGGCCAACAAGGCGACCGATATTCCGTGGCCGCTGTCGATGCGCTGGCCACTGCGTTTCTGGCGCATGGCTTTCGCCCCGGAGGTGGCCACCGACGACCCACCGGTATCCAATGACCCGGTGGCGCGCGGCCGCTATCTGGTGGAGGGGCTCGCGCACTGCGGCGCTTGTCACACGCCTCGTGGCTGGGGATTGCAGGAGAAGGCACTGAGCGATGACGGCAAGACCTATCTCTCGGGGGGCGTGATCGATAACTTCCTGGCGAAGAACCTACGCGGCGACCAGAAGGATGGTCTCGGCACGTGGACGCAGGACGAGATCTTCGCGTTTCTGAAGAGCGGGCGCACTAAGCATTCGGCGGCATTCGGCGGCATGTCGGAAGTGGTCGAGAACAGCATGCAGCACGTGAACGATGCTGACCTGACGGCGATTGCGGCATACCTGAAGACGCTGACCTCAGTGAATCCCAGTGCGGCCGTGTTGACGGCGAACGCCAGTGCGACGGACAAGCTGCGTGCCGGAACGGATCGCAGCAACGGCGCGCTGACTTTTGTCGACAACTGCGCAGCATGTCATCGCACGAGTGGCAGTGGCTACGAGAGTACGTTCCCGAGGATCGCGCTCAGCTCAACCGTGAACAGCAACGATCCAACGTCGCTGATCCACATCGTCCTGATGGGTGGTGAGATGCCGTGGACGAAGACCGGCCCGACGCACTACGGGATGCCCGGATTCGCCAAGCGTCTGACGGATCGGGATATCGCCGATGTGCTGACGTTCGTGCGGACGAGTTGGGGGAATCAGGCGCCGCCGGTAAGCGCGGAGCAGGTGGCGAAGGTGCGCAAGTCAGTTGGCGCAGCGTCTCAGCCAAAACGGCCTGAGAACAACTGACGAACGGGGGTAGCGGGAGGCCGGCGCCTCCCGCTGCCCGCTGTCGGGGCTCTGGTTAGCCGAAGTTCGGCTGTGTGGCCGCGTAGCTGGGCCGTGCCCGCATTGCTGCGTGAGCCCGCCGGATGTTCGGGCGTGATTCCAGCATCGCGGCGCTTTCCGGAAAGCGTCCCAGGTACTCCACGATCGGGGCGAAGAACAGATCGGCCATCGTCAGCGTGTTGCCCGCCAGGAAATCGCGACCGCCATAGGCATGCTCGAGCGCATCGAGCTGTTTGGCGATGTCGGGCAGGGCGGCGTCGATCGTCTTGCGGTCAGGCTGGCCGTTCTCGCCACTCGGGAAGACGTACTGCAGCACGTAGCGGCGCACCATGGCGTCATACGCGTGGCAGTTGATGAGGCTGATCCATTGCTCGCAGCGTGCGCGGGCCGTGGGGCCGGCCTGCGAGATCAGGCTTGGGCCATCGAATGCTTCCTCAATATAGCTCAGGATGGCGCGTGTCTCGAAGAACTCCAGCGGACCGTCGGTGAAGGCCGGAATGCGGCCGAACGGGTTGTGCTTCAGCAATTCGGGGTCCCGCGGCGTCAGAGGATCGAGCTTGTACGCAATGCCCTTCTCCGCCAGCGCCATGCGCACGGTGCGGACATAGGTGCTGCGGCCATCGCCATAGACGGTGACGGTACCCGCGCTGCCTTCGGCATCCACATAGTCGCTCAGGCGGTTGAATACCGATTGCCAGCCGCTGGTGTGTGCATCGCGTGTGGCGGTGTCCGGGAAGCCGCTGTGACGCATGTGCAGGAGCGTGCCGCCGTCCTTGTCAGTCAGGGTCACCTCGATCAGTGTGCGGGTGCCCTCTGGCAACTCGCCACCTTCCCACTGCCAGGTGTAGGCCAGGAAATTGGCGCGGTCGATCTTCTGGTACTCGCCGCCGACCATGTGCTGCGACCCGTCACGGCTGCCCATCACAAGCCGATAGCGCCCGCCGACCCGTGCATCGGCGCTGGCTTCCAGCACGCGCATGCCGCGCGGGCAATGCCAGGCCGCGAGCGCCGCCTGGTCCGTGAACGCATCGAAGACCCGTTCGCGCGGCGCGCGAATCTGGCGGGTCATCTCCAGATGAAACGTAGCTGCTTCGGTCATGACTTGAACCCCTTGTCATCGGTGACTGTATGCGCCTGCTCGACAAAGGCGACGAGCCTGTCGAGGTTGTCCTCCCAATGCCGCCGATACGTTTCCAGCCAGCCATGCGCGTCGCGAAGCGCACCGGGGCGCAAGTGACAGATGCGCCAACGCGCGTTGACTTCCCGCTCGATCAGCCCGGCATCGGCCAGCACACGCAGGTGCTTGGAGATGGCCGGGGCCGACATGTCGAACGGACGGGCGAGTTCGCTCACAGGGGCTTCACCTTCCGCCAGCCGCGCAAGAATCGCGCGACGGGTGGGGTCGGCCAGGGCGGCGAAAACCGAGGAGAGCGGGTCGTTGGAATTGGACATGCGCTCATTTAACTCATTGGTTAAATGAAGTTCAAGGGCTGTTACATATGATCTTTGCTGCGCTGAGTGGAGGGCAGTTGTCGCCTGCCGGGCGATACCCAGCCAGGCGACAATTTTTGACCGGAAGCTGCTTGGCGGCTAGAAGCGGAAGAACCCCTCAGGCCGTCGTATTGACCACACCGCCGGTGCTCGAGCCACTCTCTTGCTGCATGGCCTCGGCCAGCTTGGCGTACGCCTGCGACAGCGCGGCGTTGGTGGAGGACACGGCGCCCTGCAGGGTAGCGACGGTGCTCGCCTTGGTCCTTTCGTCGGTCTTGGCGTTCTGCGCGGCCTGGAGCTGCTGCATCTGGGTGGCCAGCAGTTTCTGAAGCGTTTCGATCTGCTGCTTGATCGCCTTGATGACCGCCGATTCGGTGTCGCTGCTGCTGGAGCTGTCCGTGCCGCCGGCAGCCGCAGCGCCGCCGGCGCCGCCAGCCTTGCCGCTGAATGCGGCGCCGTTTACCCGGCCGTTTGCCGACGCGCTGGAATCCTGTGCGCTGGCCTTGCCCGTGCTGTCCGTGCCGTCCTGCGACGCCGAAGTGGTGACTGCGGCGCCACTGGCGGTGAAGACTTGTGGTGTAACGCTGGTGATGGACGTCATGTTCTGGTTTCCGATCGGAAGAGAGCCAATCCGTTGATCGGCCGGCGCTGGCAAAACTTTAGTGCCATCGCCGCTGTCCTACTGGCTTCCTTCGGCATCTGTCACAATCGCGGCCATGCATTCTTCTGGTCGTTCTTCTTCAGGATTGATTTGATATGTCCAATCTCGGTATCGGCGGCATCGGCCTGCACGTGATCGTGGCGATTTTCTTCGCCGTGCACGCCGTTCGCACCCACCAGAACATGTACTGGTTGCTGCTGCTATTCCTGTTCCCGGGCCTAGGCAGCATCGTCTATTTCTTCGCAGTTTATTTGCCTAGCCTGCGCGACTCGCGCGGGGCGCGGGCAGCGTCGCGGGCGATCAAGCAGATCGTCGATCCGAACCGGGCCGTACGCGAAGCGCGCGAGGCATTCGACCGGGCGCCGACTGTCGATCACCGCATGCGCCTGGGTGCTGCCTTGCTGGAAGTGGGCAACGCGGCCGAGGCGCTCGAGCACTATCAGGCCGCGGCCAACGGCCCGTTTGCGTCCGATCCGGCATTGCTTGAGGGGCTGGCGCGCGCCCAGGTCGCCACGGGCCGCCATGCCGATGCGCAGGCGACGCTTGAGAAGCTGTTTGCCGCGCATCCGCAGGCGCGGGACCAGGCCGAACCCGCATTGCTTTACGCGCGTGCGCTGTCCGCGCTCGATGCGCCCGGCACGCGCGACGCCTTCGAGCGCTCGCTGACCTGCGCCAGCGATGCCGCGCCGCGCTGTCTGTATGCCGACTGGCTTTCCCGCCAGGGTGATGCAGCCGACCGTGAGCGCGCCAAGTCGCTGTACTCGGAAATTGTTCACGACGCGCGCCACTGGCCGCGTCACGCCCGCGAGCACAATCGCGAATGGCTCCAGCGCGCGCAGGTCGCGCTGGGCCAATGATCCGCGCCTTGAGCGCGTTGTATTCCTCCATGACGCTTTTGAAACGCAAATCTATCGAGGCCGTGGCCTCGCGCCGCCCCGCGCGCGGCGAACGTGAAACCTCGCGCAGGAAGCTGTCCGGCGACGCCGGCGATGTCGACAATGCCGGCGAGAAGCGCATGACGCCGCGCTTCGCGCCGGTGACGTTCTCGGAAATGGATGGCGTGCGCTATCTCCATTTCGGCACCGAGTGGGTGCAGGGCGCGATGCGCCTGCGCAAGCCCGATGCCATCGAACTCGAGTACGCCCAGCAGATGATGGCCTGGCTGCTGTTCCTGTCGCCGTCGGCTGCGGATTTCCACGTGGCGCAACTGGGCCTGGGCGCCGCCGCGCTGACCAAGTTCTGCCATCGCCAATTCGCCCGTGCGAAGGTAACGGCCGTCGAGTTGAATCCCGCCGTGATCGTGGCCGGCCGCAGCATGTTCGGCCTGCGCGAGGACGATGCGCGCCTGTCCGTGCGCGAGCAGGATGCATGGGACTTCGTGATGGATGGCGCGCAGACAGCGTCGATCGACGCGTTGCAGGTCGACCTGTACGACGCCACCGCGCGTGGCCCGGTCCTCGATACCACGGCGTTCTATCGTGCCTGCCGTCGCGTGCTCAAGGCGCCTGGCGTGATGACGATCAACCTGTTCGGAGACCACGAGAGTTTCCCGAAGAACATCGTGCGTATCTGCGACGCGTTCGACAATCGCGTGCTGGTGTTCCCCGAAGTGCATGACGGCAACATCATCGCGCTGGCGTTCAACGGGCCGGCGATCGACGTGTCTTGGGAAACGCTGGAGGCGAGGGCGGAAGTGGTGGAGGCCACCACGAAGCTGCCGGCGAAGGACTGGGTGAAGAAGCTGCGCGCGGCGAATGCGCGGCAGGAAGAGCGGCTGGCGATCTGACGTCGCGCTTTATCCCCTCTCCCACCAGGTGGGAGAGGGGAGCCAGGCCAGCATCATTCCTTATGGAAGAACTGCGCCAGCGACCACTCGTCGGTGCGCGCCTCATAGCGCAGGCCCTTGCGCATCGCCCACATTGCAAGCTGGCTGTGCGACGGGATGATCGCGTGGTCGGCCAGCGCGAACTTGGCCGCCGCGCGGGCATTCTCCTCGCGGGCCTTGTCGCTGGAGATCGTCGTCAGCGATTTCTCGATCAGCTGATCAAGCTGCGGATTGCTGTACTTGCCCCAGTTCCACGTGCCGTAGCCGGTCTTCGGGTTCGGGGTGCCCGTGATCGAGCGTAGCGCCACGTCGGCAGCGGCCGATCCCCAGCCTAGCATCTCGAATGCAAATTCCCCCTGGCGCGCGCGCGTGAAGTACGTGGCAACGGGCAGCGTCTCAACCTTGGTCTGGATGCCGATACGCGTCAGCATCCCGGCCGTGGCCTGCGCAACCTGGGCGTCATTCAGATAGCGATTGTTCGTGGCGTGCAGCGTGAGGCCGAAGCCGTCCGGATAGCCTGCGGCGGCCAGCAGCTTCTTCGCACCTTCCACGTCATAGGCGTCCGGCTTGGTGCCAGGATGGCCGAAGATCTGCGGCGAGACGATCGACGAGGCCGGCACCGCCAAGCCTTCCATGATGCGGCTGACAATGGCGTCGCGGTTGAGGGCCTTGCTGATCGCCGCGCGCACGCGCGCGTCCTTGAAAGGATTCTTGCCGAGCGGCTTGCCTGCCTTGTCCGTGACGAACGGCGGGTTGTCGCGTGACTGGTCCATCTGCCAGAAGATCGTGCGCCACGACACCGTCTGCTCGATCTTGAACTTCGGGTTCTGCTTGAGCTTCGCCACGTCGGCGGATGGCACGCTTTCGATCACGTCCACATCGCCGGCAAGCAGGGCGGCCGAGCGCGCGCCATTGTCGGTCAGGATCCGGAAGATTGCGCGGTCCCATTCGGGCTTTGGCCCCCAGTAGTCGGGATTCTTCGTCATCACGATTTCCTGGCCGCGCGCGAAGCGCACGAACTTGAACGGACCCGTGCCGATCATCGCCTTGCCCGAATCGAAATCGGCCTGGGTCAGATTCGCGGCAATCTTCTTCGGCATGATCGGCACGCTGTTCAGATCATTGGCCAGGTTCGCATAATTCGGCACGCTCATGGTCAGGCGCACGGTCAGCGGGTCGGGCGTGTCGATGCGGGCGATCGGCTTGGTGTAGCTGGTGAACGACCCCGGCGCGTTGGTCAGCTTCTCGGGGCGCTCCAGTGACGCCTTGACGTCCTCGCTCGTGAACGGCGAGCCGTCATGCCATTTCACGTTCGGGCGAAGCTTGATCTCCCACGTGATCGCGTTGAGTGGCTTCCACGATAGCGCGAGGCCGGGAATGTAGCGCGCGTTCTTGTCCATGAATACGAGCGACTCGAAGATATGGAGTGCGATGGCGTTGTTCGGGCCCGAGTTGTTCCAGTGCGGGTCCATGGACGTCACGTCGGCGGCCAGGCCGATGCGCAGGTCTTCGGCATGAGCCGCCTGGGCGGGCAAAAGCGTGAGCGCGGTGGCGCTCAACGCAATCGAAAGGGATGCTTGCAGCAGCGTGCGGCGGATCATCGGTGGGCTCCTCGTACGGTGTTCGGCCATATTGTGCCGGTAACTATACATCGTTGCAGACCCAGTACAATCGCGGCCATGTTTGCCAATTCCCGCACAATTTCGTCGGCACAGTCCGATATCCATGAGCATCTGGCCGCGCTGGTGGAGCGTCATCTGGCCGAGCCATTCCGCAAGCCGATTGGCGCGCCGAGCCAGCACGCGTTCGACGCGGCCATCGACGCATGGCAGCGGGCGGGCAGCGCGCCGCTGATTCTCGATGCGGGCTGCGGTGTCGGGGAAAGCACGTTGCGTCTCGCTACGGCATTTCCGGATCACTATGTCATTGGTGTGGATCAATCGGAAAAGCGCCTGACGGCCGGCAAGGATTGGTGGGATGCACCCCTGCCCGAAAACTTCCATTGGGCGCGCGCGGATCTGGTCGATTTCTGGCGGTTGGTGCAGAGCGCGGGTGTGCGGGTCACGCGGCACTATGTGCTGTATCCGAACCCGTGGCCCAAGATTGGCCATTTGAGCCGGCGCTGGCATGGACACGCCGTATTTCCCGCACTGGCGGCGTGCGGTGACTATCTCGAATGCCGCAGCAACTGGAAGATCTACATCGACGAGTTCGCGGCCGCGCTGACGATGGTGGGGCGTCCGACGCAAACCGAATCGTGGCAGCCGGAGGCATCAATGACGCCGTTCGAGCGCAAGTACGCGGCGTCAGGGCATGGCTTGTGGCGCTGCGTGAGTGTTCGATGAGCGTTCGATGAGCGTCGGATGAAATGAAAAACCCGCCAGATCTGGCGGGTTTTTCATTTTCGGACTGCGCGGTCAGTGGAACAGCGGCTGTTGCGTCGGCGCGTCCTCGGGCAGTTCCGCGTGGACGATTTCGCCGGAGCGGTCCGCGTAGAGCGGGGTGCCGCAATCCTCGCAATATTCCGGATCGAACAGCGCCGCATGGCGGAAGATGTCCTCGACACCGGCGTTGCGCAGCTCCTCGCAGATCTGCTCGACCGGATTGCCCTTTTCCTCGGCATCGGCCTCGCCAGCTTCGCGGCCATAGACAGGCCAGACGATGCCGTAGATCACTTCCTTCTCGCCACGCATCGTGAAGCCGACGCGATATTCCTCAACCACTTCCTCGCCGAACCCGGCCACCACGGCAGCCAGTTGGCCGGCCGGCACATCGAGCGTGCCGCACAGGTAGTTCACGGCGGCGCGCACGGTCAGCGGACGGATGCTCTTGTCCGATTCGCGGCACGACAGGAAGAAGGCATCCGGCAGCAACAGTTCGAACTCGCAGCCGGGCAGCAGCAGCGCGACGGTCGGCTGCACCTGCTGGCGCCACTGTTCCAGGCACACCGAACGCTCGGCGTGGTGTTCCTTGGCATCCTCTTGCCAGCGGAACAGCGCACCTTCGTGCGGGGCCACCACCACGGCCAGCAGGTAGCGCGGGTCGGCCAGGATCGGCGCGGTTTCGGGCAGATCGCGCAGGTCCACCTTCGGCATGGTCCCGGCCAGTGCGGCAGTAGCCAGCTTGTGGGTCAGCGCGAAGGTGTCGCTATGGCTGCGCGGCAGCTGGTCGATGCTGTAGAGGTACGGCGACAGCGCCACCTTGGTGCCGGTGGCCAGCACATGCGCCTGCAGATGCACGGCCAGCGTCTGGGCCAGTTCCGGCTTCAGCGCGCCCGACGGAATTGCGTAGCGTGTATGGGCCAGGATCGGTGCCGCGATCAGCAGCACATCCAGCTTGGCGCCGTCGACTTCGATAGTGGCCGATTCGGCCAGGGTCTCGGCCTGTTCGGCCAGCACGTCGGACGCATCGGCGTTGTGCTTGAACAGGTGTTCGAGCGCGGCGTCGAGCGCGGTCTGGCTGCCGTTTTTCAGCAGGCGATGGAGCCGCTGCGACAGCCGACGCTCCCAATACCCGTCCTCCATGCGGCTGCCCGATGCATCCAGGGCGAGCGCGTCGGCCACCAGCCGTTCGGCGTCAGGAGAGAGTCTGGCGGAAGACTTGGGGCGAAAACCTGCCATATATGTAGAGAACGTCCGTTTTTCGTAAAACGGTATTCTACTCGTTGCGCAGGCGGGTGCAGTCCTCGCGAACCCTCAATCAGGCTGTTGTTTGCATTGTTGGATTACTTTTGGGCCGCCGGTGCGTGCGATTCGGTGCTGTGCGACTCGCCGGCCATCGAAACCTCGCCGCCGCCCTTGGTCAGCAAGTACAGGCAGGCGCCCGCCACGACTACGAAAGCGATCAGAATCTTCACCATGTGATGTCTCCGTCTTTGTCTTTGTATAAGTCACGCTGAATCCGTGTGGGACGAGTCTGGCAGTGCAGGCTTGCGCAAAACTTACGCGACGGGGTGGGGATTACCCGCAAAAACAAAACAAAACCGCCGCCCCGCTTTGCAAGCCGGGACGGCGGTTTCGGTCAGCAGCTGGCGAATCAGGCGGCCAGCAGTTGACGCAGCACGAACGGCAGGATGCCGCCGTGGTTGTAGTAGTCGACCTCGATCGGCGTGTCGATGCGGAGCAGCACCGGTACGCGTTGCGTGTCGCCGTTGGCGCGGTGGATGACCAGCGTCACGTCCTGCTGCGGCTTCAGGTCGCCTTCGATGCCTTCCACGTCGAAGGTTTCGTTGCCGACGATGCCGAGCGACTGCACGCTGTCGTTGCCCTTGAACTGCAGCGGCAGCACGCCCATGCCCACCAGGTTCGAACGGTGGATACGCTCGAAGCTGCGTGCGATCACGGCCTTCACGCCCAGCAGCTGGGTGCCCTTGGCCGCCCAGTCGCGCGACGAGCCCGTGCCGTACTCTTCGCCACCGAACACCACTGTGGGCGTGCCTTCGGCGATGTACTTCATCGCGGCGTCATAGATCGACAATTCTTCACCGGTGGGCTGGTGCAGCGTGATGCCACCTTCCACGCGGGAGCCGTCGGCCTTGGCCGGGATCATCAGGTTCTTGATGCGCACGTTGGCGAACGTGCCGCGCATCATCACCTCATGGTTGCCGCGGCGCGAGCCGTAGCTGTTGAAGTCGGCCTTGAGCACGCCATGCGACAGCAGGTACTTGCCGGCAGGGGAGGTGTCCTTGATCGAACCGGCCGGGGAGATATGGTCGGTCGTCACGGAGTCGCCGAACACACCCAGGGCGCGGGCGCCACGGACGGTCACGGCCTCGCCGCTCGGCTCGAGCGCGAAGTCCTGGAAGAACGGCGGCTCGGCGATGTAGGTCGATTTCGGCCAGTCGTAGACCTGGCCCTTCGTGCCCTTGATCGCTGCCCACAGCTTGCTCGGCTTCCTGACCTGCTCGTAGTTGCCCTTGAACGTCTTGGCGTCCATCGCGTACTTCAGCAGCGCATGGATTTCTTCCGACGTCGGCCAGATGTCGCCCAGCCAGATGTCCTTGCCACCCTTGCCCTTGCCCACCGGCTCGGTCATCAGGTCGCGCGTGACGTTGCCGGCGATGGCGTAAGCCACCACCAGCGGCGGCGATGCCAGGAAGTTGGCGCGGATGTTCGGGTGGATCCGGGCTTCGAAGTTGCGGTTGCCCGACAGTACGGCGGCGGCCACGATGTCGTTCTGCACGATCGTGTCGTTGAGCGCCTGGGTCAGGTCGCCGGCGTTACCGATACAGGTGGTGCAGCCGTACGCGGTGACGCCGAAGCCGAGCTTGTCCAGGTACGGCAGCAGGCCGGCGGCCTTCAGGTATTCCGTGACCACGCGGCTGCCAGGGGCCAGCGACGTCTTGATGTGGGGCGCGACCTTCAGGCCGGCTTCCACGGCCTTCTTGGCCAGCAGGCCGGCGGCCAGCAGCACGCTGGGGTTCGACGTGTTCGTGCACGACGTGATCGCGGCAATCAGCACATCGCCGTTGTGCACCTTCACGCCGTCGGCGTTCGTGTACTCGCGGTCCAGGTCGGCGACGTCCTTGTTGAAGCCGTTCTCGGCCACTGGCTTGGCAAACAGCGACTTGAACGTTTCCTTGACGTGACCGATCTCGATACGGTCCTGCGGGCGCTTCGGGCCGGCCAGTGACGGGGCCACGGTGCCCAGGTCCAGCGTCAACGTCTTGCTGTAGTCGATCTCGCCAGCGCGCGGAACGCCGAACATTCCCTGGGCGCGGAAGTAGCCCTCGAACGCGGCGATTTCCTCGTCGGTGCGGCCTGTGCCACGGAAATAGTCGATCGTCTTCTCGTCGACCGGGAAGAAGCCCATCGTCGCGCCGTACTCGGGCGCCATGTTGCCGATAGTGGCGCGGTCCGGCGTGGTCAGGCTGGCCGTGCCTTCGCCGAAGAATTCCACGAACTTGCCGACGACCTTTTCGCGACGCAG